>DYKR01000025.1 GCA_020722505.1 Caldisericum exile | reverse complement strand
AGAGTTTACACTGAGCGAAGCGAATGTGTTCCCCAGAATGACTGCATGCGGTGTTTTTCTTTAAAATGCATTTTTGCTTTAACCAAAAATTCCTTTTCCTCATATATTAGATACTCAAACTCATAAAAAAGTTCCATAAATTTGAAGGAATTTTTTAGATTAATTTATCTCAATTTTCTTAAGATGTTTTTAGTAAAGGATGAAAAGGACAGACGACTATTAAAAATGAATAAAAAACATTCCCTATTGTAGGTTCGGTTATAATAATAAAATTTTTTTTCTATTGATTTATAAAACAATTTCTATATAATATGTTGTAATATTAAACCTTCCTTGTGAAATTATCACAAGGCAAAATTTAGACCGGGAGGTAAGAATGAACGATTACGAAGTGCTTTACATTGTAAGCGCTAGTCTTAGCGATGAAGAAAGACAAGCGTTAGTTCAAAAATTCCATGATTTTGTTGAAAAAACCCAAGGCACAATCAACAGTGAGGTAGAATGGGGCTTAAAAACGCTTGCCTATCCAATCAAGAAGCAGGCAAACGGCTACTATTACCTTGCTAATCTAAGCCTTAAACCAGAAACGGTAAAAGATCTGTATTATTTTTTCAGGGTAAATGACGGTTTCCTAAGAGCAATGATCGTAAAAAAAGAGGGTAAAGAGACTTTACCAGAGACAAAGGTAGAAGAGGTCGAAGAAAATGTCTGATATTAACAGAGTATTTTTAACAGGGCGTCTTGTGGCAGATCCAGACATCCGTTATACTCCTCAGGGAAACGAGGTTGCCCAGTTTAGAATCGCAGTAAGCATATCTTACAAATCAAAACAAGACCCAAACAAGTGGGATGAGGAAACTTCTTTTATTACAATTATTGCATGGAATAAACTTGCAGATAGAGTAGAAAAGACTTTTAAAAAAGGTGATCTTATTTTTGTTGAGGGAAGGTTACGTATAAGAGATTACGAAGTTGACGGCAATAGAAGGTATGCAACAGAAATTGTAGCAAGGAACTTAAAACTTATGACAGCAAAAGGTTCTAAAGAGGTTGAAGTAGAAGAAGTAACTGAAGATTCAGAACCTGATGTGCCATTTTCTTAATGGAGGTAAGAATGGAAACTCAGAAAAAAGTTAAAAAAGCATATTTTTTTAGACAGAGAAAAAAGGTTTGTGTTTTCTGTGCAAAAAATGAAAGCATAGATTACAAAGATGTGCAGAAACTTTCAAGGTTTATAAGTGAAAAAGGTAAGATTCTTCCACGAAGAAACACAGGGCTTTGTGCCAAACACCAAAGAGAAGTTGCAAGAGCAATTAAACGTGCAAGATACATGGCTCTCTTACCTTATGTAAGAAGATAATTCAATGAAGATAAAGGTTTTACTTTTATCAAACGTAAAAGGTTTAGGGAATGCAAAGAGCATAGTCTCAGTTTCTAAGGGCTATGCTCTTAATTATCTAATTCCAAAAGGTCTTGCAAAAATTGTCGATGAAGATACTGCACTCAACATTATTGACGAGAGCAAAAATGTCGAGGAAAGAAAAATAACCCAGGCAAAAAATGAAAAAGATATCCTCGAATCAAAGGAGTTAATATTTAAAGTGAATGCAGGCTTAAACGATATCCTCTTTGGCTCAATTACATCAAAAGACATTGAGGAAAAAATTAAAAAGTTATTTGGCCTTGAAATAGACCGTAAAAAAATCATCCTTGAAAACCCAATCAAAAAACTCGGAGTTTATAACATACCTGTAAAACTTTACAAAGACATTCAGGCAGAACTAAAAATTAGAGTTGAGAAAGAATAATGGCAGAAGAATTCAAAAAACTTCCTCCATTCTCAATTGAGGCAGAGCAGTCCGTTATTGGTGCAATGCTTATAGATGAAGAAGCCGTCTATAAAGTAATTGAAATCTTAAAAGAAGACGATTTTTATCGCCCCGAACATGCAAAAATAATGAAAGCAATAAAAGAGCTCTCCCTTAGAGGTTTGCCAGTTGATATTGTTTCGGTTGTAGAATCACTTGAAAAGATGGGTCATCTTGATGAAGTAGGTGGCTCAACTTACATTGCACAACTTGCAGCCTTTGTGCCAAATGCAGCAAATGTTGAATACTATGCAAAAATTGTAAAAAACAAGGCAATATTAAGAGAACTCATTAAAGCAGGCGGAGAAATTTCAGATCTTGGTTTCAATGAATCACTTGACATCGATGAAGTTTTGGACCTTGCAGAACAAAAAATTTTCAACATCGCTCAAGAAAAAACTCAAACATACTTTATAAGGATAAAAGATTTTTTACACGAACATTTTGAAGAAATTGAAAATAGATACAAAAGAAAATTAGGTGTTTCTGGAATACCTTCAGGATACCAATCTCTTGATAAAATAACAGGTGGGTTTCAAAATTCAGACCTCATCATAATTGCAGCACGACCGAGCGTTGGAAAAACTTCTTTTGCACTAAACATTGCAACAAACATCGCAATTAAAGAAAATCTTCCTGTTGGATTTTTTTCCTTAGAAATGTCAAAGGAACAACTTCTTGAAAGAATGCTTTGTTCTGAAGCAAAAGTCGATATGCAGAGGTTAAAGACAGGCTATTTAAGAGACGAAGATTTTAGCAAAATCACAGAAGCCTATTCAGAGCTATACGAAGCGCCAATCTATATAGACGATAGTCCCGATGTAACTCTTACAGATATACGCACAAAATCAAGAAGGTTAAAAATAGAATCAAAAGTTGGTATTATTTTTGTAGATTACCTTCAACTGATACGTTCAGAGCAAAGAGTAGAAAATAGAGTGCTTGAGATATCACAAATTACAAGAGGTTTAAAAAATCTTGCAAGGGAGCTTAACATACCAATTGTAGTATTATCGCAGTTAAGTAGAGCAGTAGAAAAAAGAGAAGACAAAAAACCAATGCTTTCAGATTTAAGAGAAAGTGGTTCAATTGAACAGGATGCAGATGTTGTAATTTTCTTACACATTCCAGATGAAGCTGAAAGAGAAAGAGTAGAAGTTTTAGTTGCAAAACAGAGGAATGGTCCACAAGGCCAATGCAGATTGTTGTTCCAGTCGGAATACACAAAATTTGTAGAAATCATTGAACAGTTCTAAAAATACTCTTGACTTATTTTAATAATTTTGTATTATATATTGCTAGACCTCAAAGAGGGCCGTTAGCTCAGGAGGTAGAGCACCGGCCTTTTAAGCCGGGTGTCGCAGGTTCGAGTCCTGCACGGCTCACCAGTGCCCTCGTAGTCTAACGGTTAGGACATCGCCCTTTCAAGGCGGCGATAGGAGTTCGACTCTCCTCGAGGGCACCAAGTTGAAAGTGGGCAGTGGGCGGATGGCTCAGCGGTAGAGCACTTCCCTCACACGGAAGGGGTCACAGGTTCGAATCCTGTTTCGCCCACCATAAGGAGTTGCAAAATTAAAACTTTTAAATATAATTAAGTGGTTGCGGGGTCGTGGTGTAGTGGTTTAACACGCTGGCCTGTCACGCCGGAGACCGTGGGTTCGAATCCCATCGATCCCGCCAGATTTATGAAAATGCGGAGAATAAGCGGGAGTAGCTCAGGGGTAGAGCACTGCCTTGCCAAGGCAGGTGTCGCGGGTTCGAATCCCGTCTTCCGCTCCATTTTTATTATTGAAAGATTTTTTGCCGGCGTAGCTCAGTGGTAGAGCAGCTGATTCGTAATCAGCGGGTCGTCTGTTCAAATCAGATCGCCGGCTCCAAAGTGGAAAGAAGGAGGTACAAATGGAATTATTGATTAGTAGCATCTCTGGAGTAGTAGCACTTGTATCTGCAATCATCATTTCAATCTCTATCCTCAAAAAAGATCAAGGTAACGAAAGAATGAAAAAAATAGCAAAAGCAATTCAAGATGGCGCCCTTGCCTTTTTGTTAGAAGAGTATAAAACCATGTATTTATGGGTTGCCGTTTTTGCTTTAATCATTGCCTTATCAATTTCTCCATATGCAAGTTTATTTTTTGTAATAGGCACAGTATTTTCAACTCTTTCTGGTTTTTTCGGTATGACTGTTGCAACAAGATCTAGCGTGAGGACTACCCAGGCTGCTACAAAAACTACAGGAGAAGCTCTTTTTATAGCATTCTCAGGTGGCTCGGTCATGGGACTTATCGTTGTGGGGTTGGGTGTCATAGGTTCTCTTCTTTCTTATTTAATAACGGTAAAATTTATTCCACAGTTAAGTCCTCTTGTGGCTATTACAGCATATTCCATTGGGGCAAGTTTTGTTGCCCTGTTTGCTCGTGTGGGTGGTGGTATTTACACGAAAGCTGCGGACGTTGGTGCAGATTTGGTTGGGAAGGTTGAAGCAGGTATCCCAGAAGATGATCCAAGAAACCCAGCAGTTATTGCAGATAATGTTGGTGATAATGTTGGCGATATCGCAGGAATGGGTGCCGACCTTTATGAGTCATACGTTGGCTCAATTACTGCCGCAATAATTCTTGGAGTATTCGTTCTTGGAGAAAGTACCTCGAGTTTTGTGTATACAATTGTTGGCTTTGGCATATTATCTTCAATTATTGGTATCATCTCTTCTTTAATTGCTTCAAAAATGAATGTAGCACCACAAAAAGCACTGAACTTTGGCTCAATTGTAGCAAATATTCTTGCCATGGTGGTGTTCTTTGTATTTTCTTTAAAATATCAAAATGGCTTAAACTATTTTGCTGCAATCGTATCAGGCTTAATCGTCGGCCTCCTCATTGGGTTTATTACACAGTACTACACAAGTGAAAAACCAGTTAAAGAGGTTGCAAAATCTGCAAGCGTTGGTGGAGCTGCTACAACAATCCTTTCAGGTATGGCTGTTGGTATGGAAAGTTCGTTTCTGCCACTACTTCTTATTGCAATTGTAATTATTATTGCATATAAATTCTCAGGGCTTTTCGGTATTGCACTTGCAGGTCTTGGAATGTTATCTACATTGGGGGTAAGTTTAAGTGTGGATGCCTATGGACCAATTGCAGATAACGCAGGTGGAATTGCAGAAATGTCTAATTTACCACATACAGTAAGAGAGAAAACAGATGTGCTTGATGCTCTTGGCAACACAACGGCTGCAATGGGAAAAGGCTTTGCAATTGGTTCTGCAGCACTTACAGCCCTTGCGCTTTTCTCTTCTTATATACAAACAATGAAGATGGGGTCTTTAGATATAATATCTCCTTACACAATTTCTGGTATGTTTATTGGAACATCATTGCCATTTCTTTTTTCTGCTTTAGCAATTGTTGCTGTTTCAAGAACAGCAGGGAACATGGTTGAAGAGGTAAGAAGACAGTTTAGAGAAATTTCAGGGCTTATTTTAGGTAAGGCAGATCCAGACTATAAAACATGTGTTGCAATTAGCACTAAGGGTGCTTTAAGAAATATGGTGCTTCCTTCACTTATTGCAATTGTTTCACCTTTTGTAGGGTTTATTGTTTTGGGGGCAATGGGTAAAGATTTTACAGGAGGCCTTCTTGCAGGAGCCTTGCTTTCTGGTGTTATACTTGCAATTTACATGGCAAATGCAGGAGCAGTTTGGGACAACGCAAAAAAATACATAGAGCAGGGTAATTATGGCGGAAAAGGTTCAGAAGCACATAGAGCATCTGTAGTGGGTGATACCGTTGGAGACCCCCTAAAAGATACTGCAGGTCCTTCCATAAACATACTAATAAAATTAATGACAACAATTTCCTTGCTATTTGGCCCGTATCTTGTTAAATTTTTTAAATAGATGAGAAAACTCATAAAATTTTTAAAATTGTGTATTATAATTTGTCTTGTTATGTATATAATGAGTATTTTTCTTTGATTAAGAGGTAAAAATGGACATTAAAACGATTATTAAACAAACCTTGCTTGTGTTATTGATAGTATTTATTGCTGTGCTTGGATATTTTGTATTTATAACTGCGAAAAATTTTGCCCTTATAAATGAAAATTCCAAAGGAGAAATCCCTTTGGATACTTCAAAACCTTTCAATATCCTTTTAATTGGCACAGATAGAAGAACAAAAGAGGAAGCAGGTAGATCTGATGTATTAATCCTTGCCCATCTTGATCCAAAGACTTCAAAGGTCAGTCTTCTTTCTATACCACGTGATGCAAGAGTTGAGATACCCAATCACGGATACGACAAAATAAACGCTGCCTTTAATTCAGATTACTTTTCAGATGGTGGCGTAGAACTTTCCATAAAAACAGTAGCAAACCTTCTAAATATTGATACTAAAGATATTCGATACTATGCAATTGTTAATTTTGAAGGGTTTGCCAAAGTAATTGATGCCATTGGTGGAGTAACAATTGATGTAAAAGAAAGAATGTATTACCATTCCTGGACTGGTGATGTGAAAATAGATTTAAAACCAGGTGTTCAGCATTTAGATGGCGAAAAGGCCCTTGAATATGCACGTTTTAGGTATGATACCTGGGGTGATTTTGGAGTGGACGAACAAGGTAATGTGCACGGAAGGGTTGAAAGACAGCAAGAACTTATAAAGGCGATTATAGACCAAACAAAGAGTATTAGAACTATATTTAGGCTCCCACAGATAGCAAAAGAGATTGGAAGCGCTGTTGATACAAACTTAACGGTTGCGCAAATTACAAAGATAGGGCTTACTTTTAAAAATATTACAAGTCAAGATGTTGAGATTGTGAATTTTCCAGGGACACCCGACATGATTGACGGCATTTCCTATGTGGTGCCAGATTATGAGAAATTAAAAGAGATTGGGGTTACATATTTTAAATTACAAAAGTAAAATTTAGGGCTTTTCTAAGTTTATAAGCCACCACGGAGTTTCTGAAATTCTACTATCTGCCTCTTCAATATATGTTGAGAAAAAGAAGCCTGAGCAATTAGTAAAATAACTCTTATCCATTTTTATTTTAAAAACCAAATCGCTTACCCTGTGGGAAATTTTGTATAGTCGTATAAGTTCTGAAGCAAAGACAGGGTTTGTTGCAGAGTCTCTTGGTTGTGAAGTAAATTGGGATGATTCTACAAGAA
>DYKR01000024.1 GCA_020722505.1 Caldisericum exile | reverse complement strand
TACACTGAGCGAAGCGAACGTGCTCAGGATGACACTCTACTTCGTCGCAGAGTTTGCCCTGAGTGAAGTAAACATGCCTAAGATGACTGAGAAAAGGGATGATAAAGTGGAACAAGGAAGAGTTTTCTCTTACCTTAGAGTTTAACTTGGGATTTCAAAGAAAAAATACCAGGATACCACTAAAGAAACATTCTTATGATCCCTTAAAAATAGCCTAAGAGGACAAAATACAACAAAAACTCCCCGTGACAAAGTTATTACAAAATAATAACCATCAAATCTAAACTACTTAACTGCAATTACCTTTAATAACCTTAAATTTTTATTGTTCTTCTAAATGTTTAAGTGCTTTTAATAGTTTCTTTAATTCGGTTTTCTTTGCTTCATCTGTAGTGAGATTATTGATAGCGTTATCCATTTCTAAAAGGATTTTCATTTTCTTTCTTCTTTTTTCAAGTAGTTTTGATTTTGCATCACATCGCTCCATTTTGTTAATAGCATGCCTAACAATATCATGCACAGCTTGCCTTGAGACTTTGAGTCTTCTTGCAATTTCAGAGCCACTTAAAGAAGGGTCAGTAAAAAGTGTAGCGATGTTTTTTTCTTTCTCAGTTAGAAGGTTTGCATACACTTCAAGTAATTCTTTAATATGTTGTTTCTTAAGAAGCTTTTTTTCCTTTGGTGATAAGTTGTTTTTCATTGCACTCCTCCAATTATTTTGTTAATGTAAAAATCATAAGAAAATTCTTCAAGGTCATTAATATCTTCACCTGTCCCTATAAATTTAATTGGTATTCTGAACTTTTCAACTATGGGAATTACAACTCCAGGGTAGCTTGAAGTATCAAATTTAGTCAATATAATCCCTGTAACTTTAATTGCTTTGGTAAAAGCATCAACCTGCTCCATTGAATTTAAACCTGTTAAACTATCCATTACAAGAAATACCTCATTTATTCTACTTGTTTTACTTAAAACTACTTTTTCAATTTTTGTCAGTTCTTTTAACAAGTTTTCGTTAGTTTCAACTCTGCCAGAAGTATCTACAAGAATTAACCCGTAGTCTTTGGCTTTTGATAATCCATCAAATATAACACTTGCAGGATCAGCTTTAGGTTTCCCTTTCATTATATCAACATTTAATCTCTCAACCCATATAGAAAGTTGGTCTATTGCACCAGCCCTAAAAGTATCACCTGCTATTAAAAGGATGTTTTTAAGACCTTTTTTCTTGTAAAAATTGGCAACTTTTGCAATGCTTGTTGTTTTGCCAGAGCCGTTCGAACCAACAAAAATAAATACAGTTGGAGGCTCCTTTGATAGGTTTACAGTTGTATCTAAACCCTCAAACGCCTCTTTAACAGTTTTTTTAAAGAGTTCAACATAATCCTTACCTTCTTTTTTAAATTTATCAATGAACTCTTCTGTAAATCTAACTCCAAAATTCTTACTGAGTAAAAATTCTTCTACCTCATCAAGATTTGCACTCTTTTTACTGATTAGATTCCTCAATTTTTCTAATATATTCATCGTTTAAAGCAACTTTTGCAGCCTCTTCTTCTGCCTCTTTTTTTGTCCTACCCTTACCGCTTCCAAGAATTTTCCCGTCGATTTTTACTTCGGCTTTAAAAAATTTTGTATCGTCTATCTTTTCTTCGTCAACTATTCTATATTCTGGCACTTTATGTATGGTCTTTTGTAGGATTTCTTGGAGTTTTGTTTTTGCATCTACTGCCTCTATACTAAGCACGTTTTCTAAATCCTCTTTAAAAATTTCTCCTATAAATCTATGTGCTTCTTTAAAACCAAAACATAAGAATATTGCAGCAGTCACTGCTTCAAAAGCATCGGCAAGGATTGCGGATTTATACTTTCCACCACTTTTATTTTCGCCTTTGCCAAAAAGAAGTAATTCTCCTAATTGTATTTTTTCTGCTTTCTTGGAAAGGCTTTTTTCTGATACTAAATAGGCTCTTTTTCTGCTTAATTCTCCCTCACTTAAATCCTTGTAGCGGTCTAACAGGTGGTATGTGATAGTAAGCGACAAAACAGAATCTCCAATAAATTCCAACCGCTCATTCGAAGTAAAGCCTTTGTTTTCTCCTACAAAAGATGAATGAGTTATAGCTGTAATAAAGGTATCTCTACACTTACGGGGTATCTTCTTTTTAAGCAGTGTTTCAAAAGCCTGTACCCTCTCTTTTATTTCTTTGTCAAGTAAATTTTTACTCATAAAGATTAGAGTAATTACTTGCTTGCTTTTTCTACTTCTAACACCTGTTTCCCGTCGTAATATCCACAATATGGACACACTTTATGCGGTTGGATTAAGTTATGGCAATGTGGACATTCAACTAAATTAACATTCTCAAGGTGTTCTTTAATTTTTCTCATTCTACTTCTTGAATGTGTAGTTTTCTTTTTTGGTTGAGCCATCTTTTCCTCCTAAATAACAATATTTAAAAGTTTGTCTTTTACAAAAACGTATTTTGCTTTATCAAAATCAATATTTAACCTTGTTATTTTATCAGATTTTTTAACTAAATCAAGCACATCTTCAAGATCCGCTTCTATTGGCACTTCTACTCTATCTCTTACTTTTCCGTTTACTTGAACAACTACTATAGTTTTCTCTTCCTTGTATATTCCTTTAGATTGGGGCCAGTCTCTCTTATGGATGCTTCCACTACCTCCTAATTTACGGTAAAGCTCTTCTGTAACAAAGGGAGTTGCTGGGGCAAGCATCGTAAGGAAAGTTATTGCAGCCTCTTTAAACGCCTTAGTCTTTATAACAGTTGGATCGTCTTCTACTACTTTATAAAGGTAATTCAA
This sequence comes from Caldisericum exile, assembly GCA_020722505.1. Taxonomy (GTDB): domain Bacteria; phylum Caldisericota; class Caldisericia; order Caldisericales; family Caldisericaceae; genus Caldisericum; species Caldisericum exile_C. The sequence continues at coordinate 4,235 of DYKR01000024.1, read as the reverse complement.
CCACTCCATAAAGCTACTTATCATTGTGTTGAACTTGAGTTTTTCTATTTGGTCGCTTATTTTTACAATCATTTTATCGGTCATTAATTCAATCCCTTTTTCAATTTGCTCGTTTGAAATTGTTTCATTGACATCTTCAAGTTGAATGAAAAGACTCCACATCCTTTTTATGAACCTATTTACTCCTCTAATACCCTCTGTGCTCCATGCTGAGTCAGTGTCTAACGGTCCAATAAAAAGAATATACGCTCTTAAAGTGTCTGCTCCGTATTCTTTTACTACATCATCAGGATTAACCACATTTCCTCTTGATTTACTCATCTTCTGATGGTCTGGTCCAAGTATCATACCTTGATTGAGTAACTTTTTAAACGGTTCATCAAAGTCAATAAGACCTGCATCGAACATTACTTTAGTATAAAATCTTGCGTAAAGAAGATGCATTACTGCATGCTCTGCTCCACCTATGTAAAGGTCAACAGGCAACCAGTATTTTACTTTGTCTCTATCAAAAGGTGCCTTATCATTTTTGGGATCAGCAAAACGCAAGAAATACCATGAAGAACATGCAAAACCGTCTTGGGTGTCTGTTTCCCTCTTTGCAGGACCTCCACAGATGGGGCATGTAGTATTAACAAAGTCTTTGTCATTTGCAAGAGGGGACTCTCCTGTATCTCTTGGAGAAAAATCAACTTCCTCAGGAAGTAGCACAGGAAGTTCCTTTTCAGGGACAGGGACTGCTCCGTGGACTGGACAATGGACTATTGGAATAGGTGCTCCCCAGTATCTCTGTCTTGAAATAAGCCAATCACGTATTTTATACCTAATAACAACCTTACCAAAATTATGCTCTTCTGCATACTTGGTTAACTTTTCTCTTGCTTCTTCACTTTTTAAACCCGAAAATTCACCACTATTTATAAGGATACCATCTTCAGTAAACGCCTCGGGTAAGTCTTCTACGGGGTTACCATCTTTTGATATAACAACTTTAATGGGTAAATTATGCTTTTTAGCAAATGCAAAATCTCTTTCATCGTGTGCAGGCACACCCATTACTGCCCCAGTTCCGTATGAAAATACCACATAATCTCCTACGTATATGGGGACTAACTCACCTGTAAATGGATTTTTTGCATAAGCGCCAGTAAATACGCCTGTTTTTTCTTTTTCCGTTGATAGCCTTTCAGTTTCAAACTTCCTTAAGGCTTCTTCTACGTATTTCTCAATACTTTCTTTGTATTCATCTTTTGTTATCTTCATTACCAGTGGATGTTCTGGTGCAATTGCAAGGAAAGTAACGCCAAATATAGTGTCTATACGTGTTGTAAAAACACTTATTTTAGGCTTTTCGTTAGCTTCATCAACTACTTCAAAGTCAATTTCAGCTCCATAAGATCTTCCAATCCAATTTCTTTGCATTGATTTAATTCTTTCAGGCCAATCGATTTTATCAAGGTCATTTAGAAGTCTATCTGCATAAGAGGTGATTTTGAAAAACCATTCCTTTAATTCTTTTTTTACAACAGGAGTCCCGCATCGCCAACACTTTCCATCGATTATCTGTTCGTTTGCAAGCACCGTCTTACAATGAGGGCACCACCATTGGAAGTTTGTATCCTGGTATGCAAGACCTCTTTTGAAGAGCAATCCAAAAAACCACTCCGTCCATTTGTAGTATGTTGGGTCTGATGTTGCAAACTCTCTATCCCAATCGTAAGATAAGCCAAGCATTTTTAGTTGTCTTCTAAAATTTTCAATATTTTTATACGTTGAATCTTTAGGATGCACTCCATGTTCTATGGCGTAATTTTCTGCTGGGAGTCCAAAGGCATCGTAACCTATGGGGTGAAGCACATTAAATCCCTTCATTCTTTTGTATCTTGCGTATGTGTCCGCTGGTATATAGTTTCTGCAGTGGCCTACGTGTAAACCCGACCCTGATGGATAGGGGAACATTACCAACAAATAGAATTTTGGCTTTGAAGAAAAATCTTCTGCTTTAAAGAGTTTTTCTTTTTCCCATTCCTCGTAATACTTTGCTTCAAATTCACTTGGGATATATTCTTTTTCCATGGTTTGCTCCATAATTAAAAAATTGGTGGAGCTAAGGGGAGTCGAACCCCTGACCTCCTCCACGCCAAGGAGGCGCTCTACCAACTGAGCTATAGCCCCACTCTTATAAATAATACTAAATTTTTATTTATTGTCAAGCGTTTTACATGGAACCCATAAAAAAGTCTCTTTTGTTTTCATTGTAATTACACAAGGTAAGTAAAGCAAAGTTGTAAGTATGTTTGTTTCTTCATTCCAAAGGATCATATCTTTAATGTTTTTTAAAAACAATATATTAAGTTTTTTGGTTGCAAATCATTCAAGATCTGTCAATTAAGTTTTCTAATGTAGAAATTTTCGTTGTTGTATTCAACTTTCTTAATAAGTCCTCTTTTAATTAAATCATCAATTAAAGAAAAATTACTTCCTTTTTCAATCAACATCTTATTGATTTCTTCTTCCCTTATTGGATGCACAGAAACTATACTTAAAAGGTCTTCCTGTAAATCCCCACTTATTGTAAACTCGCCTTCTTCTTTGGTTATAAGCATTTCTACACTTTTGATTTTTTTAGAAAATACTTGATATGCCATATTTAAAACTTCTTCTTTAGGAGGCCTTACCCATTTTTCTGCAGGTGGACGTGTGGGAATTGAAATATACGCTTTGTGAGGGGCGATGTTTGATATAAAGGAAGCGATACCTTGTAGTTCTTCAATTGAATCATTTATTCCCTCAACAAGCATTGTCTCAGTTAAAATTTTGCCGGTAAAAAATTTTGAAAATTCAATAATTCCATCAAGAATTAAGTTAATATCTAAAAGATGGTGTGGTCTATTAATTTTTTTGAAGGTAAGATTATTTACAGCATCTACTTTTAGAGAAACAAGGTCGGCTTGAGATAGGTCTTTTCTAACGCTTTCAAGAAACAAAAGCGAGCTATTTGTAATCACTGCAATGGGTATGTCAAAAGTTTTAAACATTCTTATTTCCTCTCCAAGGTTAATATCAAGTGTAGGTTCGCCATCGGGAACAAATGTGATAAAGTCAATCTTTTCACCAATTTCTCTAAGTTTTGAAACCTTTTCTTTAAGTTCGTTAAATATCAACCTTGGTTCGTAAAATTGTTTGCGTTCCACTATCAAATTCTTCGTCAATCCAATTTGACAGTAAACACAGGAATAAGAGCAATGCTTTGGGGGAATATTATTTACTCCAAGGCTTCTTCCCAAACGCCTCGAAGGGACAGGCCCAAAAATAATTATAAGTAATCACCTCTTTCTACAATAATTATACCATTTTTACATCCAAAACAATCAGAAAGGTTTTTATGGGTTAACCCACTTATAATTTGCCTTGTAGATGCAATTATCTTTTAATACTTACTAAGCATTTAATTTCATTAACGTAAATTTTAAAGTTCAAGAGTATGTGTATTATAGTTAATGCTGCAAAAATTAAACCAGGGATATCGTGCATTACTTCAAGTTGTTCTTTTGAAAAACCTAAAAACGTCCAGTTAGTTAGTCGAGCCTCTCTTCCAGATGGAGCAAAGTATAGCCCGATACCCGAAAACATTACAGGGACAAACAGCATGAACATTAAACTTGAAATGATACCCTTTACTTTAATAAGAAAAAGATTGTAATTAAAATTTCTTGTTTTTACAATTATGGTTTTAGTGTTTTCCACTATTTCCTCCTACTTTTATAATTTACTTTGTTGGAAGTTTTGGCTGAAAACTTCTTTGCAAATAAATCTTTTAAATTTGTTTTCATTTATCACTTCTAAAACTTACACTATTTTATTTTACATCTCAATTGTGAAGAAAATTTGAATAATTTTAATTAAATTTACAATTATGAAAAAATTTTTTAATTGTTGGCTGATTAAGTTTTGAAGTGCATATTTCTTAATTATTTTGAACTTTTTCTCTTCTACAAAGCGAAATTATGGAAAAAAATCCATACTCGAGGAAACGGAAAACCTTCTTAAATATTCCTTATTCCTTTCTCTTGGTTTTTAGTAGGTTTTGATGAGGTTTCTTTTTTAAGTTTAAAAAAGTTTTTAAGTTAGCCCCTTGGGTGCCACTAAGTCCTCTTTTACTTGTGTAAGTAAGTAAACAGCCGAAAAATCTTTTATTCAAGGGGTGGAAATGCCCCCGATACTTCCTCACTTTG
>DYKR01000004.1 GCA_020722505.1 Caldisericum exile | reverse complement strand
CAAGACTCCCCCTTTTTCAAATATTAGATTAATTACTGTGCTAATCCCATAAGATATTGGGTTAGTATTATTGGCTAATAAAAATTTCTAAGTTTTGATAAAGTAAATACAAAAAGGTTTTAAAAAGGCAGTGGTTGTCTTACGAAAAGTAGGCACTTGACAAAAATACCATATTAAGGGTAAACTTGTAGTAAAAAGAAGGAGATTAAGTATGAGTGAATTTAAGAAAAACATTTGTAAATTAGTAAATAGATTATTTCTGCCTTCCTCCCTTCAATCTTGAGCAAGATGGTGTAAAAACGTATGCGCAGTGGCAATTTGAAAGAGGAGTGGAAACTATCAAGTATTTTCTTGAATATTCCACAGTTGAAGAAATGTTTAAAGATAAAACTGTTCTTGATATTGGCTGCGGTGCTGCGGGTAAAACTCTGTATTATGCATCGTGCGGCGTGAAAAAAATATACGGAATAGATATCATTCCAAAATACAAAGAAGAAGCACTTACTCTTGCCCGAAAGAAAAATCTCATCGATAGATTTGAGTTTGTTTTAGCTGATGCTTCAAAACTACCTTTCGAAGATAATTTTTTTGACACAATAATAATGAACGATGCAATGGAGCATTTGCAAAAACCTCTTGAGGTGCTTAACGAATGTTACAGAGTTTTAAAACCAAAGGGCAGGTTGTATGTGAATTTTCCACCTTATTATCACCCCTATGGTGCTCATTTAAGCGATTTAGTAGGTATCCCCTGGGTACAGATTTTTTTTGATGATGATACATTAATAGAAGTTTATAAGGATCTTGCAAAAAATCTGCCCGATTCTGAAGAGAGAATAAAATTCAGGATTTCAAGAGACGAAAAAGGCAAAGAATTTTTCTCATATATAAATAAAATGACTATAAAAAAATTTAAACATATATATTCAAATACCAAATTGTCTTTAGTATATTATAGAGAAGTTCCCTTGAGAAGTTTTCTAAGTTTGTTTGTAAAAGTTCCAGTGTTAAAAGAAATTTTTACTAAAATGGTAGTTGTAATATTTGAAAAAAATAACTCCTTTTCTATCGATTTTACACAGGAATGATTTTAACGAATTTTATAAGGTTGAATGATAAAATGTTTGAAATTTTTCTAAATTTTGTTACAATTAATATGGCTACGGGGGAGCTTTTTGAAGCTGAGAGGAGCAAAGTATTTGCTCGACCCCTGGAACCTGATCCGGGTAATGCCGGCGTAGGGAGATGGTGCAAGGTTTATTGCCCTGTGCCCTCCTAAATTTTAGGAGGTTTAAAAGTTTGAAAAAGTACCAAACCACCTTTAAGGTTGCACTCCTTGTGTTTCTATTTCTACTTACTTTTACACCAAATAAATTCGTTACTTTATCAGCCTTTCTTTTGCTTGTTGTAAGCCTTTCACTTTTCATTAAAGATTCACGTATACTTAAAATCCTTTCATTCTTCATTTTTGTTTATTTATGGTATCTTGTAACGGATTGCCTTCTTCTTATTCCTTCCTATATACTGCCTTCTCCTGTAAAAGTTTTACACATTATTATTTCCCAAAAAGATGTTATTATACCTAACCTCATCTCCACACTCAAGATAACTTTCTTTGGTTTTACGCTTTCAATTCTGTTTGGTGTTTCTCTTGCCTTTTTGATGCACCTTATTAGACCAATTGAAGACTTCATTTACCCAGTGGCTGTTATTTCTCAGTCTACTCCTACAATCGCAATTGCGCCTCTTATCATACTTTGGTTTGGTTTTGGAAGCCTTCCTAAAATTGGAGTGGTTGTATGGGCTACATTCTTTCCCATTACAGTAAATACACTTGTTGGCCTAAAGAGTATTGATCCTGATATGGTTGATGTGCTTAAGGCAATTGGCGCAAAAACTTCGGATATCTTTAAGTTCGTGGTATTACCCCACACTCTTACATACATTTTAACTGGTATTGAAATTTCGTCTCCTTATGCGATTTTAGGCACTCTAACGGCTGAGTGGATGGGCACTGATATAGGTATGGGCCTTTACATAAGACGATCTTTCTCTTCCTTTGAACTCGGACAGGTTTTTGCAGGGGCAGTGATAATCATAGGCTTCAGCCTCATCACTTGGGGCATTGCAGTATCCCTCCGTAGAAGATTTACAAGATATTTAGGAGGTGAAAAATGAAGAAGTTAGTAGTTTTTTTAGTAGTATTTGTGTTATTTTTGGCTTCAACTGGTTGCACGCCAAAAGAAACAAAACTTTCTAACACAACGGATGTCATACTTATGCTTGATTGGACACCAAACACAAACCACACAGGTATATACGTTGCCGTTGAAAAAGGGTACTTTTCTAAAAGGAATCTCAATGTGAAAATCATTCAACCATCTGAAGTATGGCCAGAGAGTGCAGTATCCTCGGGTAAAGCCGATTTTGGTATCTCCTTCCAAGAGGGTTTAACACGTTATGTTGTTAATGAGAATGCCCCAATTGTTGCAATTTCAGCGATACTTCAACATGATACATCAGGATTTATATGGCTTAAAGAAAGCGGAATTAATTCACCAAAAGATTTTGCTAATAAAACTTATGGGGGTTGGGGTTCGAGTTGGGAAAATACTATCGTTGATTATGTTGCAGAACAAAACGGAGTAGACCCTAAAACCATTAGAAAGGTAGAACTCGGAGTTTTTGACCAGATTACAGGACTTGAGAAGCATGTTTACGATTTTACATGGATTTTTTATGGTTGGGAAGGAATTGACGCAAAATTAAGAAACTTAGATTTTACATTTTACAGTTTGAAAGACCATGTTGAAGGGTTTGACCACTACACGCCCATTTTTATTACAAGTAGAGATATGGTAGAAAACAAAAAAGATATTGTAAGAGCTTTTGTTGAGGCGATTTCTGAAGGTTACACATACGCAGCGAAAAACCCAGAAGAGGCAGCTTCCATACTTCTTAAGTATGCACCTGAACTCAATAAAGACCTTGTTATGGAATCTCAAAAATGGCTATCACCTCTTTATCTTGATGAAAATGGTTGTTTTGGTTATATGAAACCATCTGTATGGGAGAACTTTACCAATCTAATGCTTAAACTTAAAGTAATAAACTCTTTCCCTAAAGACCTAAACGAACTTTTTACAAATGAATTTTTGCCATGTCAAAAGTAGAGGTTAGAGAAGTTAGCGTCTATTATGAAGGTTTTCTTGCAGTAGATAGGGTAAGTTTTTCACTTCCCCAAGGTAAGCATCTTGCAATAATTGGTCCCTCAGGTTGCGGTAAAACCACACTTCTTAAAGCAGTTGCAGGCCTCATGCCTTATGAAGGTGAAATTTTACGCCCTGAGGGGCCTGTAGGATATATGCCACAAAAAGGCGTGCTACTTCCATGGTTTTTTGTTCTTAAAAATCTTGAAATCCCCTTACTAATAAGGGGGTATTCTTCAAAAAAAGCAAAAGAAAGAATATACCCGCTACTTGAACAATTTGGTCTAAAAGGCTTTGAAAACAATTATCCTAAGGTGCTTTCAGGTGGTATGTATCAAAGGGCGTCTTTACTCAGAACTCTTTTAACGGATTCAAAACTTCTTCTTTTAGATGAACCCTTTGGTGCAGTGGATGCCCTAAACAGAAGAAAACTTTGGCTTTATCTTGAGGAAATGAGGTTAAAATTTTATTTTTCAACAATTATGGTGACCCATGATGTTGAAGAAGCGGTATTCCTTTCAGATATAGTTGTTATTATGCATGATTATCCTGGAAAAGTGCAAGAAATTGTCAATGTGGATATTCCCCATCCAAGGACAATTGACACTTTAAAAGACCAGACGTTTATTTCAACGGCAGAATTTGTGCTCTCCCAAATAATCAATGAAAATAGTTAACTAAGTGATTTTGAATTTGAAGCATTTATAATTTGGGTTTGAGGTGCAATCCTTCTGCTTCCCTTTTTGTATATTACCTCTGAACCGTGGTTAATGATACGTGATGCTTCAAGCAGTTCAGAAAACGATAAAGGCTCAGAAACTTTTAGAGCAGGTGCTCTTACAACGGTATTTATATGTATTTTATCGGGCCTAATTAAAGAAAGGGCGTTGTAAAGATTTAGATAATTTCCAATGGTATTGTTGATTCCTTTTACTAATAGGACTTCTATCCAGAGTTCATTTTTAAAAACTTTTCTAAAATCAACGATGTCTTTAATAACATCTTCAACTTTTACTTGGGGAGGATTTAGGTTGATCTTTCTATAAGTTGTATCATCTGCTGCATTTAATGTAAATTTAACTATATCTGCCTCTAATAAGTCCGCTTTTACATCTTCTTGGGTTATAAGGGAACCATTCGATAAAACTGCAATAGGTATGGTTGTTATCTTTTTGAGTTCTCTTATTATGTAGCCAAGTTTTATATTAAGGGTTGGTTCACCTAAACCTGAAAAGGTGATGTGGTCAATTTTGTTTGTGTTGTTAGCTAAAAAGTCTTTGAGTTCATTTAAGATGTCATCTGCCTTTATGTATTCTTTTCTTTGTAAGGTTTGAAGTGTAGTAAATCCAATCTCACAATAAATACAATTAAAACTACATACTTTGTGAGGTATTGTAGTTACACCCAAGGAGACTCCCAACCTCCTTGAAATAATAGGCCCATAAATGTATTTGTATGCCAATTCTTCTTCCCCCTATTTATTATTCAAACGATTTGAATTTTATACAAATTTTTAATCTTGTCAATAAGTTTTTAAAGGATTTTGAAAAATTTTTGCAAAAATTTTTCAATAAATAAAATTTGTGGTAAAATTTAAATCTGTGGGACCTTATGGAAAATAAAGAAAATCAAATTTTTGAGAAAATTAAAAATAGATTTTATCTACACTTTCCTTCCTTTAAGTATAGGAATTTTAGACTATTCTTTTTTGGTCAACTTGTTTCAGTTATAGGCAGTTGGATGCAAGCTACAGCCCAAGGTTGGCTTGTATTACAGATTACGAATTCCCCTTTCAAACTCGGGCTTTTATCTGCCGTGCAATTTTTACCAGCGCTATTTTTATCACTTTATGCAGGAGTTTTCATTGATAAATTCTCTAAAAAGAAAATCCTTATATTTACACAATCTTCTTTAGCTATCCTTGCCTTTATTTTAGGATTACTTATAACACTCAAAGTTATACAATATTACCAAATTTTAATCATTGCCTTTTTAATGGGACTTATCAATACGATTGATATGCCTGCAAGACAATCTTTCTATATTGAACTTGTTCCAAAAGAACATCTTATGAATTCTATTGCTTTGAACTCATCTGCGTTTAATCTTGCACGTATCTTTGGACCTGTAATTTCAGGTATCCTCATTGGCCTTGTGGGCTACTCTTGGAGTTTTTATTTGAACGCCATAAGCTTTTTACCTGTAATTGTTGCTCTATTCTTTATAGTTGAAAGAACAGAATCCGTTAGGAAATTCTCTTTAAAAGAACTTCAAAATGTAAACAAGGATGTTGTTGCTGGTTTAGAGTACATTGCTAAAATTCCCATTATCCTTTTAATATTTGCATTGTTTACCATTGTAAATATCTTTGGACTCAATTTTAACGTGTTGATCCCTACGCTTGCAAAAGATGTGTTTAATTTACACGCAACTGAATACGGTTTTCTTATGTCCCTTTTAGGAGTTGGGGCGTTAACGAGCTCCACATTACTTGCCGTCATTAGTTATAAGGGAGTAAAACATCTGTATCTATTTTTTAGTGCGTTACTTCTTGGCTTAACTCAGATTTTTATTGGGCTTATACATCATTTAACTTATGTTTCAGTGTTTGTTACCTTATCTGGTTTTGCAATGGTGCTTTTTCTTAATACGGCAAATACTCTTTTGCAGATGGAACTCGAGGAATCTTACAGAGGTAGAGTTATGAGTATTTACTCACTTATATTACTTGGTTTTACTCCGTTTGGCTCTCTTCTTACAGGAACTTTAAGTGAAAAGGTATCGGTTAATTTTACTTTTGTTTTTGTTGGTGTGATCATTTTGATTTCGGTAATATACATTTACCTTAAGCATTACAGTAAAATTTTTGGAGTTAGCTCTTTAAATGTAAGGCATGCAAGTGGGCCTTACGAAGGAAACTTCCCTAAAAAATGAGGAAGTATTTTTCATTGTTTTTTAATTTCTTTAAAATAGGACTATTCACCATCGGTGGTGGTTATGCAATGATACCCCTTATGAGAGAAACTTTAGTTTATAGAGACAATTCCTTAACTGAAGATGAATTTCTTGAAATGCTTGCTATCTCCCAAATAACACCAGGACCTATTGCAATAAATATGGCTACGTTTGTTGGTTATAGAGAGGGAGGTTTAATTGGTTCTATCTTTGCAACTGTGGGGGTTTCTTTGCCGTCTCTTATTACAATTTTGCTTATATCGATTTACTTTACAAATTTTATTGATATTCCTTGGGTAAAAAAATTTTTTCTTGGTATTCTTACTGGTGTTGTTGCAGAAATTGTCTATATTACATTTGACCTCTTTATAAAAGCAAAAAAAACAATTTTTTACTTATCGATACTTTTACTTTCCGTTATCGAGTTGTTTGTGATAAGAATTGATCCGATCTATGTTATTCTAATTGGCGGGGCTTTGGGTATAGTTTTTGGAAAGTTTTTTGAGGTAAAAGATGCTCCTTAGAATGTTTTTGGAATTTTTTAAGATTGGTATTGTAACCTTAGGCGGTGGACAGGCGATGCTTCCAATCCTTCAGCATTCTCTTGTAAGAGAGTTACACTGGATAAGTCAGGAGAAGTTTCTTTATTTTGTCTCTGTTGCCGAGGTTACACCAGGGCCTGTTGCGTTAAATATGGCAACCTTTATTGGCTATGAGCTAAGAGGAGTAATTGGTTCTATTATTGCAACACTTGGAGTTGTATCGCCTTCCTTTATTATTATTCTTATTGTGGCACGTTTTGAACAAAAGTTTAAAGAAAACGCCCTTTACACAAGATTTATGCTCGGTGTAAAACCTGTTATAATTGCTCTTCTTATAAATGCATCCTATTTAATCATTCAGCATAGTTTTTCAAATCCCATATACTATCTTATGGCTCTTTGCGGTTTGTTTATTTTTACGCTTTATAAAAAATCACCTGTTTTAATCCTTCTTCTTGCAGGTTTTACAGGTATTTTTATCCTTAAATAAAATTATCCATAATTTATGGAAAACAGGAATAAATCAACTCCATCTACTTTAAGGTCGTAATTGATATCGCATAGATTGTTAAAACCACTTGACATGTAAGTCTTTCCAAAACTTGTTTTAATGATCTCGTAATCTTTTGAGTTTACTACACCATCAAAATTAAAATCAGTTGGACTAAAGCCTTTTGCATTTACGTTTATTACACTTTTACACTCACTATCTATAACCTGTATTACTGAATTAACATCTCCTCTTATGTATCCTTCTATTTGCAAACTGTGGCGGCTATTTACCCTTATCATGTTAAAATACCAATCGTAGATAGGCTTTGAATTGGAGTCTAAAAAATAGAGATTTTTTACATAGAAATTTTTGGGGAGAACTATAAAAGCATCCTTTAGGTTAACTACTTGAAGAGAAAATCTCCCTGAATCTATATGAAGTTTATAATCAACTATTTTTTCACAACTTTTTGTTGTATTCTCAAAATCTTCCGTATTCTCAAAGTTGAATTTAAGAAAAGGTAATCCATAGATGTTAAAATCATAAATGTTAAGAAGATTCGCTTCTTTCGGGTCTTCAAGGTCGTTTTCAAAAAGGTGCTCAAAATAGTATGTAAAAGAATTGTAAAGTGCTTTGCCAATGGCAACTTCATCGTATATGTCTTTAACAAAATAGTATGCGATACTTGAAGAACCACCATCCTGAGGAAGCGTAAAATAAGAAGGCGAGTATGACACATCTCTTGATCCTATAAAGGCAACTGCCCCATTTTTTAAGAATGTTTTTCCAAGGTTGTCATTTCCACTCAAATTTAAACAACTTAAAGAAAAAACAACGCCGTTTGTTGTAAATCTATCGGTGGTTGTTATGAAGGGAGTAAAATATTCTTCGTTTTTCTCTGGAAAGCCATTTAGGTTTTTGTCAATCCATGTTTCAGAGTAAGCCCCGTATTTAGAACCGTGTGCATCCCAAAGAATAAATTTTTTGTCTTTTATCTCGTTAATAAAATTTTCTTTTGTAAGGGGTTGTGAGTTAAATGCGGATGGAAAATCACCACCTTTTTCATAAAGAGTGGTAGCGTTTTTAAAAAACTCATTTTTTATTAACTCCATCAGTCTTGCGCCATCTCCTGTGAGGATGTTAGCATTCTCGTAAATTTCGTTTGGAAATGAAATAAAAGATGAAGCTAATAGGATGTTATCTTTTAAAGTTTTAAACTTCTCAAGGTTATCTATGTAATTTTGCACTTCTTCTTCTGTGTCAAAAGGGATACGCCCAACAACAAACCTAAAATGTAATCCTGTTTTAATGATATCATCGTTTAGTTCGTCAAGTTTCCCGTCGTTATCAAAATCTAATTCTTCAATACCAAAGAAAGCATCCGTTTGAACCTCTTTAGGAGAAAAATTACCTTCTTCTGTAATTGTAAGAGGGAAGGGAGGGATGGTTTCTTCACTTGCAACAATGAGTAAATAGCCTGAGTTAAATCTTTCAAAAATATAGTTTCTTATGTCTTTTGGGTTAGAACTTCCAATATCTTCAATTTTAATAAAATAGAAGTTATAATCTGTGAATTCGCTTTTAAGTTCAAGTAGTGTGTTTATTAAATTCCCACTACTAATTACGATTACGTTTTCTTTATGAGAGTTAGAAAAGTTATTAAAATACGCTCCCGTTGCCTTTAAAGTATTGGAAAACATCAAAAATAGAGTAAGCCCTATAATGAGAAAGTATTTTACTAATTGTTTGTGTGGTTTATACCTTCCCACCTTTTAACCTCTTTCAGAAGTGTGGAGTAACTTCTTGGGTATTTTTTTGGTGTGTGCCACTCTTTTTTAATCTTTATAAGATACCGATTTAGGGAGTCGTTTAACTTGTATGAAAAAATACTTTCTATTGAACCACCTAATTCTTCTATAAAAGGTTCGTAGTTGTGCAATGCTTTTATATCTTTTTCTCCTTTATGTAGAACAAGGTACCCTCCTTTTTTAACAAAAGGCAACCCAATTTCAAGATTTAAGGAAAGTTTTCCAAACTCCCTTTCGCAAACAAGGTCAAAATGTTCTCTTAGGTCTCCTTTTGCAAGTTCTTCTGCTCTTGTTGTGTATACGATACTTTCGCTTAACGAAAGTCTTTCAAGTAAAATTTCAAGAAACAACGCCTTTTTCTTTTGAGATTCAATGAGTGTGAGTTCTGAATTTCTTTTTGCAATTTTTAGAGGAATACCTGGAAAACCTGCTCCACTTCCTATGTCAAGTAGACTTGAAAATTCATCTACTACCTTAAGCACCATAAGGGAATCTATAAAGTGCTTGTAAATTATATTTTCTTCATCTTCAATAGCAGTTAAATTTATGGACTTATTCCATTCTACAAGAATATTTTTATAAATTTCAAAGTAAGTTAAGTGGGATTCGTCAAATGGAATTGATGCTTCCTTAAGGGCGTTTGCTAATAATTCTTTAAAATTCATTTTGTTCTGAATTTAACTTCGCCTTTATCCATAAAACACTCCACAACACCTTTTTCTAAGTTTTCACGGAGTAAAAATTCTGCAAGAGGGTTTTCTATGTACTTTTGAATGGCTCTTCTCAGTGGTCTTGCACCGTAAATTGGGTCGAATCCCTTGTTAATGATGAATGTTTTTACATCTTCTGAACAATCTAAGATAATATCCTTTTCTTTGAGTTTTTCATTTGTTCTTTCAAGGAGGAGTTCAACGATTTGTTTTAACTCTCTCATGGAAAGAGGGTTAAATACGATGATTTCATCAATTCTATTAAGGAATTCTGGCCTAAAGATGTGTCTCATTTCGTCGTTAACTCTATCGACTATTCTTTCGTATTGCTCCATGTATTCTGCCGTTCCAGGAATTGCGCTAATTTCTGCGATGTATTTACTTCCAATATTTGAAGTCATTATTATGATTGTGTTTCTAAAGTCAACGGTTCTTCCTTTTGAATCTGTTAACCTTCCATCATCGAGCACCTGTAAGAGGATGTTAAATACATCTGGATGAGCCTTTTCAATTTCGTCAAGAAGGATTACCGAATAGGGTTGTCTTCTTACAGCTTCGGTAAGTTGTCCTCCTTCTTCGTATCCTACATACCCTGGAGGTGCCCCAATGAGCCTTGAAACAGAAAATTTTTCCATGTATTCAGACATATCAATTCTTATGAGTGCTTTTTCTGTATCAAAGAGTGCTTCAGCCAGTGCCTTTGCGAGTTCTGTTTTGCCTACACCAGTTGGACCAAGGAAAATGAAAGACCCAAATGGCCTGTTTGGATCTGATAGCCCTGCCCTTGCACGTCTTATTGCATTTGCAACGGCAGAGATTGCCTGATCCTGTCCTTTGACTCTTTTTCTTAAAGAATCTTCAAGGTTGAGTAATTTCTCTTTTTCTGTTTTAAGCATCCTTGAAACTGGGATCCCTGTCCATTTTGAAACAACTTGTGCGACTTCTTCTTCTCCTACTTCTTCTTTAAGAAGAGGGTTATTACCTTGCACTTTTTCAAGTTCTTTGTATTTTTCTTCAAGAGTTTTATTTAGGTTTGGAATATCCCCATAGAGGATTTTTGCGGCTATGTCAAGATCTCCTTGGGTTTCACTAAGGTTTGCTTTTGTCTTAAGATCTTCTATTTGGCTTTTTATCTTTCTAATTTCTTCGATAATTGACTTTTCTTGCTTCCACTTCGTTGTTAAACGATCAACAGTTTCTTTTAGGTTGGCAATTTCTTTTTCTATTTGAGAAAGTTTTGCCTTTGATTCTTCATCTTCTTCTTTTTCAAGTGCCTTCTTTTCCATTTCAAGAAGTCTTAATTTTCTTGTTGCTTCGTCAAGTTCAACAGGCATACTGTCAATTTGCATTCTTAATAGAGACGCTGCTTCATCAATAAGGTCTATTGCTTTATCTGGAAGGAATCTGTCGGTTATATACCTGTAGGAGAGTTTAACTGCCGCAACAATTGCAGAATCTTTAATTCGGACTCCGTGATGGACTTCGTATTTTTCTTTTAAACCCCTTAAAATGGCAATTGCTTCTTCTACACTTGGTTCTTTTACAAGCACTGGTTGAAATCTTCTCTGTAAAGCAGCATCTTTTTCTATATATTTTCTGTACTCATCTATTGTTGTTGCGCCAATTGTTCTTATTTCTCCTCTTGCAAGAGCGGGTTTAAGCATGTTTGATGCATCCATTCCTCCCTCTGAAGAGGCTCCTGCACCTACGATTGTGTGTATCTCATCAATGAAGAGGATGATTTGTCCATCGGATTTTTTAATTTCATCGAGCACTGCCTTAAGCCTATCTTCAAACTCTCCTCTAAACTTTGTCCCAGCAATGAGTGCTGCCATATCAAGTTGAAATATGGTTTTATCTTTTAAGGTTTCTGGAACGTCTTGTGAAACGATTCTCTGTGCAATACCTTCAACTATGGCTGTTTTTCCAACTCCTGCTTCCCCAATGAGAATTGGGTTATTTTTTGTTCTTCTTGAGAGGATCTGTATTGTCCTTCTTATCTCTTCGTCTCTTCCTATTACTGGGTCAAGTTTTCCTTCTCTTGCAAGTTTAACAAGGTCTCTTCCGTATTTTTCTAAAACTTTGTATTTTGCTTCAGGGTTTTTATCAACCACCTTTTCACCTCCTCGAATTGTTTGAATTGCTTTAAGGACATTCTCTCTTGTAATTCCGTATTTTGTGTAAATGCTTCCAATCTCATAATCGCCAAGGGTTGCAAGGAATAGGTGTTCAGTTGTTATAAACTCGTCGCCCATTGCTTTTGCCTCGTTTTCTGCCCTTATAAAGAGTGCGTTAAGTCTATTTGTGATGTAGAACTGCGAATCTTCACTTACATGAGTTTTTGGAAATCTTTCGATGTTATAATACAAATCTTTTATAATTTTTTCTTCATCTACTTTAAGGAAATCAAGAATAATCGGCACAAAACCTTCTTTTTGGTTTATCATCGCAATAAGTAGATGCTCAACATCTACTGCCTGATTACCTTCTTTTATGGCTATTTCTTTTGCTTTAATGAGTGCTTCTTGAACCTTTTCTGTAAATTTGTTTTGGTCCATTTTATTCCTCCTTCACGAAAGCGATTAAATAATGCAATTCACCAAAACTTTTAATTGCATTCATCATACACCTAAAATTATACTCTTTATTTTCTATTTTATATTTAAACGGATAAAATACCGCTCCTTCTTTTTCTAGTCGTTTGATGTGTTCGGATAAAATACCGCTATTTAAAACATCAGAAATACTTTTTAAGAATATTTCCTTGGTTGCTTTTTTAAACACGTCTTTAAATTTTCTGTTTGCCCTTATGATTCTTAAATCTTTATCCAGTATCAGTAAAGGAACTGAAGTGTTCTCAAAAATAGTGCTGAACATGATTTCTTTTGATTTAATTTCTATAGTCTTCTTAAAGTTTTTTTCTATATTTTCTGTGTAGAAAACAAAATTGTTTACTCCATTTGCTTTTGCTTTGAACATTGAAATATCACCTTTACGGATTAGGTCATCAAGGTCTGTTCCATCATCTGGATACACAGCAATACCAATATTAATTCCAATTGAATGTTCCATACCGTCAATTTTTATAGGTTCTGTAAATTCGTTTAAAATTTTTAAAGCAATACCTACTATATCTTCAAGTTTTCTCATACCACTACACAAGACTACAAATTCATCTCCTCCAAACCGAACAACCAGGTCTGTTGAACGAACCGCCGAAAGGATTTTCTCTGCCACAAGTTTTATTGCTTTGTCTCCAAATTCGTGCCCGTAGGTATCGTTTATAAGTTTAAATTCGTATATGTCCATGAAAAATATGGCAATTTTTGTGTTATTCCTATCGGCGTAGGCTTTTTCAAATGCAAATCTATCGATTAAAACCCTCTTATTGGGAAGGTTTGTTAAAAGGTCATGTGTTGCTTCATAGTGCAGTTTTTCTTGCAATTTTTTAAGTTCTGTTATATCTTCATAAGTGCCAACAACGCCAAATTTACCTCCTCCTAATTCAAGACTCTCCCCTGAAACAAGAACAGAGATAATTCTTCCATCCTTTGTTAGCCTTTTTCTTTCAACTTCTAAATAGCCTACCTTTTTTGCAATTTTGTCAAGTGTTTCTCCGTCTTCTATTTCCGAAGGTGGGACAGTGATTTTATTTATGTTTTTCCCAATGACTTCAGATTCTTTATAACCAAAGAGTTCCTCGAATTTTTTATTTACCTCTATGATGTTGGAATTTTCATCTAATAAAACCATAGCAACTGGAGATAAGTCTGTAATATTTTTGAATGTATGAATGAGGCTTTCTTTTGTAATTCTTAAAGAGATTGTGTAAGGCTTTTTGTTTTTGATTAGTGCTTCAATTACAAACTCTTCTTTTAGGTGGGTAAAACCAACGAATGTTCTATTCTGATTTAGTGCAAATAGCTTTAATAGATGCTTTATTGTTGGTGAAATTCTTACAAGTTCTTTTAATGTATTAACATGCTCAAGGGAAAGTGTTTTAAAGAAGTTTTTTTCCTCAACCAAAACCCCTTTAAGTAAACCTCTATAGGTTTTTACACTCCTTTTAAAAGTAAAATTTGCATAAGGATAATCTTTCATAGGCAGTATTTTTAAAAAAACTCTAATTTTGTTTTATATTATACTATTTTTCAAAAATCTTATATAATGTTAAAATTTTGTAAGGAGGTTTTTTATGTTGGAGTCAAAGTTTATTTACTTTAACGGAGATTTTGTCAGTTGGAATGATGCAAAAATCCACATCCTTTCGCATGTAATTCAGTATGGATCGGGAGTATTTGAAGGGATTAGGGCATATGAAACAAAATTGGGAACTGCAATTTTTAGGGCATACGACCACTACAAAAGACTTAAGGAATCGATGAAGATATACCGAATGGAAACAAAAGAAACAGTCGAAGACTACATTAGCATAACAAAGGAACTCCTTTTAAGAAATGAACTAAAAAGTGCGTATATAAGGCCTGTTGTCTATAGAGGACTTGGCTCTATATCTCCCAATCCTCTACATGCACCTGTAGAAACGGCAATTGCCGCTTTTGAGATGCCAAACCTCTTTAATGAGAAAGCCTCTTCTGGAATAAATGCTTGTGTTTCTTCTTATAGAAGGTTTGCTCCAGATACGACTTTGGCTCTTGCAAAGGCAACCGGCAATTATTTAAACTCAGAGCTTGCCATGATAGAGGCAGAAGAAAACGGATACGACGAAGCAATCATGCTTGATGTGTTCGGATATGTTGCAGAAGGTCCCGGAGAAAATATCTTCCTTGTTAAAGATGGGGTAATTTATACACCGCCTTTAGGCTCATCTATTCTTAAAGGTATTACAAGGGATTCTATTATTAAAATCGCCGAGTATTTAAAACTTACGGTAAAAGAGCAAAACCTTCCAAGGGAAATGCTCTACGTTGCAGATGAAATTTTCTTCTGTGGCACTGCCGCTGAAGTTACTCCAATTGTTTCTGTGGATAGAATTCCTGTTTCCGACGGTAAAGTAGGAAAAGTTACAAAACTCATATCGGAAAAGTTTAGGGAGATAGTAATCGATGGAGTTGACCCGTTTAATTGGTTAGAGTTTGTCGAAGCAAAAGCATATTAATTTAGACTATAAAGACAACTTATTACATTAAAAGCCACTTTTATGTGGCTTTTTTGTATTATTTGGAAATTTTGGAAATTTTGTTATAATAGGATTGAAAATTTAGGAGGTAAAAGTGAAAATTGCAAAAAATCTTTCAAAAAGCGATATTGAGAAGATATTACCTCATAGAGTGCCATTTCTATTTGTAGATGAAGTCATTGAAGTTGGTGTTGGAAGTTATGTAATCGGCAAAAAAGTTTTTAAAGAAGACGAATATTTCTTTAAAGGGCATTTCCCCAATAATCCCATTGTGCCAGGTGTTATTCTCATTGAATTCTCAGCACAGGTTTCCGCCTTTATGATTCTTCTTAATGATGATTACAAAGATACGTTTGGGTATCTTTCAGAAGTAGAGGATTTTAGGTTTTTAAGGAAGGTGCTTCCAGAAATGGAAGTTTATTGTAGAAGTGAGCTTCTTGACTTTAGACATAACATTGCAAGAACAAAAGTTGAAATTTTTAATGGCGATACAATTTTTTCGAAAGGAGTAATAAAAGCTTATTTTGTAGATACAAAAGGAGGTTTGAAGTGAGAAAAGTAGGCATCATCGGCTTGGGAAGTTATATCCCAGAGAAAGTTGTAACAAATACTGATCTTGAAAAATTTCTTGACACTTCTGACGAGTGGATTAGAACTCGCACAGGCATAGTAGAAAGAAGGTATGCAAAAGAAAGTGAAGCAACTTCTGATTTAGCTACAATTGCAGCAAAACGTGCCATAGAAGATGCAAAGATTTCTCCTGAAGATATTGACCTCATCATTGTTGGCACGAATTCTCCCGATATGCTTTACCCTGCAACGGCGTGTCTTGTCCAAGAAAAACTTAACCTATCAAAAAAGTGTGCTGCTTTTGATTTACAAGCAGGCTGTCCTGGATGGATTTATACAACAGTTGTTGGGAGTCAGTTTATACAGAGTGGAGCGTATAAAAATGTCCTTGTAATAGGTGCTGAAGCTATCACCCGTATGATGGACCCAACCGATAGGAGCACTTATGTGCTATTTGGAGACGGTGCAGGTGCAGTTGTCCTCTCTGAAGTTGAAGAGGGTGGTTTTTTAGGTTTTGAACTTTTTGCAGATGGCTCTTTATCACAATACCTTACACTACCTGCAGGCGGTTCAAGAAAACCTTTCTCTGAGCAAGTTTTAAAAGAAAGAAGTTATTTTACTCAGATGAATGGCAGCGAAGTTTTCAAATTTTCTGTAAGAGAAATCTCAAGGATTTCAAGTGTTCTTCTTGAAAAGACAAACACAAAAATTGAAGATGTTGATTGGTTTATACCCCATCAAGCAAACTTAAGGATCATTCAAGCAGGTGCAGAAAAGCTTGGAATACCAACGGAAAAAGTTGTTGTAACAATTGATAAATTTGGAAATTCGTCAGCTGCTTCCATTCCTGTTTCTCTTGACTTCTTAAGAAAACAGGATAAACTTAAAAAAGGTGATTTGGTATTAATGGTGTCATTCGGTGCAGGAATGACATCGGGTGCAATTTTAATGAGGTGGTGAGATATGTTAGCATTTGTTTTTCCAGGACAGGGTTCGCAGTATGTAGGGATGGCTTCAAAGATCCCTGAAAGTAGTATTAAAAAAGAATTATTTGACAAGGCTTCTTCTATTGTTGGTTTTGATCTTCTTGAAGTATGTGAAAAAGGACCAGACAGTCTATTAACCTCAACAGATATCACTCAGCCAGCGTTGTTTACAGTTTCTTCTATTTACGATATCCTTTTAAAAGAACGTGCAATCAAGCCTGATATAGTTGCAGGACATAGTCTTGGTGAATATTCAGCACTTTTTTCAGCTCAAGCAATTTCTTTTGAAACAGGTGTAAGGTTAACGCGCACAAGAGGACTTCTTATGAAGGGTGCTTCCGATAAATCCCCAGGAAGTATGCTTGCAGTTGTTGGTCTAAGCAAAGAGAAGGTTGACGAAGTTATTTCTGAAGCATCAAAATTTGGTGTGATTGTGTTAGCAAATTACAATTCTTTTGATCAAGTTGTGCTATCTGGTAGTGTTGAAGCAATAAATCAAGCGACACTTGTTGCAAAAGAAAAAAGGGCTCGTCTTGCAAGGCCTCTTAATGTGTCTGCCGCATTTCATTCACCTCTAATGGAACCTATTGTTGCCGAGATGTCTAACGCAATCGACAAAGAGGAATTTAAAAAACCGGAAATTCCCATTATTCAGAACGTTAACGCCGAGATTACTACAGAACCCGAAAAAATAAAAGAGAATTTAAAAAAGCAGTTAACAGGTTCAGTTAAATGGGTGGATACTCTCCTTAAGATGGATTCCTTACTTGTTAGGGAGTTTTATGAAGTTGGTCCAAAAAATGTTTTGAAAGGCCTTATTGATAAAACACTTAGTAATGTTAGGGTTGAACTTGCTGAGGAGGTATTTAATGGTTGAAATTGACCTTTCAGGAAGTGTTTCAGTTGTGACTGGGGGTTCAAGAGGTATTGGAAGAGCTATATCTTTAGGTCTTGCGAAGGCTAACTCTAAGGTTGCAATTGTCTATGCAAGTAGAACCGAAAGTGCCTTGAAGGTAAAAGAAGAAATTGCTTCATTTGGCGGTGTTGCTCAAATTTTCCAGTGTGATGTTTCTTCTGAAAATGAGGTAGAGCATGTTATAAATGATATTGTTTCACAGTTTGGGAATATTCACATACTTGTAAATAATGCAGGAATTACGAAAGATACACTCCTTTTAAGGATGAGTGAGAGTGATTGGGATGCTGTTTTAGACACCAATTTAAAAGGTGCATTTTTAATGACAAAGCATGCACTTAAATTCATGATGAAAAATAGTTTTGGAAGAATCATTAACATTGGCTCAATTGTGGGGATTACTGGCAATATTGGGCAAGCAAATTATGTAGCTTCTAAAGCAGGACTTATCGGTTTTACAAAAGCAGTTGCGTTAGAATACGGCGGAAGAAATATTACCTCAAATCTTGTTGCACCTGGTTATATCGAAACTGAAATGACTGAAAAATTACCCAAGAATATAAAAGAGACTTTCCTAAATAAGGTTGTCCTTAAAAGGGCAGGGCTTCCTGAGGATATTGCAAATACGGTTGTTTTTCTTGTATCTCCTCTTGCTTCATACATTACAGGCGGTGTGTTTGTAGTTGATGGCGGTTTATCTTTAACTTAATAATAAATTTTAAGGAGGTAAAAACATGGAAGAAAATGAAATTAGAGCGAAAGTAGCAAAAGTAATTACAGAGAAATTGGGTGTTGACGAAACAAGAGTTGTTGATTCTGCAGAGTATGTTAAAGACCTCGGTGCAGATTCGCTTGCACTTGTTGATATTGCAATGGCATTTGAAGATGAGTTTGGTGTAAAAATTCCTGATGAAGACTTAGGTAAAATTGACACGGTGGGTAAAACAATTTCTTACATTAAGGAGCATCTAAGTTAGTATGGAAAAGGAAAGAGTAGTAATTACTGGCCTTGGTGTTGTTTCTCCCATTGGAATCGGAAAAGATGCATTTTTAGATGGCCTTAAGAGTGGTAAGTCTGGTGTTTCAAAAATCTCATCTTTTGATGTTTCTAACTACTCTGTTCAGATTGGAGCAGAAATAAAAGATTTTAATCCTGAAAACTACATTGACAAAAAAGAAATTTCTCGCCTTGATAGAGTGCAACATTTTGCTTTTGCTGCCGCAAAAGAAGCAATTGAAGATGCAAAAATCGGAAGTGACGTTGACCCCGAGAGGGTTGGCGTGTATGTAACTTCTGGAATTGGTGGAGTTATTACCTTGGAACAGCAAATTTTAGTAAATAAAGAAAGAGGTCCCTCAAGAGTAAGCCCATTCCTTATAACTCAAATGATTATTGATGCAATTCCTGCCTATATTGCTTTAAAGTATGGTTTTAGAGGTGAAACGAATGCAGCCGTAGCAGCATGTGCTTCATCTGCAAAAACTATTGGACTTGCTATGCTTGCAATTGAAAGAGGCGACCTTGATATTGCTGTTGCAGGAGGCGCAGAGGCACCATTTACTCCAACGGCAGTTGCTGCTTTTGCAGTAATGAGAGCGCTATCAAGAAGAAACGATGATCCCGAACATGCATCTCGCCCATTTGATAAGAATAGAGATGGTTTTGTAATGGGGGAGGGTGCGGGTATTTTAGTGCTTGAGTCTCTTACTTCTGCAAAAAAAAGAGGAGCACACATCTATGCAGAACTTGTTGGCTACGGAACTACAACTGATGCCTACCATGTTACTGCACCAGATCCTACTGCAAAAGAAGTAATAAGAGCAATGGAATTGGCTTTAAACAAGGCAAACGTTAAAAAAGAGGATGTAAGCTACATAAACGCACACGGCACATCGACACCTCTAAACGATAAGAACGAAACTTTTGCAATTAAGCAACTCTTTGGGGATATGGCATACAAGATACCAGTGAGTTCTACAAAATCACAGATTGGGCATTTACTTGGTGCTACAGCTGCTGTTGAGTCGGTTGCAACAGTCCTTTCAATTGAAAAAGGTATCATCTTCCCAACAATCAATTATGAAGAGAAAGATCCCGAACTTGACCTTGATTATGTGCCAAACACACCAAGGGAAGCTAACGTAAAAGTGGCTTTGAAGAACTCTTTTGGTTTTGGTGGGCATAACGTAGCTCTTGTTTTCAAAAAATTTGAAGGCTGACCTATTTATATATTAAAGGAGGAAGGGGGGGTAATTTACCCCCTTTTTTAGTTTTTGTAAGAATTTTTGAAATTTTTAAAAAACCGTTGGAACTTTTTTTACTTATCTAATATCTAATTAGTGGAGGTGAAAGAAAATGAACAAAAAATTATTAGCTTTGTTTGTAGTCATTGCAATTTTAAGTGTAATTTTTATTGGTGGAAAGACTCTTCCCAAAGGAGAAGTTAAGGCAAATGAAGATCCAATTAACCACACTATTTCAGTTACAGGAGAAGGAGTAGTTGAGGTTGCCCCTGATGTAGTTAATTTAAATTTTGGTATTTTTGCCGAGAACCCCGATCCTGAACAAGCGATGGATTTACTTAGTAAAAAGGCAAATGCTGTTATTAAGGCGCTGCTTGATTTGGGAATACCTAAAGAGAAAATAAAGACATCTATCTTTAGCCTGAATCCAGTTTATGATTACAACCCACAAACAGGAGAATCAAAACTCAAAGGCTTCCGCGCTTCTGAAAATTTTGTTGTAATAACAGAAATTGAAAAAGCTTCAAAAGTTCTTTCTGCCGTTGTAAAATCTGGTGTTAATAACATTGGAGGTATTGTCTTTGATGCATCAAATAGAGATGAACTAAAGCTCCAAGCAATTGAGAATGCTATGAAAAACGCAAGAGCAAAGGCAGATGCAGCACTTAAGGGCACAAACTACAAAGTTACAGGCATTAAAACCATTTCAATTGAATCAGTTAGTTATCCTGTGCCTTTGTTTAAATCAATTGCAGGAGTAGAAAATGAAGCATCAGTCCCTATTGAAGGAGGAACCTTAAAGGTTAACGTGACGGTTAATGTTATTTTTACTTTTGACTAATTAATTGTTGAAAACTATAAAGGCAGGCAAACGCCTGCCTTTTAATATTTACTTTTCGATATTGTAATTTTTTCTTTCTTTAAATTCTTCTTTTTTTCCTTTGTTCCAGTGCTGCACTGGCCTTAGATAACCAACAGGCCTGCTCCAAACTTCACATTTTGTTCGTAAACGTTCTGGAATAATCGTTCCATCTTCAAGCACAAGGTCTTTTCCTTTTGTAGTGTTAGCCATGTTCACCATCTCCTTTTAACATTATAACATTTTTAGAAAAAATACCATATATTTTACTGGGTATTTTACAAAAAATCGCTAAGGTTTGAAAGGGTATTTCCTCGATCTCCCATCCTCCACGTCATCGTATATAATATACCAGGTTGTGGTTATTGAGGAAACATTCTGAGGCGAAGCCGAAGAATCTCATCCTTTATAATAGAAGGGTGTAAAAAGCCCCTCGGTACTCCCCCAAACATCAGGATCCTTCGTCGCAGAGTTTACACTGAGCGAAGCGAACGTGCTCCTCAGAATGACGCCATAAAGGCAAAAAAACGCCTCCACTTGACTTCGTCAAGGAAAAGAGTGCAGAATGACACCTACACCATATCCCGAGCACTTCCTTCCTGGTCATCCTGAGCGATAGCGAAGGATCTCATCCTTTTGGGGAAGTATCGAGAGGAATTATTTCACCCCTCGAATTTAAGATTCTTCCTCGCTCATTAAGTTCGCTCGTCAGAATGACCCATTAGATGGCACCTCAGAATGATCTCTTCTTAGTCATCCTTAGGAGTGATAAAGACAAAGGATCTTGAAGTTGAGGGAAAGTATCTCTAATTCTTTACCCCTTTTTGGCATTGTTTATTCCTTTCTTTTAGGAGGTATATCTACCCAATTATGAAGTTAATCCAATATTCGTGTATAATGTATTTAGGATGGAACATATAAAAATTTATTTTGGAATTTTTGGGTACATTTTTATTTTAGGAGTAGTTTTTTTAATCCTTTTAGGAAAACTTAATAAAAAAGTCCCTCTGAAAAAAAGGTATACTGTTAAAAAATTTGTTGCGATAATTCCTGCCCACAATGAAGAAAATACCATCGCAAACTCAATTTTGTCTTGTAAAAAAGCAGGATTTGATGAAGTAGTTGTATTACTTGATAATTGCACTGATGATACCCCAGTCATTGCTGCAGGACTTGGTGCTAAGGTTATGTTTGTAAATTTTCGTTCAAAAGGAAAATCACTAACACATGCAATCCCAAAGATAGTAGAAAAATTCGGCTTAAACTCGTTTTACATGGTGTTTGATGCAGATAACGTATTAGAAGAAAACTACTTAACAAAACTTAAACCATACGTTGAATCTTATCCTGTGGTCCAAACCAATCTTTACAACCTCAACACCAAAGGTGTTATCCCAAGAATGTACATATTTATGGATGCTATTTATTTAAGGATACAAAAAGCTCTTACTTTACTTGGACTTTCTTCAATAATCTCAGGGTACGGTTGGGGGGCATACGGATGGGTTTTTAACCTCCATAAATTTAACTGCAATTCAGTTCTTGAAGACTTTGAATACACAGTCAAACTTCCAATAAAAGTTGTTTTTGTAGAAGATGCAACCGTCTACGATGAAAAACCAACTCAATTTATGCTATCATTTAGGCAGCGTTTAAGATGGTATAGAGGCTATTTCTATACCGTATTTAAAGAGAACGGAGTTGTTAAAAATCTTTACACGATTCCTCTTATTGTGGTATCTTCTTTGGGTATTGTGAGTTTTCTTATTATGCTTCCCAATCCGCTTTACATTTCCATTCCAATTGTTTCCTTTTTACTCCATTCGCTAATATTCTTACTTAGCCTTAAAGAATACGAACTAAAAGACGTAAAGCCATATGACATCTCTTTGTTGTTTTTCTTTAATATCACAAATCTATTTGCGATACTGTTGGCAATGTTTACATACAACAAAACAGAGTGGTTTAGGACACCTCACACTTACAAAGTTCATACTTAAAATTGTCAATTAAAACTTATAACCGAATTTTCTTAAAAGTTCTTTTCTTTGTTTGATGTCTTCAACATCTTCAAACCCTTTTGGTTTTACTCCATCTACAACACCAAGCACTGCTCTTCCTAAAAGAGTCTCTGCAACGATTACCTCCATAGGATTTGCTGAAGCAGCATAGATATGGCAAACTTCTTTCACCATTTTTATTTCATTGAGGACATTTATAGGAAACGCTCCCTTAATAAAAATAATGAAGAAGTGCCCTGCTTTAACTGCGTATGCGTTTTTCTTTGCAAGTTCCAGAAGCTCTTCGTCGTTACCCTCAAACCTTACAAGCGCATCAGACGATGCCTCATTAAAGGCAATGCCGTATTTTATATTTGGCACGCTATTTACAAGTGCTTCACTTAAATCTTCAACAGTCTTTATAAAATGAGCTTGCCCAAGAATGCAATTCATATCTTCGGGTTTCTCTATCTTTACGCTTTCAATTTTTACCTCCATAATTCACCTCCACATATATTATAGAGTATCAAAAAATTTTATTGCGTCAATCATTAAATGCTTAAACTTTTCAAGGTCAAGATCTAATGCAACATAAGCATTAGGTTGTTTTTTAGTGATGCCGTAGATATCGGTAACGGTTTGCCCTCTTGTAAATTCACCCAACGTTTCAATGTCTACATGAAGATACTTAAGTGAAAGTATTGATTCATCAATAAGATACGAAACTGCAAGGGCATCATGGATTGGCGCTCCATTAAGACCAAAGAACTCCTTGTTTGCGTTTGCGAAAAATCTCAAAAGAGGGGCAATAACGCTTGATACCTTACCATTTATGGATTCAAGGTAATCGATATCATCAAAGGTAAGTAAAGCCCTGTTGGTAACATCAAGTCCTACCATAACGATTGGTAATCCGCTTTCAAAAACAATCTTCGCCGCTTCTGGGTCAACATAGATATTGAATTCTGCTCCAGGTGTGAAATTAGAATCATGCACAGCACCACCCATAAGCACGATCTTTTCAATTTTATCTTTTATCTTTGGTTCTTTTAAGATTGATACTGCAATGTTAGTTAAAGGACCTGTAGGCACAAGGTAAACTTTTTCCTTTGATTGCAAAAGTGTGTCAATAATAAAATCGATTGCATGTTTTTCTGTTTTTAATCCTAAAGGCTCTGGTAAGTTTGCACCATCAAGTCCGGAAACTCCGTGAATCTGCGGAGCGGTAACAAGCTCTCTTAAGATTGGTTTGTCAAACCCACGCGAAACAGGAATATTTGTTCTACCTATAAGATTAAGCACTCTTGAAGCATTTGTATAAGTCTTTTCACCTGTTTGATTGCCTGCAACTGTAGTAATACCCAAGACCTCTATCTCTTTACTTGCAAGTGCAAGAATTATCGCAAGCATATCATCATGCCCTGGATCGCAATCAAGTATAATTTTTTTCATTTCTCACCTCTTTTAAAATTAAAAAGATAAATTTGTTCTTCCTTTTCCCCTATTAAGTAGGTTTTTTATGTGGCTATTTGCCTCTTTGAAGATTTTTGAACTATCAAAGAGAAGTTTGCCATCTTTTTTGAGAAAAACTCCGTCAACCATTACATGAACAATATTCTGGGCATCTCCACTGTAAATAATCGAAGCAAGTGGATTATGTAAAGGAAATGTATTTGGCTTGTTCAAATTCCAAAAGATAAGGTCTGCCTTATACCCTTGAGCAATATCTCCTGTTTTAAAATTAAGTGCGTTATGCCCTTCCATTAAAGTTTTCCACACATCAAACAAGGTAAATTCAGTTGCATTGTCTTGTAATTTACCTAAAAGTGCAAAAAGCCTTGCCTCTTCAAGTGGATTTAAGGTATTAGAACTTGCTGCTCCATCTGTTCCAATTGCCAATTTTAATTCTTTACGATACTTAAAGATACTCGGAAAACCCATACCGAGTTTCATGTATGTTTTAGGGACTAAAGCAAAATAAGTGTTATTACCAATATACTTTAGATCACCCTCCTGGATGTAAATACCATGTGCTACGATTACAGGCAAATCAAAACCGTGTGCTTCATGAAGGATTTCAAAGTGTGTCTTCCCGTAATCTCTAAGACTGTCTTTTACTTGCTTTTCTGTTTCTGCCATGTGGATGTGTATTCCAACTGAAAGAGTTTTTGCAGAGTTAACTACCTTTTCTAAAGTTTTAGGTGGGCAAGTATAAGGTGCATGTGGCCCAAGGCGAAAACTTAATCTGCTATTTAACTTATTTTTTTCTTTTATAAGTTGGGTAGCCTTTTCAAGGTCTTCTTCAAAACTTTCCTTTACGCCAAATAATGTGATAGCAATATCTCCTCTAATACCAGTCTCAAGCACAGCACTTGCTATTTTCTCGGCGTAAAAATAGTGATCAGCAAAAGCAGTGACACCATTATCAAGCATCTCTAATATTGCAAGAAGCGAACCATAATAAGCATCATCTTCGGTTAGTTTACTTTCATAAGGCCATATTTCTTTATTAAACCAACTGTCGATATCAACATCTTCTGCGATACCCTTAAAAACATTCATGGGGGAGTGCGTATGCAGATTTACAAAACCAGGAGTAACAAATAGATTACTACAGTCAATCACTTCTTTTGCAGAAATATTTCCGCTCAAACTATCGTCTACTCTTACTATTTCACCATCTTTTATGTAAATATTTACCTTTTTACTTATTATGCCTTGTTTATCAATGGTGTTTGCATTTCTTAAAACGGTATCAAACTCCATCTGTTATTCCTCGCCAACTTCTTTTTCTTTAGATACCCTTGCAGAATAAAAAGTAAGGACAATAATCGTAACGATATAAGGGATAACTTGAATGATTTCTGAAGGTATGTTCAAAGGGGCAAGAAAGTTTGTAAGTGCGTATACTACGCCAAATAAAAATGAACCAAAGAAAGTTCCTAAAGGTAAATTTCCACCAATTGAAGAGGCTGCTATTGCTATAAAACCTCTTCCTGCCGTCATATCCCTACCAAACCACGAAACATAACCCATGGAGAGATAAACACCACCTAAAGCACCAAAAACACCCGATAAAATAAGAGCATAAAGTTTTATCTTAACAACATCCACACCAACTGAACTTGCGGCTTCTGGGTTTTGTCCTACTGCTCTTATTTTTAAGCCAAGAGGTGTATGAAAAACAATCAAATAGTATACAAATACAGAGAGGAACGCAATGTAAACAAGGATGTTTTGGTTGTTGAATATACCACTCAATATTGGAATTTTTTCAAGAAAAGCAAATTTAACTGAAGGGAATACTAAACTTTTTAATGAACTTGAAACTCCCTTATCATGAGCGATGATATACAGTAAAAAAACAGTGATACTCGAAGAAAATAAGTTTAAAGCAATTGCCGCAAGTATAATATCCGCCTTGAGTTTTAAACTAAAATAACCAAGTAGTAAAGCAATAAAAACACCTGCAAGAATTGCCGAAAACAAGGATATCCAAAGGTTTTGAGTATAGGCAGATACAACAACCCCAGTAAAAGCAGAAACAAGCATAATTCCTTCAAGAGCGATGTTTACAGAACCCGAAAGAGCCGATATTGCAACACCAAGCGCAGGAAAAATAATTGGAGTTGCCACTCTTAAAACGGAAAACAAGAAACTTGTTGAAAGTATACTTTTAAGAAAGGGATCCATTTTTAAAAACCTCCTTTTCGGCCTCTTTTACTGTTATCCTGTATTTTACGTTCTCAAGGAAAGCTTCTGCTGTGATAAGCAATATGATGATGGATTCAATTACACCAACCATTTCAAATGGCACATCTGAAAGTAAGTTTAATACCCGTCCACCAATCCTTAGATACGCAAGGAATAAGCTAGCAAACATAATAAGAATAGGATTATTTTTCCCGATGATTGCAACAACTACACCATCCCATCCATATCCAGGAAGACTTTGCCAAAGAAACCTTCTGTGGATGCCCATCACTTCTGCCATACCACCTAAACCTGCAAATAAGCCACCAATAACAGAAGAAAGCACAATAACTTTAAACACATCGATACCACTGTATTTTGCGAAGTGGAAATTGAAGCCAACCATTCTTATTTCATAACCAAGGGTTGTGTGGTATAAGAAATAGTAAGCAATAAAAACAGAAGCAATTGCAATTAAAAAACCGATGTGGATTCTTGTGTTAGGCACAAACTGTTTTAAAAAAATATTTTCAGGCAATCTATACGATGTGAGGAATCCTGCAGATTTATCTCTAAAGTGGTAGTTTATTAAGTAGATTGACAAGAAGTATGCAGCGTAGTTTAGCATAAGAGTCAAGACAACCATGTTTGCTTTAAACCTTGCTTTTAAATAACCAGGAATAAAGCCCCAGAATCCTCCGAAAAGGGTGGCAAAAGTTAAAACCAAAACTATATAAATAAATCCAGGCAAATTAAGTTTTTGTATTATAAGGGCAAAAGCAGTTCCAAAAGCAGCGCTAATGAAGAATGTTCCTTCTGCGCCAACGTTGAATTGACTTGCTTGGAATGGTATTGCTATGGCGATGCCACAAAAAATAATTGGTGTTGCAAGCTCAACGATGTTTCCAATTCTACTTACAGACATAAAAGGACCAAGGAAAAGGTATTTAATCGATTCAATGGACGATGTGGATACAATAACTAAAATAAGCACACTTACGGCAAAACCTATGAGGATGGCAATAATCGTCCTTATGAGATTAAAATACTTAAGCACAAATTTTTCCATCAATCACCTCTTTTAACTCCAAGCATGTAGGGACCAAGATCTTCTGCTCTTAAAGTGCTAACCTCATTGAATGATTTTACAATTTCTCCGTTGTAAATAACGAGGACCCTTGTTGAAAGTTTTAGAATCTCATCAAGATCAGCTGAAACAAGTAACACGGCACATTTCTTATCTCTTGCCTCTTTTATGAAGTTATGCACAAGTTCTTCTGAGCCAACATCTATACCTCTTGCAGGTTGGGATGCGATGATAACCTTAGGGTTAGAAGAAAGTTCTCTTGTAACGATTACCTTTTGGATGTTACCACCAGAAAGAGAGCTCACTGGGTTTTCAATTGATTGAGTTATGATATTAAAATCCTTAACAAGTCGATTAGCTTCGCTATCAATGTAGTTATAGTTTAAAGCCCCTTTATTAGAAAAAGGAGGTTTGTAGTATCTATCAGATATGAGATTTTCTTTTAATTTTGCTTTCTCAGCAACTCCATTTTTCATTCTGTCTTCGGGAATGTGCACTAAACCTCTTGTTCTAATTTCTCTTACGGATTTACCTGAAATGTTTTCATCAAAAAGCCTAATTTCTCCTTCTGTTGGTGTCTTTAAACCTGTTATCAACTCAACGAGCTCTGTCTGTCCATTCCCTTCAACACCTGCAATACCAACAATTTCACCTTCTCTTACTTCGAAATTGATATTTTTCAAAACTTTTATTCGCTCACTATTGGTATACGTAAGATTCTTCACTGTAAGCACAACTTTACCTATTTCTTTTGGTTCTTCCACTCTTTCAAAAGATACTTCACGGCCAACCATTAACCTTGCAATATCGTGTTGCGTGAGTTCTTCATTTGAATTTGTCGATATAACTCTTCCGTCACGCATAATGGTTATAACATCTGCAATTGCTTTTATCTCCTTTAACTTATGGGATATGAAGATTATTGTTTCACCTTGATTTTTCAGTTCTCTTAAAGACTCAAAAAGCACTTCTGCTTCCTGTGGAGTTAAAACTGCGGTTGGTTCGTCTAAGATGAGTATATCGACGTCTCTTAAGAGTGCCTTAAAAATTTCTACTCTCTGCTTTACCCCAATTGGTAATTCTTTTATCTTTTTTTCTAATGGTATATCGATCTTATACTTTTCAATATATTTAAGTATTTTTTCTTTGGCAGTTTTCTTGTCTAAAAAAATCTTAAACTTTGTTGGCTCAATACCTAATATGAGATTTTCAAATACAGTCAAATTCTCTGCAAGCATGAAATGTTGATGCACCATGCCAATACCCATTTTTATTGCATCAATTGGTGACCTAAAATGGACTTTTTTACCTTTGACAAAAATTTCTCCTTCTTGAGGTAATTCAAGCCCAAAAAGAATCTTAGTTAAAGTCGTTTTACCTGCTCCGTTTTCACCAACAATTGCATGAATCGTCTTCTCTTGGATATCAAGAGAGACCTTTTTGTTTGCAACAACCCCGTTTGGATAAACCTTAACAATATCTCTTACAGAAATTTGAGCGTCCACTTGTTCCTCCAAAATAAAAGAAAAAGGGAAGCAGTACTGCTTCCCTTTTTTAATCCAAATTAACTTCTAAATACGGTATCTACTACTATTTCACCGTTTATTATCTTTTGCTTTAACTCTTCAACTTTATCTCTGAATTCCTTTGGCACTAAATTTTGGTAGTTTTCATTATCGGCAACACCAACTCCGTCTTCCTTAAGTCCAAGGGATTCTGCCTTACCAAACTCAAGTTTTCCTTCAAGATATAGTTTTAATGCTCTGTAAATTGATTTATCAACATTTTTCATCATGGAAGTTACAATATGAGATGCAGCTTCGGGGTCTTTATCCTTTATCATAATGTATTGGTCTGAATCAACACCAATAGCATAGGCATTCTTTTCTTTTGCTGCATCAAGAAGTCCAAGACCTGTTTCTCCTGCTACGTTAAAGGAAATGTCTGCACCTTGATCATACTGTGCAAGGACAAGCTCTTTTCCTTTTGCTGGATCGTTAAACGCTGCTGCATATGAAACAAGAACATTTACCTCTGGGTCAATGTATTTTGCTCCCTGGATGTATCCTACCTTAAAGTCGTTAATTACAGGTATATCCATTCCACCTAAGAAACCAATGATTTTCTCTTTGTTTGCAAGTGACATGTTTGATGAAGTTACCATTGCAGCAAGAGCACCTACAAGGAATGAGCCTTCATTCTGTTTGTAAAGAATGGAATAGACATTACCAAGGTTTCCTTTGGAGTAATCAACTGAGGTATCAAAAATAATGAACTTCTTATCTGGATATTTAGGTGCAACTGCTGTAAGAGCATCTACCATTTGCCAAGTGCCAATGATGATGATTTCAGAATCTCCTTGGGCTAACTGTTCGAGGTCTGGTTGCCATTTTGCAGGGTCATAGCCACCCTCAATTACTTTCCCATCAACACCAAGGTCTTGCATTGCCATCTTAAGTCCTCTGTCTGCCGAGTCAAAGAACGACTTGTCTCCCAATGTTCCGTTAATGTAAAGAGTAACCTTTAACTTGTTCTCTGGTTTTGGTTCTGCAGTTTTGGTGCAACCTGTTACAAATGCCATACTCAAGACTAGTGAAATTACGACTAATACTAATACAACCTTTTTCATACTTTACCTCCTTCAAAAATATTTTTAAAGAAATTTAAAAACCGAGTTTTGTCAACTTCCACCACAATGTCGATACCACTTCCTTCGCCGATTATGGAGGCACCTCTTAAAAGGCTCCCGTGTGAAAGTTCCATATGTAAGGAACTATTTATTTTATACTTAATAATTTCTTCATCAAGGAATGTTGCAAGAGCCATCGGGTCTGGAAGAAATACTGCTCTAATACCACGTGCTTTTTCTACAAAATCCATTACGCTTTTTTCCATATTTAAAATAAGGTCTCCCTCTTCTCCCTGGAAGGTTTCCTTAAGCTCACTTTCAAAAATAGGTGTTGCTACAACAGGGTCCCATGGGACAAGGTGAATTGGTACCCCATGTCTTAAAACAAACTCCGCAGCTTCTGGGTCAAAAAAGAAGTTAAATTCTGCAAATCTTGTTACATTGCCAACGTTAACTGCACCACCCATGGCAACAATTTTTGATATGTATTTTGGTAAATCAGGGTAAAGATTAAGTGCCATTGCAACATTTGTTAAAGGACCAAGAGTTAAAAGGATAACGTTTCCTGCTTCTTTTGCCAATTTGTAGATTGCATATGGAGCAGGTTCTTCGTTGTATGTTTTATAAGGAGGCTCTAATACTATATCACCTATTCCATTATTTCCGTGAATTTTTGCAGGAGTTGAGTTTAACGATACGTAAGGCCTGTGTGCACCTTTAAACACGGGGATATTGTCTTTCTTAAGGAAATGTAAAATCCTCAATACGTTGTCTGTTACTTGGTCTGCATTTACGTTTCCAGATACAGTTGTTATACCAACAACATCAATACCATATTTTATTACAGTAATTATTGTAATTGCATCATCAATACCGCAATCAGTGTCAATAATCATCTTAAATGAATTTTTCATGGTGTTCCTCCAAAAATTTGATTATCTCCTCGTATGTTGGAGAAGAGATTGCCGCCCCTTTTCTTGTAACAGAAATTGCAGCCGAAGCAGTTGCAAATTTTAACGCTTTTTCAATCTCCACATTTTTGGAAAGTGCAGAAGCAAAACTCCCGTTGAAGGTATCACCTGCCCCTGTTGTATCAATGGCATTTACGCTGTATGCCTTTACAAATAACTCTTTTGATTCGTTTATAAATAAAACACCTTTTTCTCCCATTTTGAAGATCACATTTTTAGCGCCAAATTTTAAGAGTTCTTTTGGATCGGAAGAAAGTGTTAGTTTTTGCAGTTCAATCTCATTGGGTGTTACGTAGTCTACATAAGGGATGATACTCACAAGATCTTTTCTTACTGGAGCAGGGTCAAAAATTACTAAAGCATCTTTATCTTTTGCAATTTTTGCTGCCTTTAGAAGTTCGGTAGTTTCTATTTCACCTTGGAGAAGTAAAATATCGCCACTTTTAATATTTTCTTCAAGGTAATCAATTTCTTCTTTTCCTACTTTTCCGTTTGCACCTTCAATAATGGTAATTCTATTATTTCCCTCTTTATCGACATTTATAAGTGCAACACCTGTTTGAGTATCTTCATCATGGATGAGGAAATAATCAACCCCAAAACTTTTTAGAGAATCTTCTGCAATTTTACCGAATATGTCTTTTCCAACTCTTCCAATGAAAGTAGTATCACCTGATGCCTTTTTTGATGCAACTGCCTGATTTGCGCCTTTTCCACCCTGATTTATTAAAAATTCTTTACCGAATACGGTTTCTCCTTTTTCAGGGAAGTGCTCCGCATAGACAACAAGGTCAACGTTAATACTTCCTAATACAAAAACCTTTTTGCTCTCCATAAAGTAATTTTAACAGAATTTAATTTGAAAGTCAAGGTGAACAAAATTTATGGATACTTGTAAGTGTCAATTAGTTTTTCGCTACTATCATAAAGGTAAGCAGTATCTCCAGTGTTATTCCATATGGCAATGCTTGACCCCCAATATAGAGAACTTGGGTTTGATGTTCCTTTCCCCGAATAAACTTTAACAATTTTTCCAGGAGCAAGTATAAAATTAGGGAATACGAATTTATGGTTTGCTTTATCTTTCAGTATAAATCCTTTTAAGTTTATAGACGTTGAGCCCGTATTCTTTATTTCTACCCATCCTACATTGGGGTTTTTGTTGTCTGTGCTTCTTTCGTGTAGTCAATTTTTATCATTTTGAGAGTAGAGCTTAGTTTGGCCTAGCAAAAAATGAGGACTAATCCTTCTTTAAAACTTCCTAACTGCAATGCCCGTCTGAAATTTGAGTTGTGGGGACTTCTAACCCAAGCTCTTTTAACTTGTATTGCACGTATAGGGCGGCTTCTATACGCATCTTTTGAATTTCACATCCAATTGCATACGGCTTAAAAATATCTCCGTTTATGATGTAGTTATTTGCAAGACACCCACCGGAACAGTAAAAGCGTGCCCAACAGTTTGCACATTCAGGTTTGTTGAATAAAAAGTTTGCTTTTCTAAACTTTTCTTGAAGTCCCATATTTACTATTCCATTAAAGACATCTCCGAGTTTTGTCTCTTTAATACCATCAAACTGATGGCACGGATAAATTGAACCATCGGGAGAAACTGCGATGTATTCAACTCCTGCACCACACCCATTGATTCTTTTCTGTATGCAAGGGCCAGCCTCAAGGTCAATATTAAAATGAAAGAAAGTCCATTGGTTAGTTTTTTGGGATTCTACGTAGGCTTCAGCCAATTTTCCGTATTCTTTTTTTAATTTAGGAAGGTCGCTTTCTTTAATGCTTATCTTATCGTCTTTTGTCACAACTGGCTCAAGGGAGATGTATTTAAATCCAAAACCTTTTAAAGACAAAACAGTTTTAGCAATATCCATTGTTGTGTGTGTATACGTGCCTCTTACATAGTATCCACCGTATTCAGCTCTATGGTCTACAACCATTTTTATCTTTGGGTAAACAAAATCAAACGTGCCGCTTCCATTTCTTAAAACTCTGTATTTATCGTTTGTTTCTTTATCCCCATCAAGGCTTAAGACAATGCTTACATCGTTATCAAATAAAAATTTCTCTATATCTTCGTTAAGAAGGTTTCCATTTGTTGTAATTGAAAACCTAAAAGATTTATCTTTATAAGTTGACCTTGCATATTCAATTGTTTTCTTAACCACTTCGAAATTTAGTAAAGGTTCACCACCAAAGAAATCAACCTCAAGAGATTCTCTTCCATCCGAGTTATTGTATAAGAAATCAATTGCCTTTTTTGCAACATCAAAACTCATAAGTGCTTCTTTTCCACCGTAGTTTCCCTTTTTTGCAAAGCAGTAGAGACACCCAAAATTGCAGGAATGTGCTACATTAAGACACATTGACTTAAGTGTTAAGTTTGAAACAAAGTATGAAGGTGGTTTGGAAAACAATAACCTCTCTTTTATTAGTTTTTCTACTTCGTCTGCAACTTCTTCAATATATGGAAATTGCTTCTTTAACTTATCTACCGCAGCTTCTTTTGACCCTGTTTCAACAAGTTTGTTAATATACAGGAATGTTGTTTCGTCTACATTAAAAAAACTTCCAGAGTTTACATCTAAAACAAAATATCCCCCGTTAAAGGGGAAAAGATGGACAAGTGATCTATCGAACATTAACTACCAAATCCACCTTTTTACTGGTTTTTTAACTTCGCAAACTTGGTTACCTACTGTAACGCTTGTTTTACAAGCAGACTTGCAAGGTGTTTGGCAGGCTCTACAATCGTGTGCCTTGTCAATATTCCAAAAAGGTCTTTTGCTTACAACTTTTATGTGTTTCATTTTTACCTCCCAACTTACTTTTAAATTATAAAATTTTTTATAAAATTTTGCAACACCTTTTATTTTGGTATAATGAAATTGCAATGGTTAATTTAAAAGGGGTTGTTGTAAAAGAAATAAAAGGGCAAAACAAAATCTTATTATCAACAGAAGCAGGGCTTGTGGATGTAGTTTTTAAAAACCCGTTAGAACTAAACAACGTAAAAAAGTTGAGTTTAATAAACGTTTATAGAGAGAAAAGTTTTCTTAAATCATTTTATGAGGTAAGAGAAGATTCTTTAATTTCTTACTACCCTGGCTTTCTTGTAGAGGCAGAAGAAATTGACGTTGACATTTTTGAAACTCTTTTTGCACTTTTTACAGGAAGTGCTCTAAAAGCATCCTATGAAAAAGAAATATTTTTAGCGATTAGAGATATTAAAACTTCTGAGCAGTTTAAATACCTTAAGGAACGCCTACCCAAAGATGTTAAAGCAAAATTTAGTTTTAGGCCCTATGTTTTTAATACAACCTATGGTTTTTTTGTCAAAGACGCTCTATCCTTTGGTAAATTTCCAGTTGTTTTTGAAGGAAATGATACCAAAGGCGTAATCCAAGCACTCTCTACAAACCAGGATCAGTATCTTGTAATGAGTTCTACAGGCACTTTTGATAAAAGGACTATCACTGCCCCTAATAGAAAAAAAATCGTTGATAAAAGAAACCAATTTGTTTTTGCAATCTATCACTTTTTTGATTTTCTTGAAAAATTTCTTAATGAAGAAAATCCCCATTACAAAAATTGTAGGTTTCTTTTAGATGAAAAAGAATCTTTAGCGTCGTATATTTTAAGATTTTTAAAAGATTTACGAAACACAAGAAAGTTTGTAAAGAAAGTCCTTGAAGCAAGCAATGAAAGTATAGAAGGGCTCAAATTATATAATCAAAAGATCGAGGGGTATGAAGTTGAAGCAAACATAAAAGATAACGAATTTAACCTTAAAAAAGACGCACCCGTTGTAATTTTAGAGAAACCTCCCTTCAGTATGAAGGTATTTGGAGTTGTAAAAGAAGTAGATTTTAAAACCATAAAAATTTTAACCGATTATAATACAGCATCCGCTGACTCCGTTGTCCCACTAAAAACAATGGAAAGAAGTATAAAGGGTATTGTAAAGTTAAAAGAAAAGCAGTCCCTTTTGAAAGATTTTCTTATCCATTCGGCACCCTTGCCACCGCTTCCTTCGTTAGATTACACACCAAAAGAACTAATAAGCGCAAACCCAATTTTTGCTATCATTAAAGGTGATTTTGGAACAGGTAAAAAGCACCTTATAGGAGAATTCATAAGAGACTTTCCTTCTAAAAAAGTGATTATATATTCAAAAAATGTGTATGCTTCCCTTTATGAAGTGTTTGGTAATTTGGTCTGTAACGATATAAATTCAATTACCGACTATTACGATGATATCTTTTATTTTGATAAGGAAATCCTCTATGAAGATTTACTCAACCTTGCCTCATTTACGGAAAATCTCATTGTATTCACTTATCCTACCACTTCTGTGCCTTTTGAAGAAGAAGTTAAAAATACAAACCTACGGTTATTAAACGAAGTTTTTGGTTTTGATAAGTCCATTTACAATTTTGTGTCAAAGTTTTTTAAACTAAGTGCCTCTTCTAAACTTGAATTAAACGAACTTAAGATTGTAAATAAAAATAACATAAGTAAGGAGTTTATCCCAATTATAAACCCTGAAAAAGTTGTGCAGTTTGTGCGGATTTTAGGAAGCACAACGTTTAACAAAAACAAATTCAATGAGCAAGAAGGTGAATTTACAGTTGAACTTATCTCAAACTTCCTTAAAAGTGGAGTTGAAAGGTCTTCTTTAGAAGTGATTGTGCCATACGAAAGACAAAAAGCATACATAAATGAACTATTGAAGGAAGCGCATATTGATGATGTTGCCGTAAAAGAAGTTTTTGAAGCCGTGCAAAAACCAGTTGTGATAATTAACTTTGTTGATGAGGGAGATCTACCTCCCGTTTTTAAAGATAACTTCAATTTGTCTTTTGCTATCACAAGGGGAAGAAACAAGGTAGTGCTTGTTGGCTCTCCAAGGATTGAAAAATTGTTATTACACTAAACACTTAGTTTATCTTTAAGATACAAAAATAGCATAAGTGGCATTTCTTTAAGGAGTTTTAACCCTGTAATCGATGGCTTATCCATCATACCGAATTTTAAAAGAACATCTACCACCTTATCTTTGTTGATACTTCTTAGGATTTTATCTTTACTCTCATCTGATAGTGTTTTGTAAATGTCTCTTAAAAATAGCTCCCTTCCAAATTCTTTATAGAGTTTTTCTTTCACATTACTTTCGTAGGAAGATAGCGCCTTGTAAAAACTTTCATCTGGGCCATTAAAAGCTTTTAAAACTGCTTTCGATAAGTCATCTGCGCCAATAAATCCTGTAAGAAGCCCACCACCAGAAAAAGGTTTTACCTGTCTTGCACTATCACCAACAAATAGAATGTTATCAAAGACAATCCTTTTTGGGATTCCGATTGGTATACTCCATACAACTGGCTTACTTACAATGCGAGCATGTTTTAGCAAACTCCACTCTGAAAATAACTCGTCGAGTTTTTTAAGTATGTTCTCTCCTTTGGATGTGCCAAGACCAATTCTTACAAAGCCATCTTTTGTTGGGATAATCCATGCAAACCAATCGGTTGCAATTCTATTGTTCATATAGATGTATGCAACTTCGTAATCCTCTAAAGAGACTTCCCCGTCAACTTGAACGGTGTAAATCGTCTCACTTTTTAATTCCACTCCAATTTTACTTTGAATTGCATTTGCTGCACCCGTTGCAACCACAAGCACTCTTGCAAAATATTCATCTCCGCTATTTAGTCTAACAAGGGTATTTTTACCTTCTTTTTTAATTTCCTTAACATAGGCATTGTAGATAATCTTGGCAGAAGCACTTTTCGCAAGTTTTTCAGTGTAAATGTCAAAATTCGTCCTATCTATAACAGCTGCATAGGGAATGTCTCTTTTAAATAGGAAAGAATTTTCTTTAAAAGAATATACCGCACTACCTTTTATGTAGTTTAAGATAAGATTGTCTTTAACTTCTCCAATGTTGATAAATTCAATTGGAACTAAGCCAGAGCAGTGGTTTGGATAACCAACCCTTGATTTTGCTTCTAAAACTAAAACTCTAAGTTTTGCCCTTCCCAAGGATAAAGCAACCCTTAATCCAACTGGACCACCGCCAATGATAACTACATCAAAAACATTTTCCATTGTTTAAATTATAGCACTCTACAGAGTTATATGCTAACTTTTTTATTTTTTTGGTTTTTATTGACAAATAAATTTTTAAGCATATAATATCATATGAAAATACTAGATAAATTTAGAGGATAAAGGATTTATGATAATGCAAAACTTAACAAGAAGGCAATTTCAATTTCTTGAGGCTCTTGTGAAATTATACGAAAAAGAGCATCTGCCTGTTTCTTACAAAGATGTTGCCGTATCGATGGAAGTAAGTAGATGGACTGCCTACGATATCATCCAAGAGCTATATAAAAAGGGGTATCTAACCTTAAAATATCACCCCGTGGGAGGAAAAGGTCGATCTGAGGTGCTTTATGCACCAACAGAAGGAGCAATAGAATTAGTTAAGAGTGGCTTTTATTTTGCTCCAGTTAAATCAATTGGGAATTTACTTACAGATTTTCATAAAAGAATTGGAAAGTTGAGTGTCAATGCAGCAATAAATTTTGTTTACGGTTTTGTTGAAAAAGAGAAAAATCCATTCCTTGTTGTTTTATACACTATAAGCCTTGTATCCATGCTTACAAAAATTTTTAATGTGGAGATTAACAACCTATACAACGTAAAAGCTTTACTCCAATCAAATATATACGCTCAAACAGTGTTGATGTTTTTTGTTGAAAGCGTTTATGGGATTGTAGAAGACAAGTATAAAGAGGAGAAGATACCTTTAGATAAAGAGGAAATTGAAAAATTTGATGCAATTTTAAAGAAGTTTAGGGAAAATATAAACCACGTGTCCCAGCCTATTCAAAGTAAGATTATAAAGTATTTGTCGTTAATAGTTTAGGGAGG
>DYKR01000023.1 GCA_020722505.1 Caldisericum exile | reverse complement strand
CTTTTTGCTTTTATGTAGTCATTCTGAGGGCGAAAGCCCGAAGAATCTCATCCTTTATGGTTTTTATTATTCGGGGGAGCTTTGAGGGGCGTTATTTACCCATTCAACTTAAGGAAGAATCTCATCCATTAACTCGAAGGGGGTAAAAACATCCCTCTCGATACTCCCCCCTATATATAAAATTGTGAAGTCTAAGAAATAAAAAAAATTGTTAAAGGAGGCATTAAAAATGAGAACATTAATAGTTTATTATTCAAGGACAGGAAAAACAGATTTAATTGCAAAGGAAATTGCAAGAGTTTTGAATGGAGACATAATAAAAATTGAAGAAGTTAGACAGAGAAAGGGCTTTTTAGGTTTTATTACTGCTCGTTATGATGCGATAAAAGAGAAATGTAGTGAAATAAAAATAACTGACTTTAAAAAACAGACCACCTTGACTAATCTAGAAAAAACTGCTTTAGATAATTATGATTTGATATTCATAGGAACGCCTGTTTGGGCAGGAAAACCAACACCAGCAATCAATACATTTATCTCAACGGTAGATTTCAGGGATAAAAAGGTTGTTGTATTTGGTGCAATGGCTATGAAAAGTGGAGAAGACGTGGTTAAAATATTAACCCATAGGATAAATTCAAAAGGAGGAGTTGTTGTTAATTCATTTGTAATTAAAACAGGCAGGGTAGAAGAGAAAATACTTATTGAAAAGGCGCAAGAAATTGGAAGACAATATAAAAATTAAATTGTAGTTTATCTTTTTACCTTTGTCTAATAGTAGAAGACAATTTTATTTTGCTTTGCATAATTTCATTTAGATTTTCGTTAAGACAATTTGTTTTCTCATTGATTTTTTTATGAAAGTAATTATAATGCCTATAACTAAAATGTAAAGGTGTAAAATCGTTAAACAAGGAGGCAATGCATGGAAAATTCTGCAAAGATTAGCAGAAACTCTTTTTTAACTTCTGGCGTAATTATTCTTTCTATCATGATGATTGCAGGCATTCTAACTATTTTATTACCCTCTGGAGAATATGAAAGAGCGATTATAGATGGGAGGACAGTTATTATAGAAGGTTCTTACCATATTATAGAAAAGCCATATTATCCTTTCTTTAGATGGCTTACCGCTCCTATTGAAGTATTGTGGAGTCCTGATGCGGTACTTGTAATTTCCATTATTGCCTTTATATTAATAATTTCAGGCTCTATATACATTTTGAATAAAACCCATGTCATTGAGCACATAATCAACAATATTGTTAAAAAATATAGCAGACAAAAAAGCATTTTCTTAGCATTGGTTGTTTTAGTTTTCATGCTTTTAGGGTCGTTGATGGGGATTTTTGAAGAAATTATCCCTTTAGTGCCTATAATGGTGATGTTTTCAATTTCTTTAGGTTGGGATGATTTGGCAGGTTTGGGGATGAGTTTATTAGCAACAGGATTTGGTTTTTCTGCCGCACTAGCGAACCCGTTTAGTTTGGGGGTTGCTCAAAAAATAGCTGGAGTTCCGCTTTTTTCGGGCATAGGCTTTAGGGTAATTATTTTTATTACAACTTATCTACTCGTATTATTCTTTTTGAGAAGATATACTAAAACCCATCAAAAAGAAGTTTTCGAGCAAAAGATAAATGCAGTCAACTACGATGAAAATACTGCAAAAGCTTCCAGAATATCAATACTAATGCTCTCAATATTATTTGTGCTAATTTTGGTTTCTGGTTTTACTGGGTTCTTAAGTGGCTTAATGTTACCCATTGTAGCATTATTATTCTTGTTAACAGGGTTTTTATCTGGTTTAATTGTGGAAAGAAATATTTCTACAGTATTCAAAAATTTTTTAATTGGAACGAAGGATATACTATTAGGTGTTCCATTGGTTCTTATGGCTGTGTCAGTAAAGCTTATAATAACAAACGGTAAGATTATAGATACTATTTTGCATCAAGCATATATGGCCATATCAGCATACGGACCTTTTACAGCAGTCTTTTTGGTCTATTTGCTTTTTTTCATTATGGATTTGTTTGTTCCATCAGCTTCTACAAAAGCATTCTTGATGATGCCTGTGGTAGCTCCTTTGGCTGATTTAGTTGGAATAACTCGTCAAACTACAGTGCTTGCTTTCATGTTTGGAGAC
This sequence comes from Caldisericum exile, assembly GCA_020722505.1. Lineage (GTDB taxonomy): Bacteria > Caldisericota > Caldisericia > Caldisericales > Caldisericaceae > Caldisericum > Caldisericum exile_C. The sequence continues at coordinate 5,078 of DYKR01000023.1, read as the reverse complement.
GGATTTAGTAATTTATTGTATCCAACTAATCCAGTTTTATTGATTTCTTTGGGACTTGTAGGAGTTAGTTATTTCAAGTGGTTTAAATTTGTATGGAAGATTCAACTCGTTGTGTTTTTACTCTCTTTACTATATCTATATATTGCAGTAAGAATAGGATACGGTCCCATATAATTGGAGTATGAAATATGTATGATTATATATACGATTATGAAGAGTGTAGAAAGAAATTTTATACCTTCGAAAATATTCTTAAGAAATATTATTCAATAGTTATAAATGGATCTTATTTAGTTGAACAAGAAAGTTATATTGATAGTTTTTTATGTGAAAACCCAGGCAATAAAAAGTTATTTCTTATTACAACCGGAGAGCATGGCATAGAAGGCTTTGCAGGGAATGTTTTTTTGCAAATATTTATTAATGAGTTTTTGCCACGGATAAAACATAAGGAAATTTCTTTATTACTTATCCATGCATTGAACCCCTGGGGAATGAGAAATAAAAGAAGAGTAAACGAGAACAACGTTGATTTAAATAGAAATTTTCTCTATGAAAGCGATTATCAAAGTAAGGATTTAAGAAACGAACCATACGAAAAAATGAGAAAATATTTTACCAAAAATAGAGCCGTAAAGATTTTTGAGACAAATTTAATATTTAGTTTATTTGAATTGCTTTCCTATATATTGAAATTAGGTTCAAAAGGTGTAGAAGAAGCTTTAACTAAGGGGCAGTATATTGATGATAAATCTATTTACTACGGAGGAAATAGAGAAGAAAAATCCACCGAGTATATGAAAAGAGTTTTTGAAACAGTATTTAAAAAATACGAATTTATTTTACACTTAGACATTCACACTGGAGCAGGTCCAAAAGATAAGTTGTTGATTGTTAATTCTGCCTTTGATAAAGAAGATATTAATGTTAGATCAAAGCAGTTTATTTATTCTCCCATTACACAGGCAAAAAAAGAAACTTTTTACAGTATAAACGGGGATATGATAGATTACATATACAAAAAATATCAAAATAACTCAAATTTCTACTCTACATGTTTAGAATACGGGACTTACGGGAAAGGATTGATTGGGCAAATTCTTAGTATTAAAGCGTTAGTTTTAGAAAACCAAGCTTGGTGGTATGGGACAGAAAATTCTAAAGTAAAATCAAGAGTTGATAAATTATTTAGAGAGATGTTTTTTCCAGAACGTAGCGAATGGCGAAGAGCTTTTGAAGAAGATACTAATAAGGCATTAAATGGGATATTAAAATATTTCGAGTTTTTAAAATAAAAAATAAAAGCAGATTATATTCTCAACGTATAAATTTGTAATACATAAGATCAAAAATGTAAAATATATTTTTACTCCGGAGAAGTTTTCTTTTTACTCTAGAAAAATTACATTTATAATGATTTTTTCATCTTCAGCTACTCTACTATTTTTCATCCGTATGTTCTTGTTACATCTCTTAATAATACTTGTATAAGCTTCGAAACGTAAGAAGGATTTAAAAAAAGTATTATACTAATATAAAAGTTAGGGATACGAAGGATACTAAAAAGATACTTAAAAGAGAATAAGGAGTTAAAATGAAACGAAGGAGGAGGAAATGGAAAATGTAATTATTGCTTCAAACTTAACATACAAGTACGGAGATCTTGTTGCAGTTGATCATATAAGTTTTGAGGTAAAAAAAGGTGAAATAATTGGATTCCTTGGTCCAAATGGAGCAGGTAAAACTACAACTTTCAATATGTTAGTGGGGTTGTTAAAACCAATGGAAGGTTCAGCAAAAATCCTTGGAATGGATGTTTTAACTGAAATCAAGCAAATACATAAGCGAATTGGAGTGTGTTTTGAATACACAAATCTTTACGAGGAAATAAGCGTATTGGATAACTTAAAACTGTTTGCCGAACTGTTTGGTGTAAAAGATTTTGATGCTTATAAATTGCTAAAAAGAGTGGGGCTTCAAGGTAAAGAAAAAGAGCCAGTCTTAACTCTTTCTAAGGGAATGAAGCAGAGAGTTATGATTGCAAGAGCACTCGTAAACACACCAGATGTTTTATTCCTTGACGAACTCACATCAGGACTTGATCCTGTATCTTCCGAGGAGATTCGTTCCGTTATCCTTGAAGAAAAGGAACGAGGTGCTACAATTTTTCTTACCACACACGATATGTATGAGGCAGATAAACTTTCAGATAAGGTTGCATTTATAAACCAGGGACGTATTGTTGCTTTTGACACCCCGCATAATCTCAAACTGAAGTTTGGAAAAAGGAAAGTAAAAGTGCTTGTCAAAGGTAAAGATGAAAGCCTTTTGGAAAGGGAAGTTGCACTCGATAATGAGGAAACACCGAGAAAAATATTTGATCTTTTCCAAAGCGAGACTGTGGTAACTGTCCATAGTGAAGAAGCAACTCTTGAAGATATTTTTATAGAAATTACGGGAAGAAGGCTTGCAGAATGAAAGCAAAAGTCATTAAAGCACTTGCCAAAAAAGATATTAATTTATTTTTTAAGAATAAGTTTTTTGCTATGATTACCGTGCTGGGACTGTTAGTCTACATAGTTTTTTACTTCATAATGCCTAAGACGGCTAATGAAAAATTGGGTATTGGTATTTATTCTAATATTGATTTGACAAGGGCAGTTGAGTTGGTTAAGCGAACAGATACAGAGGTCATTTTAACTAAAAGTGGTGAAGATCTCGAAAACATTGTTGCAAAGAAAGAGGTTATGGCAGGCTTTGTTATCCCTTCGGATATAGTAGACCGAGCAAAGAAAGGGGAAACGATATCTATAGAGCTTTATACTCCATATGATATCGAACCCGAACTTAAAGATGCCATGGAATACATAGGGAAGGAGTTAATTTATGCTGAATTTGGATATGGGCTTAATATTGAAAGTAAAAATATAATTTTAGGAAAAGACCTCGTTGGGAAGCAAATTCCAATTCGAGATAGAATGGTTCCCGTTTTTATATTCTTGCTAATAATAACTGAAACATTAGGGCTTGCTAGTGTCATAGCAGATGAAGTAGAAAGAAAGACAATCTATTCAATACTTGTGACCCCTGCCACAATTCCTGACATCTTTGTTTCCAAAGGTATTATGGGGTTAGTAACTACATTTATTCCCGCATTCCTTTTTGTTCTTGTTACTGTTGGGTTTAAGAATTTTGGAAATTTGCTTTTACTTCTTCTTTTTGGAAGCATCTTTGTAATAAGCATCGGATTTTTTATCGGGAGTATCTCGAAAGATATGATGTCAGCAATCGCATGGGGAGTTTTATTTTTTATTATCCTCTTCGTTCCTTCAATGAACGTAATAGCACCTGGCAGTTTAACGGAATGGGTGAGAATTATACCTTCAAGTTTTCTTGTTGACTCCTTACACGGGGTTATTAATTTTGGGGACAGTTTTAAAGAAATTTATAAATTTTTATTGGCGCTTTTTGGATCAGCAGCTATCTTCTTTGGTGTTAGTACAGTTATTTTGAGGAGGCGATTCCAATGAGTTTTAAAAACATTTTAATTTTGTCGAAAAAAGAATTTATAGTTGGCTCAAAAAGCTTTATATTTATATGGGTCCTTATTATGCCAATCTTACTGAGTTTTATAATGTCACTTCTTTTTGGCACTTTCTTTTCGCGATCTCCGAGACTGGGGCTTTATGCTGAATCTCCATCACAGATTCTTGAGATTGCAGAAGATACAAAAGCGTTTGTTACAATTAAATATAACTCAGTGCAAGATCTTAAGGATGCAGTTTCCAAAGGAAGGGTTGATATAGGCGTTGTAATCCCTAAAAATTTTGATGAAGATGTGAAAGAAGGAATCAGGGTAAATCTTGAATCGTATGTTTTTGGAGAAAGTTATGCAAGGAATAGAGCAATAATTGTAACTGTCCTTGGTAATATAATAAGGGAAATTGCAGGACAAGAACTTCCAATAAACGTTATCTCTTTAAACGTAGGAGACGAGACTTCCATGCCTCTAAAAGATAGGTTTTTCCCTTTTCTTGTGCTCATGGCAATTTTTTTTGGCGGATTACTTATACCTTCAACTTCTTTTATGGAGGAAAAAAGAAGAAAGACTCTCAATGCATTGATGACTACTCCTCTTGAAGTGTCCGAAGTAGTAATTTCCAAAATTATCACTGGCTCTGTTGTTGCTCTCGTATCGGCTATCTTTACACTTCTTTTGAATAATGCATTTGGAAATTATCCATTATACTTGATTTTAATAATAATACTTGGAGTTTTGATGGCCTCTTTTGCTGGTGTCATGCTTGGCTTTTATATAAAGGACTTTGCTATGCTTATCTCAGTTATGAAGTTAGGGGGTATTGTGCTTTACTTCCCTGCGATAGTTTATTTATTTCCACAAATTCCAAAGATAGTTGCTAAGTTCTTCCCAACATACTATTTACTAGAACCAATTGTTGAACTAACAAAAAGGAATGTTAATTTTTCAAGTTTTTGGGTGAATACCACTATTTGCTTTATACTTGATATTGTTCTCGGAGTAGTTGTGTTCTTACAGGTTAAGAAACTTGAAAGAGGTGAGTTGTTCTCTTAAGTTAATTTTGTGAAATCATTTATAACCGTTTATTCAAGTAGTGTATTTAGAGATATAATTGAAAAAGGAAACATCTTTGCAATATTAAATAATTGAGCGACACGACCAACTTGTTTACAAACTCTACAACCTCACTTCTGAGGAAATAAACATTGTAGAAAATTCTATGAATGAAGGAGGATAATAATGAACGGTAAAAACAAAATAATCCTTAGCACAGGAGATATAAAGGTTGATTATGAAATTGTGGACGTTGTGTTTGCTGCTCAAGTAATAAGAAGCCATTGGTTTCGTTCAGGCGGAAGAGAAACACTCAAATTTTTACCTGAATTAAATGAAAAACTTAGAGATGCTGCAAGAGAAAAAGGTTGTGATGCGGTTATATGGGTAGATTACGATTTCGATAGAGATCCTCATGTGCAAATACTTACTGCTTATGGCACAGGAGTAAGAATAAAAAAGACTGTATAACCTACCCAAATTA
>DYKR01000022.1 GCA_020722505.1 Caldisericum exile | reverse complement strand
CAATACAGTTGTAATTGCACTTTTCTGTAGGGTCAACAAGCATAAACCAGGGGACTTTATAACCTTCTTTTACAGTAATACTTTTTTGCTTAGGCACACCATACCAACCTGCGTTGATAATGAAATTATTGGCAATTCTCTTAAGCACGTTTTTGTCGGTATCTTTTACAAGATTTACAATGTATCTTTTGGTTGGTGTATCTCCCTTGAGCACTTCTAAAACATTTTTAATCTGGGCTTTAAAAAGAGGGTCAAAATTAAGTGCATTTGCGATTCTTTCAAGTGTCTCAAAGCCTTTCTCAATGTCTGTTTCAGGGTCTTTTTCAATGTAATCAACAAACCAACTTATAACTTTTGAAAAAGCTATTTTCTTAAAGCCTTCTCCAATGCTCATATTTCTCCCTCCTCTCAACTTCTTGTTATAAATTATACCACTAATATTCCCTTTTGTCAAATAAATTTTGCGGTTTTAATTGTTCAGTTTTTTCTAATTTACTCCTTCGCTTTTAAGTTCTTTTGGGTTTGGTATGTTATCGCTGTCAAATGCGCCAAGAAATTGTGCGTAGTATAGTTCAGCATAGAAACCTTTTTTCTTTAGTAGTTCTTCATGGGTTCCCTGTTCTATAATCTTTCCCTTATTCATCACGAGTATATTCTCAGCATCCCTAATCGTTGAGAGTCTGTGGGCAATGACAAAAGAAGTCCTCCCTTGCATGAGCTTTTCCATTGCTTTTTGGATGAGTTTTTCTGTTCTTGTATCAACATTACTTGTTGCTTCGTCCAATATGAGCACAGTTGGATCAATAAGGAAGGCACGTGCAATAGTGATAAGTTGTTTTTCACCTGAAGATATGTTAGAAGCTTCTTCATTTATCACAGTGTCATATCCATCGGGTAGACTCCTTGTAAATCTATCTGCATATGCAAGTTTTGCTGCATTTACTATTTCTTCGAAAGTTGCATTTTCTTTTCCGTAGGCAATATTTTCTTTTATAGTTCCGTTAAACAACCATGTGTCTTGTAAAACCATGCCAATATTTCTTCTCAAGTTTCCTCTCTTTATGTGTCGGATATCAACACCATCAAAGGTGATTTCTCCACTTTGAATCTCATAAAACCTCATAAGTAAGTTTACAAGTGTTGTTTTTCCTGCACCTGTTGGCCCAACGATAGCGATTGTTTCTCCTTTGTTTACTTTAATATTCAGTCCTTCGTAGAGAGGCTTTTCTTTCGCATAACTAAAATGCACATTGTTAAAAGCAATATTCCCTTGAGGTTCATTGAGAATTATTGCATCTTTACTATCACTTTCTTCCTCTTGTTCATCAAGGACATTGAATATCCTTTCAGCGCATGCGATTGTTGATTGGAATATGTTTGAAATATTTGCAATCTGGACAATCGGTTGAGAGAATGACCTTGAATACTGTATAAATGCCGTAATATCTCCAAGGTTTAGGACGTTATGGGTAACAAAAATTCCACCGAATACTGCAATAAAGACGTATGCAACATTACTAACAAAGTTTGTAGCAGGCATCATAATTCCTGTTAAAAACTGCGCTTTCCAGTTTGCAGAATAGAGGTCATCATTTATGTTCTCAAATTTTTTTATAGACTCCTTTTCTCTATTGTAAGTTTTCACAATTACGTGCCCTGTGTACATTTCTTCTGCGTGTCCAAGAAGTCTTCCAAGATGTTTTTGTTGATCAGCAAAAAATTTCTGAGAGTATTTTATGATTAACGACATAAGAATGGTATAAGTAGGTAAACTTAGAATTGAAATAACAGTGAGTTTACCGCTGATTGTAAACATCATTATTAAGAAACCAACCAATTGTGTAATCGAAATGATTACTTGTGTAATACTCTGCTGTAACGTGTTTGATATTGTATCAAGGTCGTTGCTCATTCTACTTAAAATATCACCTGTAGAATGGGTATCATAAAACCTCAAAGGAAGGTTCATGAGTTTATTGAAGAGTTCCTTCCTCATAGAGTAAGTGATCTTCTGCGAAACATCCGACATTATATACTGCACGACAAAAGTTAAAAGCGCACTTAAAAAGTATAATAAAACAAGTAGCAGTAATATCTTCCCAATACTATCAAAAGGAATTTTGCCACCGTTATTTTGTATAATTTCAAGTGCTCTTGAGAGACCAGTTTGCGAGAAATTTAGGTTTTTCATTGTAAATGTTGAATTTCCCGTAAGTTTTGAAATTTCTTTTAGAGGCAATTTATCACTTAGGTTAACGATTTCTTCAACGACGTTTGCCCTCTTATTGTAATCTGAGATGGTATTTACAACTGGATAACTTACAAAAGTAGTTAGCGCATAGAATTGTTCTTCGGTTAGGTTTGCTTTACTTAAAAATTGTTCTAAAACTTCTATTTCGGCATTCTCTTTTGCCTTTTGTATTACTTCGTTTATAACACTTTCAGGGACATTTTTCCCTTCAAATTGTTTTCTAACTTCTAATTCTGCCTTATTTTCGTAAGATAATTGTGTATTTTTTAATTCAGTTAGCAATTTGTTTATCTGTGGAATGGCTTTAATCTGTGCTTCAGAAATGTTTGTAACAAGGCTTTTTGCAATAAAACCATTTGTGATTTCATTAATTGCATTACCACTGATTTTTGGTCCAAAAACGGTAAAAACGGTGCTTACCATAGCAAGGATTAATACAAAAATAATTCTACTGAGTTGTGGTCTTAAATATCTTATAAACCTTTTTGTGCTACCCCAAAAATCCTTAGGTTTTTCAACTGCACTCCTTAGCCCTCTTTGTCCTCCACCCATAAGCATTGGGCCTACTTTTGTTTGATCACTTTTCTTTTCTTCTTTACTCATGCTAATACCTCTCTTACAAGATCTTCGGAAGATAGTTGTGAGTTTACAATTTCTCTATAAATTTCAGAGGTTTCCATTAATTCTTTGTGTGTGCCTATGCCTTTTATCTTACCTTCATCAAGAATTATTATTTTATCTGCCCTCATTATGCTTGCAACTCTTTGAGCAACAATGATGGTTGTTGCATTTTTAAGAATCTCATTTAAAGCAAGTCTAACTTTTGCTTCAGTCTTAAAATCAAGTGCAGAAAAACAATCGTCAAAGACAAAGATATCACCCTTCCTTAAAATTGCTCTTGCAATAGAAATCCTCTGTTTTTGACCGCCTGAAAGATTCGTTCCCCCTTCTGAAATTACTGTGTCATACCCTAAAGGTAATTTCTCAATAAATTCGTGTGCCTGGGCGATTTTACTTGCCTCAATGATTTCTTCATCTGTTGCATCGGGATTCCCCATTTTTATATTTTCTTTTACTGTTCCCGTAAAGATTACAGCTCTTTGTGGTGCAAAACTAATTTTCTTTCTCAATTCTCCTTGTGGTATTTCCCTTACATCTACTCCATCTATAAGAATGTTTCCTTCGGTTACATCATAAAGTCGAGGTATGAGGTTCACTAAAGTTGATTTGCCACTACCTGTTGTCCCAAGTATTCCTACTACTTCACCCTTTTTTGCCTCAAAAGTGATGTTGCTTAAAACTGGTTCTTCTGAATGCGGGAATTTGAAACTTACGTTATCAAACTTAATACTGCAGGGGGTTTCCTTACTAAAAGTTTTTTGGTTTTCTCTGTCTTTTATTTCGATTTTTGTGTCTAAAACTTCTACAACTCTTTCACTTGCTGCAACTGCACGTGGAAACATAACAAAAAGCATTGTAAGGAAAATAATACTCATAAGCATCATGGAAGCGTATTGTATAAAGGCGATCATTACGCCTAAGTTCACGTTTCCTGTGTCAACCCCTCTTGTGCCAAACCACAGTATTGCAACAATGGCAAGGTTCATCCCCACCATTGCAAGTGGCATTAAAATCGACATAATTCTATTTGCCTTAATATAGGTGTTTGTAACATCGAGGTTTGCTTTGTTGAACCTTTCTTTCTCATACTCAATTTTGTCGAATGCCCTCACTACTCTAACACCAATGATGTTTTCTCTTAATACTTTGTTAATTTTGTCTATTTGCTTTTGTATCTGCAAGAAGAGTAAAATGATTGGTCGTATTAGAATTGCAATGAAAGCGAAAACTATAACAATTGTAATAATCAACACTTTTGTAAGGTATGGACTGAGACTGTAAGCCAATATTATTGCATCAATACCCGTAAATATTGAATTTGGAAGCATCATTATGAGCATTCTTGTTGACTGTTGAATCTGCACAACGTCGTTTGTTGTTCTTGTTAAAAGGGTAGAAGCCCCGAATTTGTTAAATTCATACAAGGAGAAATCTTCAACGTGCTTGAAAAGTTTGCTTCTTACATCTTTACCAAAACGCATTGAGCTTATGGAAGAGAAGAGGTTTGCAATAATTGAAGCAAGTATTCCTAAACCTGCTACCAAAAGCATTAGAATTCCTTCTTTCCATATATAATTTACATCTCCTCGTAAAATTCCGTTATTAATGATATTTGACATTAAAGTCGGCAGCTCAAGGTTTGCTCTTACTTGGAAGTATACAAACACAACCGCAAGGATAACATGGACGATGTACCTTTTCATGTTGCCGTAAAGCCTAAAAAGAGCCTTCAATTTACCCTCCTAAAACACAATATTTAATAATTTAAACATCTTTTGTAATTATATGATAAAACTATTTTTTGTCAATAGAAACCTTCTTTCTTTGCTTTTTCAAAAGTAGGTTCGTAAGGTGTTTGTATTTTAAAAATGTGTGCCTTAACCTTGATATTACTAAAAAATCTTCTTTTCAACCTTTTTTTTGATCTCTTTTGGTAATTTCTCATAAAATTTTTGTGAAACTGTATAGAAAATCTGTTTATCGTAGAATTCTTTTTCTACATACCCTAATTTGATGAGTTCGTTTATTGCCCTTGCACTATTAACGCCCCTTATTTTATCAATCTCTTCTTTTGTTCTTTTCTTTTTAAGAAGCAGGCCAACCACCTCAAGTAAGTTTCTTGATAACGTAGTCTTTTTCTTCTTTATGAATTTTTCAAAGATGGTTTTATATGATTCGTTTGGGACAAGAGAAACTCTATCGTTTTCAAACTTCAAATTGATACCTGTTTCTTTTAAAATGTTTTCGAGTTCTAAAAGTAAGTTTCTCACACTCATTTTGTCAAGAGATAAAGCCAAAGCAATTTTCTCAATTTTTACAGGCTTCGCTGAAATGAAAAGTATTGATTCAATTGCGTATATATATTTTTCTTTATCCATTTAACTTTAATATGATTGGCGAAAAACTGCCTTCTTGTGTAATTGTTAGAAACCTATTTTTTGCAAGGATAAGAACAGCAAGAAATGTAACAATTATTTCAAGTTTTGAAGTGCACTCTTCCATTAGCTTTTTGAAATCTATCTCAAGATGTGTTTTAAGTTTTTCTTTAAGTTTCTCCATAATTTCTATGAGAGATACGTTGTTGTTCTCTATAACACCTTTTTCATAGTATTGTTCTCTTTCAAGTATCTCTTTGACTATTTTTGAAAGTCGATTAAGGGGAATATCGTTTGAAGAAACTTTTTCAATAAAAGCACTCCTTTCTATCCTATTTTTAAAAGTTTTTTCAAGTATTTCAACAATTTCAACTACATCACTTTCACCTTCAAAATTTTTCTTTTTGGTAGTATTCAAACCAAAAAGGTATAGAAGCATTTCTGATTTAAGCTCAATTAGTATTGCCATTGTAAAAACTTTTTCTTCAAGGTTATCAATATCAAGGTTGTTTAGCTCTTTATTAATTAGTTCAATGAGGGAAACTTTAAGAAGTATTTTTTTATTCCTTTTAGCTTCGTCTAATAAGTCTAAAAGCATCATTTTATGTTCATTTTCTGTAGTGCTTCTTCAAGAGTTGCGTTCGCTACTTCTGAAGCATTTTTGCTACCAGTCTCAAAAATATCAATGACGGTGTCCAAGTCCTTTTTTAAAGCTTCTCTTTTTTCTCTTATATCTTTTAGCCTTTCGTTAAGTTTTTTTGCAAGATTTTTTTTGCAGGCAACGCATCCAAGAGCGCCACTCTTACAATCTTTTTCTATAGTTTCACTCTCATCTTTGTTAAAGATTTTGTGGTATGTAAAAACAGTGCAGATTTCTGGATGCCCTTCATCGTGTAGTCTAATTTTTTGCGGGTCTGTTATCGCTTCCATTATTTTTTTTGTTGTTTCTTCTTCTGTATCACTTATTTTTATATCGTTATCTAAACTTTTTGACATCTTTTTGCCATCAACACCTGGCACGTTTGGGAAATTTGTAAGCAAGGCTTGGGGTTCTACGAAAAGGTCTCCATAAAGAAAATTAAATCTTCTTACCATCTCTCTTGTCATTTCAAGATGGGGAAGCTGGTCTTTACCAACTGGGACAAATTTTGCCTTGTATAGAATAATATCAGACGCCATAAGGACTGGATACCCAAGTAAACCATAAGATGCATTTTCTGAAAGTTCAAGATCTCTTATCATTTCTTTTACCGTTGGATTTCTTTCAAGCCAAGATACAGGCACAATCATCGAAAGAAGTAAATGTAAATATGTATGAGCAGGCACCTTTGATTGAATAAACAAAGTCGCCTTGTTTGGGTCAATTCCAGAAGCAAGCCAATCAAGCATAACCTCGATACGGTTCTTTTTGAAATCGGATACGTTTTCGTAATTCGTTGTTAAAACGTGTAGATCAGCAATAAAGAAGTAGCTTTTGTAATTTTCTTGTAATTTTTTTAAGTTTTCGATAACTCCCACAAGATGGCCTATATGTAGTGGTCCTGTTGAACGCATGCCTGTAACTACAACATCCATTTTATCCTCCTATAAAAAATTTGATAATAGGTCCTGCAATCTGCATTAAAAGTTGATCAAATCCGAATATGGGAATTGCAAGTAGTATTACAAGGAAAATTATTCCGTAGTAGTTTAGAGCATCATCATAGATGAAACGCAAAGGATTTTTTGTTAGCGCAAAGATAATTTTCGATCCATCAAGTGGGGGGATGGGAATTAGATTAAAAATGGCAAGATAAACGCTTAACATAATTGTGTATTGGATTAAACTTATGAAATAGCCAAGATACGATAGTGCAATGGAGTTTGAGGCCATTAATCTGTAAATAAGGGAAAGTGCTCCTGCAAGAAGAAAATTTGAAAGAGGGCCTGCGAGGGAAACAATAATCATCCCTTTTCTAAGATTTCTAAGTGCAGTAAAGTCGACTGGAACTGGTTTTCCCCAACCGAAACGGAATATTACAAGCGATAAAAGTCCAATTGGGTCAATATGCCTCAGTGGGTTTAAAGATAGCCTTCCTTCTTCTTTTGCTGTTGTATCTCCTAATTTGTATGCTGCATACGCATGGCCAAACTCATGAATTGTGAGTGCTATAAGTACTGCAGGTATCAGTATAATTAAATTTGCTAACATACCTTTAATATTTGGTAAATTCATATTTTCATCTCCCTACTTAGTATTTATTCTTTTCATTATACATAAGTTTTTGAAATTTAAAAATTTCCTAAGTTGGTTAAAAGCATTTATTTGAATGGTATAGAGCTTTCTAAGCTGTGGAGGGTGTAAATTTTACTTACTACTTTATGTGCATTAAAACAAAAAATTAAATATTTTAAGACAGTATTTTTAGAATTGAAAAAGATAAGCCCCTCTCGTCATTTCTCACAAGGTGCAAGCCTCTTTAGTCATTTTGAAGCGAAGCCACGCCGTCATTCCGAGGCGAAATCCTATTGTCATTCCAAGGTGAAATCAAAGAATCCCAACTTTTTAGTTCTTTTCAAAGGAGTCTTGAGGGAGTTTTGTTTGCGATTCCTTGTCTTTCTGAGGTGAAGTCCCAAAGTCTTATTCTGCAATTTTTTCCTTGCTTAAGCAGGTGCGTTAGCGAGGAATCTCATCCGTTCTTATTCGAGGGGACAAAATCCCTCTCTATTCTCCAAAAAAGACGAGATCCTTCGCTATCACTCAGGATGACCGACTACATCGTCATCGTGTATAATATACCAGGTTGTGATTATTGAGGAAACATGTTCTT
>DYKR01000001.1 GCA_020722505.1 Caldisericum exile | reverse complement strand
GTTTTATTAAGTGGGTTTTTAGAAGCTAAATCACAACATCCCCCTATGTAGTTTGTTTTGATTTTTATTTTTAATCGCAATTTTTTAATGAGTTAGTAATTTGAATTTTACATTTATGATTTCGAACGGAAGTCTTAAGAGAAGTTGGTGGTTTTTCACCACATACTGCTACTGAAGATATTGATATCACTTGGAAGATTCAAAAGCATTTCTATGAGGTTTGGTTTGTGCCTCAAGCAGTAGTCTTAATACAGTCTCCAATAGCATTAAGAGAATATTGGAAGCAGCGAAAACGTTGGGCACTTGGAGGTTGGCATTTACTGCGAACTCATAAAGACATTTTTAGAGGATGGCGGTTTCGTTATTTGTATCCTGTGTATTTTGACTTTATATTGGCATCCATATGGTCATTTAGTTTTGTCTTTGGCACTTTTTTATGGGTTATTGGCAGTGTTGTTTTTGGTCGTTCTATGGGATTTAGCCCAATTCCAGCTTGGTATGGAGCACTTCTTTCAATTGTAGGGATGGTGCAAATGTCAGTTGCTGCCTTTTTAAATTATGATTATGATAAAAATTTATGGAAGACACTTTTCTGGGTTCCATGGTATTTTATATTTTTCTTTGCCTTTGGTGCGTTAACTGTAGTTTGGACTATGCCAAAAGGGCTATTTGGGAGTTTAGATAAAGCTGGTAAGTGGAAGAGTCCCAAAAGGGAAAATATCCAAGCATAAAAATAGCTTATACCAAGACAAGCATAATTTTAATTGCTTAGTCACTTTAAGTTTTTGAATGCATTTTACTTATCAATTTCGTTTAATTGACTTGAATTTTATTTTTGATAGAATATTTATAAATATTAACTTAATTTTTTGGGGGTAACTTATGGAAGAGTTAGAACTATATATAAAATTACTTGAAAAAATCATTGATAATAAGTACAGACTCGTTCAACTTCTCATTGAAAAAGGGCAGAGTCTTTATAAAACTAACCCAACAGTTTACAATCCATTCTATGCAGGGGATTTTATTAAAAAAGTGCAACTCCAGTTTTTAGAGAAGGATGAACAAGAATAAAACTAATGTCCTCCTCGGGATAACAGGAGGAGTTGCAGCTTATAAAATACTTGAGCTTCTTCGTTTGCTTGTAAAAAAAGGCTTTAAAGTAAAAGTTGTGCTCACTAAAGCTGCTCTTAATTTTGTTACACCTTTCTCGTTTTTGTCACTTGGGGCTGAAGAAGTTTTTACTGATTTAGATCAGTTTTCTGTAAAGGATGGGAGTTCTATACATTTATCGTTATCAAGATGGGCTCATGTAATCCTTGTTGCTCCAGCAACTGCAGATATTATTGCAAAAATAGCAAATGGTATTTCTGATAATTTACTTCTTACTACCATACTTGCCTCTAAAAATCCTGTGCTTATTGCTCCATCGATGAATGAAAACATGTACTTAAATCCTATTACACAAAGCAATTTAGAAAAACTAAAGATTCTTGGTTTTAAAATCATTGAACCAGAAGAGGGATACCTTGCCGATCTACAACAAGGCAAGGGTAGGTTGAAAGATGTAGAAGATCTCTTTGAAGATATTATGTATTTTTTGTATGATAAACCACTTCTTAATAAAAAAGTTCTTGTAACTGCTGGTGCAACAAGAGAGTTTATTGATCCAGTGCGTTTTATTACAAATGCCTCTTCTGGTAAAATGGGTATAGCTTTAGCCAAAGTTGCAAAAAGACTTGGTGCTAATGTAACGCTCATCTTTGGGGAGGTAAGTGAACGAATTCCTGAAGTTGATAGGTCAATACACGTAACAACAACCGAAGAGATGAAAAATCGTGTTATTGAGAATTTGAAAGAAGCAGATATTTTACTTATGGTAGCAGCTCCAGCGGATTATAAACCTACAACGTATATAGATAAAAAACTTCCCAAACTTGATAAATACGATTTAAAATTAGAAAAGACCGATGATATTTTAAAAGAAGCTTCAAAGTATAAAGAGAATAAGTTATTTCTCGGTTTTGCCCTACAGACAGAAGACTTAATTGAAAATGCTAAGAATAAACTTTTAGAGAAGAATTTGGACTTTATTGTTGCAAATACCCCTTCTAATATTGGGGCTGATACAGGAAAAATTACCTTGATTTCAAAAGCTTTAGACATGTTTGAATTTGAAGGGACAAAAGAAGAGATAGCTCACTTTATTTTTTCAAAGATTATTTAACTAAGGAGGCAAACATGGTGCGTAACGAAAGGAAAGAGTTGGTAACAACAGAATCGGTTACAGAAGGACACCCTGATAAACTCGCAGACCAAATTTCTGATAAGATTCTTGATGAGATTATCAAACAAGATCCAACTGGGCGTGTTGCCTGTGAGACTTATGTAACTCACGGTTTAATAATTGTTGGTGGAGAAATCACTACTCATGCTTGGGTCGATATTTCTGAAATAACCAGGGAAACTGTAAAAGAAGTTGGTTATACTTCTCCTAAGTATGGTTTTGATTACAGGACTTGTGCTGTTTTGAATGCGGTTGGAAGGCAATCTCCTGATATTGCAAGGGGGGTGGATAAAGGTGGTGCTGGCGATCAAGGAATAATGTACGGGTATTCAACCGATGAAACAAAAGAGCTTATGCCGTTACCTATAGTGCTTGCTCATGGTTTAACTAAAAGGCTTGCTCAGGTAAGAAAATTGCTTGAACCAAAAGAACTTGCTCCATTCCTTGGCCCAGATGGTAAGGCTCAAGTTACTGTGCGCTACGAAGGTGGAAAGGCAGTTGAAGTTACTGATGTTGTTATTTCCACACAACACACAGAAGAACTATTAGACTCAAGAACAGATGAAATGAGTAATGATGCAAGAGATATGATTAAAGAAATTATTGCAAAAAAGGTAATTCCCGAATATCTGATTACTAAAAATACCCGATACCACATAAACCCAACTGGAAAATTCGTTGTAGGTGGTCCTCAGTCAGATACTGGCATGACTGGTAGGAAACTTGAAGTGGATACCTATGGTGGACTTGCTCCTCATGGTGGTGGTGCATTTTCTGGTAAAGATCCAACAAAGGTTGATAGATCGGCAACTTATATGATGCGGTATCTTGCAAAAAACGTTGTAAAGGCTGGCCTTGCAAAAGAATGTCTCATACAGGTTGCTTATGTAATTGGTGAAATAGAGCCTATTTCTTTTATGGTTGATACTTTTGGAACAGGCATTGTTAGTGATACTGAAATAGAGAAAACTTTAAGAGATTTGGTTGATCTTTCTCCTCAGGGTATCATAAAGCACCTTGATTTATTAAGACCCATTTATCAAAAGACAGCTTCCTACGGACATTTTGGTAGAGAAGAAGCCGAATTTACATGGGAAAAAACTGACCTTGCTCAAGTTTTAAAAGATAAATTTAAGATTTAATGAAAAAATACTTAGGGGTCGCAATTGAGGATACTTATCTTCCACTTGATATCCTCTATTATGAGGCCCCTAATCATGTTTCTGTATCTGTAGGTGACAGAGTTATTGTCCCATTAGGCTCTTCCAACACTCCAAAATTTGGTTTTGTTTTAGAGGAAGTTGATAATATTGAAAATTCGGAAATTCATATTAAAAGTATTATTGACGTAGTAGAGCATGCGCTTTTTTCAAAACATATTGCTGAATTATTTAAATTTACTTCCGAAGTCTTTCTTATCCCCATACATGGTCTTATTAGTAAGATTTACGGCACATACGTGAAAGGAAATCTTGAAAAAACTATAACAGTTATAGATGAAAATGCTCTATTAGAAAGCCTTAAAAAAGAGAAAAAATCAAATAGAAAATTGGTTTTGGAATTTTTAATGAAGAACAAAACTTGTCCAATTTCCGATCTTATAACATATACAGGCATAGGTGAAGATTTCATCATTAGGTTTGTTAGGCTTTTGGAAAAAAAGAACTTGATTAGAATTGGCTATACACATCCTTTAACATACGACTTTTTTGTAAGGGTTAAAGATAAGGCTACTATATTTGATAAGTTAAGCGAAAAGATAAATAAGTCCTTGAGAAATGTGCTTTTGCAATTGGTTAAGTCAAATGAAATATACGCATTAGATTTAATAAAAGGTGTAAAAAATGGAAGGAAAATTTTAGATGATTTGTTAGACGCTGGGATTGTCGAAAAAATTGATTTTGATAAAGAAACATTTACTAAACTTAATTTAGAAAAATTTATTTTGGATGGTGGAAGTCTTTTTGAAAGAAGTGAGTATCTTGCAAAGTATTTATCAAGAGTTTTATCACCTAATGGAAAAGTGCTTATTGTAGTAAACGAGCTTATTTTAATTAAAAGGATGCAAAAAATTTATGAAAACTACTTTAAGGGAGAAGTCTTTGTTTGGGATGGAAAAGACAAGAGCCTAATTAAAAAGTTCGTTCGCTCTTCTACAAAGGTTTTTATTACCACTCCGTTTGCTTTATTTGTGGATATCCCGAATTTGGAATTCATTATCATTGAAGATGCTTCTTCAAAATACCACTTGCCTTTTGAATTTAATGCCTTTGATACAAGGTATATTGCATACAAAAAATCACAACTTGAAAATATTTCTTTAGTTTTTTCAACCTATTCGCTTGATGACCTTTTGTATTATTTCTATAGAGAAAAGGGGTTTCAATTAAAGGTATTAAAGGATACACGACTACAAAACAAGCGAATTATAGATATGAGAAAGGAGTATAAGTCTAATAATCTTTCGCCAATTTCGCTTTATCTTGAGAGTAAAATCCGTAAGGCATTATCTTTAAATGAAAATGTTGCTTTAGTGCTCAATAGAAAACCTTACTCTACCTATATCGTATGTAGAGAATGTGGGTATATCCATCGTTGTCCGAATTGTGGAACACCTCTTCATTTTGATTCCGAACAGAATATCCTTTTTTGTCCTGTATGTGGTCATGTGGAACCTCCTATAGAACTTTGTCCTAATTGCGGAAGTTTGTCAATTTCTTATTTAGGCTATGGAATACAGAAGCTTTCAAATGATATAAAGAGAGTTTTTAAGAATGTAAACCTCATTATCCTTGAAAGTGATAATAAGAATATTTTTTACGATTCCCAACTGTTTTCAAAAACAATTTTTCTTGGAACAGAATACCTTTTTTCGCATTTGGATTTTAAAAATATTTCAATGGTTGGATTTGTGAGTGCTGATACATTTCTATCTGGTAGCGAAGTGAACTCATCATTTGAGGCATTTAGGAGTTTTAGGCAAGCCTCTTTTGAAACTTATCCTAAGGATGTATTTTTGCAGACCTATCTTATTGACAACTATGTTTTGAAAAGTTTTAAAAGCGACAATGAAAAAGAATTTATTAATTTGGAATTTGGTTTTAGAAAAGTTTTACAATACCCGCCCTATAAAAATCTCATTGAGATTAGATTTTCAAAAGATATAGACGTTGATGTTTTTAAACAAATACTTTCTTACGAAAAGATACTTGGTCCTGCAAAAAAATTTGTTGATAGAGAGCCAGTTTTTGACGTTAGTATCCTTACAGAAACACCACCTAAGGAAGTCTTTGAAAATTTAAAAAATTCGGTTTTTTCTAAAAAAATAATTGGGGTAAGAGTTTTTCCTACCCCAAATTTACTTTAGTAAGTTTAAAGTTTACTGAGAGCCAAGCGTTGCTACTACGTTAATGATCTTTCCGTCTCTTGAAATCGCAAGAGTAATTTTATCACCTGGATTACTATTTCTAATGACGGAGATCAATTCATCGGCTGTGCTTACAGGTTTTCCATTTGCTTCCGTTATAATATCAAACTTTCTAATTCCTGCTCTGTCTGCTGGGCTTCCAGACACAACGGATACTACGAAAACGCCACTAACATATTGCAAATTGTGAGAATTCGCTATTTCTTCTGTCATTGTTGTAATATTCACACCCAAATACGGCCATTTCATAGAGCCCGTTTTTAATAGATTGTCAATAACTTTTTTAGCCGTATTAGATGAAACAGCAAAACCAAGACCCTGAGCTCCTTGGTAGATCATTGTGTTAATACCTATAACTTCTCCTTTTAGGTTAACAAGAGGTCCGCCACTATTTCCTGGGTTAATAGCTGCATC
This sequence comes from Caldisericum exile, assembly GCA_020722505.1. Lineage (GTDB taxonomy): Bacteria > Caldisericota > Caldisericia > Caldisericales > Caldisericaceae > Caldisericum > Caldisericum exile_C. The sequence continues at coordinate 114,731 of DYKR01000001.1, read as the reverse complement.
GGTTTGTATTACACCATACATCGTTTTTCCATCGCCAGTATCTATATTTCGTTCTAACGCTGAAATTACACCAAAGGTTACAGTATGGTCAAGTCCGTATGGATTGCCAATAGCTACTACAAATTCTCCAACTTTTGCCTTTTGAGAATCACCAAAGGTTGCAACAGGAAGATTACTTGCGTTAATTTTTAGAAGTGCAAGATCTGAAGATGGATCTGTTCCTAAAACTACTCCCTTGTATGTTGTTCCGTTTGAAAGAGTTACTTCTATTTTTGTTGCATCTTCAATTACGTGGTTATTTGTAAGTATTAAGCCATCACTTCTAATAATTACGCCCGAGCCTAAACCTTGCTGTGGGATAACCTGGAAGAAGAAAGGAGAGACAACCTGTGTAGTTGATACAATTCGGGCAACTGCAGGTGAAACCTTATTTGCAATCTCTTCAATTTGGTTTTGGATATCAACAAGGTTTGTTCCTACAGTTACACTACTACCCTGTTGGGGTGTTTGGGTAGATGTTTCACTAAGCACCCATGGGAAAAGGGAAGGGTTTTTAAATACGATAAAAGTGCCAAAAATTCCACCAACGATACTACCAATGATGATACCAACAATAAGATAAACAATCCAACTCTTTCTTTCATGATGTTCAAACTCATTATTTTCGTTATTCGTTTTGAATTCTTCCATAATTTCACCTCCATACCTTTTTATTATATTCGGAAATTATGAATAAATTGTGAAGAAAGTATTATTCTTCTATTAATTTCTCTTTTATTTCTTTTACCGCTTTATCGATCTTTATCCTAAGTAGTCCAAGATTTATTTTTCTTGTAGAAATTACTGCAAGGAAGCCGTTGCCAATGTTTGAGAATATAATAAAATCGGTATCAGTTTCAATAAGGATGTGTCGCACTTTTCCTGAATTTAGCACTTTTGCCGTTGTTATACCATTTCTAAAAACAGTTGCGCACATTCCTGAAACGGCATCTGGGTCAAGATCTTGGGGAAGTAGAGAGTGCACTATCAAACCGTCGTTACTTACAATTGCAACTCCTCTTACTCCTTCAAATCTTTCTAATTCACTTAGTATGTTTTCCATGAGTTCCTCCTTTGCCTTGCATGATTTCTAAACAATGTGGAATTGCTTCTTTTATAACTACTAAAGAATCTATCGCTCCTTGAGGGTTCCCAGGCAGGTTGATTATTAAAGTGTCTCTTCTTATGCCCGTAACTCCCCTTGAAAGAATCGAAGTTTTTACATTTTTAAAGTTTTCCATTCTTATCGCTTCAGAAAAACCCGGCATCTCTTTCTCAATAACTTCTCTTGTTGCTTCAGGAGTTACATCTCTTTTAGCAGGTCCAGTTCCTCCGCTTGTTAAAATGAGATCAACTTTTAAAACATCAGCATAGTAAAGTAGTTTTTCTTTAATAAGATCTATTTCATCTGGAACAATAGAAGCGTGAACCAAAATCCACCCTTCCTTTTCAATAAAATCAGTTAATAACGGAATTGTTTCATCCTTATTTATTTGAGAGCTTCTCGTATCGCTTGCAATGATTATACCTACTTTAATTTGATTTTCTTTTTCCATATTTAAATGATATCAAAATTTTCCAATATTCAAATATAATTTTACATGGAACTTAAAAGGAATATTATTACTGTTTACGAAACCTCTTCTACAATGGATCTTGCAAAAGAATTTTCTAAAATTTTTTTACCACCTTTTATTGTTAGAGCTTTTATTCAAACTAAAGGTAGAGGGCAATACGAACGAAAATGGCAATCAACTTATGGTGGATTATATTTTACAGAGGTATTAGATTTAAATAACATACTTGGTTTTTCGACATTCTTATCTATACCAATTTTAAGAGTCCTCAAAAGATTCGTTGAAAAAGTCAAAGTGAAATGGCCTAATGATATAGTAATAGAAAAAAAGAAACTTGGCGGAATTTTGGTAGAAAAAAGTAATTTTACCTATGCTGGTATTGGGTTAAATGTTCAAAATGATGTTAAAGATTTTGTTAATTTTTCCGTATCGCTTAAAGATTTTGTCGATATTGATAAGGAGACAATCTTTTGGGCAATACTTGAAGAGGAAAGCAATTTAATCGACAAGTTTTTTGAAAATGGTTTTAAGAATTTTAAAAAAGAATACGAAGAAAACCTTGCCATTTTAAATAAGAAAACGAAAGTTAATTTAGGTTATAAGGTTGTAGAAGGTGTTGTTGTAGGTGTTGGAAATTCTGGAGAATTGCTTTTAGATGAAAATGGAAAGATAACTGATATTTTTAGTGGCTCTATAGTTAACTTTTATGAATAAAACTAAAAGGTTCCATGTAAGTTAGGTATGCAAATGAATAAACAACTCTATAAGACAGTTTGCAAAAGCACTATAAGTGAAAAATTTAGAAAAACTTTAGGATTTAATCTATTTACTTCTTGACAAAATTTATAATTCTGATATAAATTTCAGTGAAAGGAAAATTTTTATTTTATCCAATTTTTTTAAAAAAACCGAGACATGCTAATGCTTAATTTTTTATTTTTTAAAAAATTCTACGGGGGTGTAATATGTCGATGGAGCACAGATTAAAGGAACTTGAGGAGAAGCAATCAAAGATTGTGAAGATTGATCCTCAAACTGTAGAGAAACAACATAAGAAGGGCAAACTCACAGCCCGAGAAAGGATTGATCTCTTAGTTGATCCCAACTCTTTTGAAGAGTTTGACATCTTTGTAAAAACACGGTCGACCTATTTTGATCTGGACAAAAAATTTATCCCAGCTGATGGAGTAGTAACAGGTGTTGGCAGAATTAACGGAAGAAGGGTTGCAATATACTCTCAAGACTTTACAGCGATGGGTGGTTCTTTAGGAGAGATGCATGCACTTAAGATTGTAAAGATGCAGGAAATGGCACTCAAGCTTGGTATTCCGTTTATTGCACTAAATGACTCAGGTGGAGCAAGAATACAGGAAGGGGTAGATTCGCTAAGAGGTTATGGAGAAATATTTATAAGAAATGTAAAAGCTTCAGGTGCTATTCCTCAAATTTCTGTTCAGTTGGGACCTACAGCAGGTGGTGCTGTCTATTCTCCTGCTCTTATGGATTTCATCATTATGACAGAAAAGGCAACCATGTATATAACAGGTCCGAACGTTGTAGAAGCTGTGACGGGAGAGAAAGTTACCCACGAACAGCTTGGTGGTGGTTTAATTCATAACGAGAAAAGTGGGGTTGCACATTTCCTTGCAAAAGATGATAATGAGGCACTTGAACTAGTAAAAAAGTTATTGAGTTATATTCCTGACAATTATTTACAAGACCCACCTGAGGTTGAATCAGATGATTCATCGGATAGAGAAACTCCTAACTTATATCAAATTGTTCCAGATGAGCCTAATTTAGCTTTTAATGTAAAAGATGTAATAAACGAAGTTGTAGATAAAGGAACTTTCTTTGAAGTGCATGAATCTTTTGCAAGAAATGCAGTTGTTGGCTTTGCAAGGCTAAATGGTAAAACCGTTGGGATTATAGCAAATCAACCTGCATACCTTGCTGGAGTGCTTGATATAAATTCATCTGATAAAATAGCGAGGTTTGTTAGATTTTGCGATGCATTCAACATTCCTCTTATAACATTTGTTGATACGCCAGGTTATATGCCGGGAACACAGCAGGAGCATAACGGCGTTATTCGACATGGTGCAAAGATTCTATATGCCTATTCAGAAGCAACGGTTCCTAAATTAACAGTTATTTTAAGAAAGGCATATGGTGGTGCATATATTGCAATGTGCTCAAGACATCTTGGTGCTGATGTTGTTTATGCTTTTCCTCAGGCAGAGATAGCGGTAATGGGTGCAGAAGGTGCAGCCAGCATAATTTTTGCTAAAGAGATTACATCTTCTCCAAATCCTGAAGAAACAAAAGCAAAAAAGATTTTAGAATACAGTGAGCAATTCTCAAACCCTTACCTTGCAGGGGAAAGAGGATATGTTGATGATGTAATCGACCCAAAGGATACAAGAAAAAAACTCATTTATATGATTGAATATCTTAAGTCAAAGTATGAAGATTTGCCTAAGAAGAAACACGGCAATATTCCTTTTTAGGAGGTAGCATGAATCAAGCACTAAAAGAAGGATTACTACTTGGTATTTTTGGTAATATTCTCACTTTTTTTATTCTTTTTATTTTAGGTTTATTTATTTCATTTTTCCGTTTTATAAAATCGGGTGAAGTAAAAGAATTTGAAGAGCCAGTAGGTTTTGAAGAAACAAGAGAAGATTTAATTAACAAAAAGAAGGTTGTTGCTTTAAGTGTTGCGCTTGCTAAATATTTTGCAGAGAAGAATGTTACAAAGGGAGAACAAAAAATTTTAAGAAGTGAAAGAACTTTTTCATCTTTAAAAGAAAAGAGGTGGAGAAATGGGTAAAATTTACAAAATTAAAATTGACTCAGAAGTTTTCAACGTAGAAATTGAAGAGGTAGATACTAAAAAAACAAGGGTAGAAGAAAAAATACAAAGGGAAATTAAAATTGGTAAGGATTTACAAGAAAGTAAGACTGTAGAACAAAAAGCCTCTCAGGAAGTCATCAAAGAAGTCGTTAAAGAAGAAAGTATTGTGGAAGAAAAAACTCTTGAACCTTCTGAACCTGTTGAAAATGGGACTGATTTTGTTCTTGCTCCACTACCAGGTAAAATTCTTAAGGTCTTAGTGCAGGCAGGACAAAATATTAAAAGGGATGATGTGCTTTTGACTATTGACGCGATGAAAATGGAAAATGAAATTTTTGCTCCGTTTGATGGAAAGGTATTAGCAGTTTATGTAAAACCAGGTGATAAAGTTGAAACTAATAAGAAGCTTTTAAAGTTAGGAAGGTAGATATGGACAAGCTTTTACAGATCCTCTCTTTATCTGGTTTTTCTGCACTAAGCATAAAAGAAATTTTTATGATCCTCATTGCTATTTTACTCATTTACCTTGCAATTTTTAAAGAAGCTGAACCTCTTTTACTTTTACCGATTGGTTTTGGCGTATTACTTGTAAACCTTCCTCTTTCAGGAATTACGGATCCTCCAAATGGATTTTTCTATTTGATTTATAAAAGTCTTGTTGAAACAGAGATTTTGCCAATAATTATTTTCATGGGTATTGGAGCAATGACTGATTTTGGGCCTCTTATTGCAAATCCAATGACTGTGCTTATGGGAGCAGGAGCACAATTTGGTGTTTTTATTGCCTTATTCATTGCTTTATTACTTGGGTTTGATATTAAAGAGGCTGCTTCCATTGGTATTATTGGAGGGGCTGATGGGCCAACTGCAATTTATACAACTCTTAAACTTGCCCCTCATCTTCTTGGACCTATTGCTGTAGCAGCATATACGTATATGTCGCTTGTTCCTATTATTCAGCCCCCTCTTATGAAATTATTAACAACAAAAAAGGAAAGAAGCGTTGTAATGTCCCAGCTAAGAGAGGTCTCAAGAATTGAGAAAATTATATTTCCTATCGTTGTAACGATTCTTGTAGGTCTATTGTTTCCTCCCATTGTTCCTCTTATTGGTGCAATGATGCTTGGTAATATTTTTAGAGAATCTGGTGTTGTTGAAAGACTATCAAATACTACGTCAAATGAGCTCATTAATATTGCAACCATTCTTCTTTCAACAACTGTTGGCTCTACAATGCGCGGGGATACGTTCTTAAATATTAAGACTTTAGAAATTATAGTTTTAGGAGTTATTGCTTTTGGTGGTGGAACGATTGGTGGATTACTTATAGGAAAAATTTTCTATTGGGTAACAGGTGGTAAGGTGAATCCTCTTATTGGATCTGCAGGTGTATCAGCTGTGCCAATGGCTGCAAGAGTATCTCAGAAAGTTGGCCAAGAAGAAAACCCAGGGAATTTCCTTCTTATGCATGCAATGGGGCCAAATGTAGCAGGTGTTATAGGAACAGCTATAGCTGCTGGAATTTTAATAACATTCCTTACACATTAAAAATAAAATTACATTAAAAGCGGAAGGGAATCATCTTCCGCTTATTTTTTTATTAACAAATTGTGTATCTAAAGACAACGTATCTGCAAAAGATATATCGACGTCCTTAAACTTTTTCTTAATTGTATCAATTGCCCCTAAAAGATTCTCTTCTTTTGTTTTACTCATATTAAAAAGACCCTGATCATCACTTTTAAGGTTTGTTGCAGTAATGCCAAGTAATCTTATCTTTTTTCCATTGTAGTTTTGCCTGAATGTTTTGAATGATGCTTCGTATATCGTATAATCGTTGTTTGTTTCGTATACCGCTGTTTGATACGAAAATGTAGTAAAATCTTCATACCTTATCGTTAGTAAGATTTTTGTTGTTAGAGAGTTTTTACTTCTCAATCTAAAGCCAACGTTGATTGCAAGCTTTTTTAAGACGCTTTTTATAATATCCATATTGTCGGTATCAAAATCCAGTGTTGTTGAGTTACCAATTGATTTTTCTTGTTTCTTTTCGAATTCATCTATTACTTCACTTTCATCTATTCCTCTTGCAGATTGGTATAGAAACACTCCATACGAATGGAATACTCTTATAAGTTCATTTAAATTGATTTTTTGTAAGTCCTCAATTGTTATTACATTAAAGTGCTCTTTTAACTTTTTTTCTATTTTGTTGCCAATGCCTGGTATTTTTGAAACATTTAGCTTTCGTAAAAAGTCAAATGCCTCCTCTTTTTTAATAATAAGTAAACCATCGGGTTTAGCTTGTTTTGAAGAAATTTTAGAAACTAACTTGTTATAACTTATTCCAATAGTGCACGTAAGATGTGTTTGCGTTAGAATGTCTTCCTTAATGGATAAGGCTATTGTCCTTGCGTTATCGTAATTTTTTGCAATATGCGATAGATCTAAAAATGCCTCATCTATAGAAAAGCGCTCAATAGTTGGTGCATACTTTGTTAGAATTTTGTAAATCTTGTCTGAAATTTCTTCATAAAGATGCATGTCTCCTTTTACGATTATAAGTGATGGGAGTTTTTTAAGCGCCTCTTTTATTGGCATCCCAGATTTTATTCCGTAGACTCTTGCTTCATAAGAAGCAGTTGCAATAACAGACCTCCCATTTGGGTGGTTAGATACACCTATGGGTTTTCCTTTTAGCCAAGGTTTCCTTACTTGCTCTACTGATGCAAAAAATGCATCCATATCTAAGTGGGCAATTATCCTTTCCATCATTTTAATTATACGAACAAAAATTCGCATGTCAAGAGTTAAACAAACTACTTTACTATCCTTATACTGGGATTCTAAATTCTAAAAAGACTATTTTTAAAGCGGTAAATAAATTTAATTTGTTTTATGCTATAATTTATCAAGGAGGTTAATATGACGGATTATACTGGGATTCTAAATTCTAAAAAGACTATTTTTAAAGCGGTAAATAAATTTAATTTGTTTTATGCTATAATTTATCAAGGAGGTTAATATGACGGATACAGTAGGAGTAATTTTTAACATCTTATTTTGGGCTTTTATTATTATCTCTCTTCTTTCCCCGCTGATAAGACAGAAAAATCTTGAGGTTCAAAGATTAGAGCTTATTAGAGATTTTGAGAAGAAAAGAAAATCAAGAGTGATTGTGATGATTCATCGGCAAGAGACAATGAGTTTACTTGGTATTCCTATCACAAAATACATAAGTATAGAAGATTCTGAAGCAGTTTTGAGAGCAATTAGACTTACTCCAGAGGACATGCCAATTGATATCATATTACACACACCAGGTGGTCTTGTTTTAGCAACAGAACAAATTGCCCAAGCACTTGTAAAGCACAAAGGTGAAGTTACGGTTTTCATCCCGCACTATGCAATGAGTGGTGGAACAATGCTTGCCCTTGCTTCTGATAAAATTGTAATGGATGAAAATGCTGTTTTAGGCCCTGTGGACCCGCAAATTGGTAATTACCCTGCTACTTCTATTCTTAAAGTAGTAGAAGAAAAAAATAAAGATAGAATAAGCGATGAAACCCTTATCCTTGCTGATGTATCAAAAAAGGCACTAATGCAGGTAAAGACTTTTGTAAAAGGATTACTATTAGCAAATAATAGAACCGAAGAAGATGCAGAAAAAATTTCAACAATGCTTACCGATGGAAGATGGACTCATGATTACCCTATTACATATGAAGAAGCAAAAGAAATTGGACTAAACGTGTCTACGGATGTGCCTAAAGAAATCTACGAATTAATGGACCTTTATCCACAAAATCCTTCAATGAGACCTTCTGTTCAGTATGTTCCTCTTCCTTACAGAGAACCTGGAAAAGCATCGCCTACAAAGGGCAAGTGAAAGAAGAAAATATCTCTTTATTTGAGAGTATTGTAAGAGTAGTTTTGGGGGCAGTGGTTTTTATTTTCGGTTACAAAATTACCGATTTTAATTATCTTTATTTGGATAACTACTACCCCAAAACCTTTCTTTTTAATATAATATACAGGTTTCATAATATTTTTCAGGTGTTCTTCTTTGTTTTAGGGTTTATTTTAGTTTTTACTGGTATTACAAGATTTTCTGTAATTAAAGAAATTATTAGGAAAGTAAAAAATAAAATTTAAATTTATACTTTAACCGCCTTTAGTAAATTTTACACTTTTACTCCTTTAAGCAATCTTACATATCCACCAAAGAAAAAAAGATGTATCTTAAAATTTGTAAAGCCTTCGTAGGATAACATCTTTTGTAGATCCTTTTCAATAAAATCAAATGCATAGGGGCATTCTATACGCTTAAAGGGAATCCTTAAATAAAGAGGCATTTTATTTAAGGAAAATTCGTTATAATCCAAGATAAAAAATTCACCCTGCTTTTTTAATGCATTAAAGACGTTTTTAATGATCTTGATTCTAGCCTCTTGAGGGAAACCATGTAGCACAAAAGATATAAATGCCTTGTCAAACTCGTCTTTATAGTCTAAAGGCCCATCAATCCTTTTTTTAATAACTTTTACATTCTTGAAAGGCTCACATTTCTTCTTGAATTGCGTAATCATTTCATCTGAAATATCTAACCCTATAATTTCTCCCTCCCCTGAAAGAAACTTTCTCATTAGGCAAGCATTTCTCCCGGTTCCTGCTCCAAGATCTAAGATCCTGTCATTGGGTTCAATTTCTAATTTTTCAATCGCTTTCTTTATAAATGAAGAATATGAGCCAAAAGTTATAACATCCATTAATATATCATAATTTTTTGCTACAAAACCTTCAATCTCTACCTTTGATTCTGGGTAATAAGCGCTCATTTTTAATCCTCCAAAATTTCTTAGAAAATTTGTGTAATAATATTATAATTAATTTAATTATTTTATAAATTTGTTTAACTTTTTTAATGCACCTATGTTAAAAGTATCTTGAGATAAACTTTTTTTAAGTGCAATAAAAGGATTTGAGTTAACTTGCCTAAAAACATTTAAATGCGCTTCTAAACGGTAAGCTTCAAGTATACGTTGAGCAATTATGAGTGTCTTCTTATTTTTTAATATAGAAATTCCTTTGAACGTTTTCCTATTTTTACTTTTGAGTAGATTGCCTTTAAATTCTGTAATTTTTATATTTTAGGAATACATTAACCTCTCTACTATCAGCAAGGATAATTCCTAATAGAGCAAATAATTGGAAAAATCTTTGCTTAGAAAGGGTTGTGTTTTAGCTTTTATGAAAGTTAATAAGTCTTATAAGAGCCATTAAAAGAAACCTAACCCCTATTCCTACTGCTCAACCAGCAATCAAATTGTCAAAAAGTAAGCTTAACCCTGCTCCTAAAAACATACACCCGACAAACACAAATGCTGAAGCTATGTCTTTTTTCTTTTCTTCATCTATGATCTTGCCTTCTTTAATAGGTTTTTGTTATTTTACCTAATTCTTTAAGTTAAACTCCATACCTTAAGCAAGTTATTGTCAGTTTATTATCACTTCCTAAAGATAAAATTTATTTGGTATAGCTTTCAGCTAAATCTCCAACAATTGGTAACTTATATTTCTCTCCCTGATAGGCTTTTACCATACATACAATCCAAGTGATAATAGCAATTATTCCGATGGCCCAGTTAATTAAGCCAAATATAATCCCAATGGAAGGTATGCGGCTTAGCACAGCTAAAATAATGTTAATCACAGTAAACCCAATAAAGGTTATTGTGGATTGCATTGCGTGAAATTTAACAAACTCGTTATCCTTCTCAATCAATAAAAATACTATTCCTGTTATCCATCCAAGGAGATAAGAAAGTAGAGCTTCTACATTTTCCTCTAATCCTAAAGATGTTTTTTTACTGTTTTCCATGTTATCACCTCCTGTTTTAATAATTTTAAAACTTTCTTTAGAATTTGCAAGTTTATATTTTTGTTAAATCTTAAAGATGTTTTTATTCAGCTTTAATAAGTCTTCTCATATATGATTGAAAAATTTTAAACTCTGAAAAGTATAGTTAATAAAACAACACTCAATAGATTGTTTGCATAATGTATTCAACAATCAAATGAACATGTGCTGGTTTCGCTCTCGTTTGTTTGGCTCTTTAAATTTCACTATAAGGTTCACAAGCGTTTATTTCTGTCATTAGTTCTGATATTTCAGTCAAAATCCATTCTCGACCACACTCGCACTTTCCTCGGTATTCGTTTTGATATTGACCTCCATAGACTTTAAGTTTAATTTCTCTTCCACATACGCATTTGATTGTTATTTCTTGCCCCATATTTTACCCCTACCTTAATGGCAAAATTTGGAGTCTAGATTTAAACTTACTTTTTTAAAATTTCTTGCTGAAGTTCTTTTTCAGTTTTTAAATATATCTTTTTATTATTCATTACATCCTCTTGGTCTTAATTAATATTTTGCCAAACGTCGTATATCTAAATACATTTGCAAACCTTTATAGTTCTCTATTGTTCAAAACAACGTCTTATTTAGCTTTCTATAACTGTCTTCTTTAATTTCTGGCTCCTGCATCTATAGTATAAAAATAATTTAAATAATTGTCAACGTTGGTTTTTTCTCTTCCCTGTTCTTTAATTGTCCCTTATACAAAAGCATTAAGTATTTTAACTACAGTTTCCTTAGGTATTTTGTTTTGCCACTTTTTTCTATGGATTTATCTACAATTCAATTATAATCTCTTGTGGAAAATGATGTCTTTTTAATTGTAAAGAGAATAGTTGAGGATGTAATGGATTCTTTACCTAACGATTTTAAAAACAACCTTAAAAATGTTGAGTTTATAATCGAAGACTTCCCTTCGAGGAAATTTATTAACGAACTTCATCTAACTAATGGCATACTACTTGGTCTCTATGTTGGTATTCCTCTAAACAGAAGAGGTGCAAATTACAATTGGGTATTACCTGATAGAATATATATCTTTGTTGAACCTATTTTGAGGGTATCGCATGTAGAAGGTATTCCTTTTGAGGTAAAAGTGAGAAAAGTCGTTTTGCATGAAATAGGGCATTATTTTGGATTAGGAGAGGAAGATTTGCGTAGGCTTGGTGTTTACTAAACTCTTTTTATAATATTTTGGCATGGAGAAAGGTGGTGGGCTATGGAGATTTTTGAACATCCTATACTTCGTTTTGAAAGAAAAAGTAAAATCACATTTTTTTTCGAAGGCAATCCCGTTGAAGCATACCCTCAAGAGACAGTAGCAATGGCGCTATACAGAAACGGGATAAATGTTTTTTCTTATAGTCCTAAATTGCATAGGCCAAGAGGTCTTTTTTGTGCAATTGGAAAATGCTCTTCTTGTTTAATGGAAGTAAACGGAATCCCGAATGTTAGAACTTGTATCCTTAATGTTCAGGAGGGTATGAAGGTTAAAAGGCAAAACGGTTTAGGGGATTTACCAAAGACAAGTGAATTTTTAAAAAGTGAAAAGGAATACTCTCCAACTGTATTGGTAATTGGATCAGGTCCTGCTGGACTTATGGCTTCTATTACTCTTAAGGAAAAAGGCGTTGACGTTCTTCTTATCGAACAAAACCCGAATTTAGGTGGTCAACTCATTAAGCAGACACATAAATTTTTTGGTTCGCAAAAGGAAAAGGCAGGAACACGGGGAATAGAGATCGCAAATGAATTGGTAAAAGAGTTAAACTCATTAGATGTAAATTATTTTACTAATACAACTCTCTTTTCCTTTTATCCAAGGGAAAATGTTTTTCTTGCCTTTAAGGATAATGAACTATTAAAGATATTTCCAAAGTTTGTAGTTTTTGCAACAGGCGCTTCGGAAAAGATGATTCCTTTTGAAGGAAATGACCTTCCAAATGTTATGGGTGCAGGTGCAGCACAGACACTTGTTAACGTTTATGGTATTAAAGTTGGCACGAATGTTTTAATGGTTGGGGCAGGTAATGTAGGATTGATTGTTTCTTACCAGTTATTACAAGCAGGTATTAATGTTAAGGCAGTTGTTGAGGCAAGCGACAAAATTGGAGGCTATTTTGTGCATGCAGCAAAGCTTACTCGTTTTGGAGTCCCCATATACACAAGGACTACCATTAAGAAAGCGGTTGGTGTAGATAAAGTAGAAAAAGCAATCTTAGTTGAACTTGATGAGAATTTTAATGAAACTTCAAAGGAGTTTGAAATAGATGTTGATGCAATTTTATTGTCGGTAGGGCTTCAGCCGTCTTATCAACTTTTAGCGCAGGCTGGGTGTGAAATGAAATACATTCCTTCATTAGGAGGATACGTGCCTTTAAGAAGTAAGGAATTAGAAACAAGTGTAAAAAACTTTTATATAGCAGGAGATGTGGGAGGTATTGAGGAAGCATCTACAGCGATGCTTGAAGGTAAGCTTGCCTCTTTATCAATTCTTAAAAAACTTGGCTTTGATGTTGAAAAAGAGAAAGAAGCATTGGAATTGGACCTTGCTAAATTGAGAAGCACTCCTTTCTCTAAAAAGATACTACAAGGTTTAAAAGAGGTGGCTTATGAGTAATTATTTAGAAAAAGGATATCTTGAGGTGTCAGATATTATTGATAATTTTCCAAGTGAGGATGTATTTTCTTTACATCCTGTTGCAGTAAGTGAGTGTGTTCAGGAGATACCATGTAATCCTTGTGTTTCATCTTGTCCTACTAAGGCAATTACAATGCAAGACATAAGTTCTATCCCTGTTATAAATTATGAACAGTGTATCGGATGTGGAAAGTGTGTTCAGGTTTGTCCGGGTCTTGCCCTATTTTTAGTTTTTAAAAATAAAGATTCGTATGAAATCACTCTTCCTTATGAGATGTTACCTTTACCTAAGGTATTAGATGAAGTGTATTTATTGGATAGAACTGGTAAAAGAATAGGAACAGGCATTGTGAAAAGAGTCATAAAAGTTGAAAAAAATACTTACTCCTCTTTAATTACCGTTTCATTTAAAGAAAAGTCTTTAATTTATGAAGTGAGAAATATAGGGGTGAAGAATGGATAAAAAGAATGTTATTATTTGTCGTTGTGAGGATGTTACCTACGAAGAAATCGTAAGGGCGTTCAACGAAGGCTATAAGGATATTGAATCCTTAAGAAGGTATTTGAAAATAGGCACTGGACCTTGCCAAGGGAAAACTTGTATTCCACTTTTACAAAGGATACTCTATGAACTTAGTGGCAATTTCCCTCAAAACATAACTATTCGCCCTCCTGAAACACCGGTTCCTTTTGGTATTTTTGTAAATGTTCCCAAAAAATAGAGTGCTTTGTAAATTTTATAGTATTAGTTAGTTTTATGAATAGATTTTGAAAGGAGGTAGTGAAAAAAATGAAAAGTTATGATGTTGTAGTTGTTGGTGGCGGAATTATTGGTTTAGCAACAGCATACTACCTTGTTAAAAATGGAGTTAGAAAAATTGCCATTATAGAAAAGGAATACATTGGTTCTGGTTCGACCGGACGTTGCGGCACAGGTATAAGGCAACAGTTTACCACCAAAGAGCACATTGTCCTTATGAGAGAATCTGTAAAAATTTGGCGCTTATGGGAAGAAATTTTGCCAAAACCAATCCATTTTAGGCAAGGAGGATACCTTTGGCTTCTTAGAAGTGAAGAAGAAGATAATGAGTACAGAAAGTATGTTGCTTTACAGAACCTTTTTGGTGTTGATAGTAGAATTATTTCTAAAGATGAGATAAAAGAAATTGTTCCCGATATTAATCTTGAGGGAATTTTTGGGGCTTCTTGGTGTCCATCAGATGGCTCTGCCTATCCTCAGGATGTGTTGGATTCTTTAGAGATGTTTCTTAAAAGTCATGGCGTTGATATTTTTGATTATGAGAGTGTAGTTGATTTTAAAAAAACATCAGACAGGGTTATTTCAATTAAAACCGATAAAGATGAGTATGCGTTAGATAATTTACTAATTGCAGCAGGATATGCTACAAAAAGTCTTGCTAATAAGCTTGGTTTTGATATACCTGTTAAAAATTACAGGCACCAGATTGTTGTAAGTGAGCCATTGAAGATTTTTCTTTCACCAATGGTTGTAGATAGAAGCCTTTATTTTACACAAACCTACAGGGGAAGAATTATTGGTGGCACAGATACTAACGAAGAAGAAACAGATGATCTTACCCTTACCTACAACTTTTTACAGAAGTTTTCAAGTGAATTAGTTAGTGTATTTTCTAAACTTTCCTCTGTAAGGTTAATGAGGCATTGGTCAGGTTTTTATGTTGTCTCACCCGATAAACATCCTATTTTAGGACCAACACCGCTCAAGAATGTTTTTATAGGGACAGGCTACTCCGGGCATGGTTTTATGTTAGGTCCAATTGTAGGCAAACTTCTTGCTCACTACATTACTTATGGTATGTTTTTCCTTGAAGAGGCAAACCATCTTACGCTTGATAGATTTGAAAAAGGCATGTTGATTCAAGAAAAGGCTGTAATAGGATAAAATTTTTTTTGAAAATTCTCAAATTTTTTGTATAATTTTATAACAAAATTTTGTAAGATTAAAAAAGATGGATGAGGAAATCTTAGATAGTTATAAAAATGTTATAAAAGCACTTGCGGATTTTTTAGGTCCAGATGTTGAGATAGTTTTACATGCCCTTAATAAAGGAAATTCAGATATTATTGCAATAGAGAATGGTCATATTACCGGAAGAAAAGTTGGTGATTCATTAACCGAGGCAGGAAAAGTAATCATAAAGAAACTTGAAGAAGGTTTAGACTACTTTGGTCCTTATAAGAGTTTTTCACCCAAGAAAAAGAACCTTCGTTCAATAACAATTGCGATAAGAAATAAAATGGGTAAGCTCATAGGCCTTCTGTGTCTTAATATGGATCTTACCAATTTTGAAAGTATTGTTAAATTCGTAGATCATTTTTTGAAATTTAAAAGTGACAATAAGGAAATCTTTGTCAAACAAATTAAAAAGCATTCTTTAGAGGAAATATTTAATGAAACTTATTCTACGGTATCATCAAAACTTGCTAACGGTAAGGTTGATAATTTTGCTTTGATTAAATACCTTTACGAGGATAATTTTTTTACATTTAAAAACGCAGTACCGTATGTAGCTTCTAAACTCAATATTTCAATATACACTGTGTATTCTTATTTAAGAAAATTAAAAAAGGAGAGTGGGGAATGAACTTACAAGAGTATCAATCAAGGGAACTTTTTAAGAAATTTGGTATTCCTGTTGTAGACGGAAGTGTTGCAAGTAGTGTTGAAGAAGCATTGAAGATAGCAGAAACACTTGGTTATTCTGTAGTAGTAAAGGCACAGGTTCTTACTGGTGGGCGTGGTAAGTCAGGTGGAGTAAAGATTGCAAATAATGAAGAAGAGCTCAAAGAGAAGGTAAGTAAGATCCTCTCGATGGAAATCAAAGGACTTAAGGTAAACAAGGTTTTAATTGCAAAGGCAGTCCAAATTAAAAAAGAGTTCTACGTGGGCTTTACTGTGGATAGGTCAAGCAAGAGAAATGTGCTTATTGTGTCTAGTGAAGGCGGAGTAGAAATTGAAGAGGTTGCTAAAAATGATCCTGAGAAGATACTAAAAGTTTCATTAGACCCACTTCTTGGAATGTTCTCATATCAGGCTAAAAACGCTTCTATGTTTTTAACACCCAATAAAGATGTTATAAGTAAGATATCTACAATACTTGAGCAGTTATTTAGGCTTTATATTAGTATTGATGCAAACCTTGTTGAGATAAACCCTCTTGCACTTCTTTCTGACGGCTCTGTTGTGGCACTTGACGCAAAAATTGTAGTCGATGATAATGCACTTTTTAGGCATCCAGAAATTGAAACCATGAGAGAGTTAACAGAAGAGGAAAAACTTGAAATTGAGGCAAAATCAAAAGGCTTTACCTACATCAAACTCAATGGTTCTATTGGTTGTCTTGTTAACGGTGCAGGACTTGCCATGGCAACAATGGATTTGGTGAAACTTCTTGGTGGATCCCCTGCTAACTTTTTAGACATTGGAGGTTCTTCAAACCCTGAGAAAGTTGCAAGTGCCATAGAAATGATTTTAAGAGATAAAAACGTGAAGGCAATTCTTATAAATATCTTTGGTGGAATCACAAGGTGTGATGATGTTGCAAATGGTCTTTTAGAGGCTATTAAAAAAGTTAAAGTAGAAATCCCAATAGTTGTGAGACTTACAGGTACCAACGAAGATATTGCTAAGAAAATTCTTGAAAATACTCCACTAATTTATGTTGATAGTATGGTTGATGGTGTAAGTAAAGTTGTTGAGTTAGTAAATAGGGGGTAAATGCTATGAGTATACTTATTGATGAAGAAACAAGGGTTGTAGTTCAAGGAATTACTGGGCGAGATGGGTCATTTCACACAAAATCAATGAAAGACTACGGCACTAAAGTTGTTGCCGGTGTTACTCCTTTTAAAGGTGGAGAATACGTTTTTGATATCCCTATTTTTAATTCTGTTGAAGAAGCCGTTAAATCCGTTCAAGCTGATACGTCAATTATTTTTGTTCCAGCAAAATTTGCTGTCGATGCAATGTTTGAAGCAATCAATGCGGGCATTAAACTTGTCGTTACTATTACAGAAGGAGTTCCTGTTCAAGATATGATAAAAGTAAATGAATTTGCAAATCTAAAGGGGACAAAGATCATTGGTCCAAACTGCCCTGGAATAATTTCAGTTGGTAAAGCAAAGGTTGGGATAATGCCGCATTCAATCTTTAAAAAAGGAGTTGTTGGTGTGATCTCTCGATCGGGGACTTTAACTTATGAAATTGTTAAACACATTAGCGATTCTGGTCTTGGAGTATCCACTGCCGTTGGTATTGGAGGAGATCCCATAATAGGAATGAAGTTTATAGATGTCCTTAAAGGATTTGAAAAAGATGAAGAAACTAAAGCTGTAGTATTGGTTGGTGAGATAGGTGGCTCTGACGAAGAAGATGCAGCCGATTACATTGAAAAACACTTTAATAAACCGGTAGTATCATTTATTGCAGGTAGGGCATCTCCTCCTGGAAAAAGAATGGGACATGCCGGGGCAATAGTCCAAGCAGGGACACGCACCGCTGATGAGAAAATTGCCTATCTTGAATCAAAAGGAATTAAGGTTGCAAATATTCCTAACGAAATTGTAAAGCTTTTGAAGGACGTGATGTAAATGGGGAAAAACAAAGTAATAGTAAATAAAGATTATTGTAAAGGTTGTGGAATTTGTGTTTCTGTTTGTCCTGTAAAGATTCTTAAAATTGGTGAAGACTTTAAAGTAGAAGTTGAGAATGAAGAAAAATGTATTGGATGTGGCATGTGTGAACTATACTGCCCAGATTTTGCAATAATAGTTAAAAAGGGGATAACAGTATGAAAGAGCGTTTAATGTCTGGAAACGAAGCAGTTGCAATTGGCGCAATCAAGGCTGGCTGTAGGTTTTTTGCTGGTTATCCGATAACTCCTTCAACCGACCTTGCTGAAAGAATGTCAAAACTTCTTCCTGAGGTAGGCGGAGCGTTTATCCAAATGGAAGATGAACTTGGAAGTATTGGAGCAATAATAGGTGCTTCCCTTACTGGCTCAAAAGCAATGACAGCAACCTCTGGACCAGGCTTTTCTCTAATGCAAGAAGGCATTGGCTTTGCTAGTTTTTCTGAAATACCCATTGTTGTAGTTGATGTGCAGCGTGTTGGCCCATCAACCGGTATTCCTACGTATCCTTCCCAAGGGGATATCATGCAAGCTCGTTGGGGGACACATGGAAGTCATCCTATAATAGCGCTTTACCCTTCTTCTGTTAAGGAATCTTATGATTTAATTTTTACAGCATTTAATTTTTCAGAAAAATACAGAGTCCCTGTGATCTTCATTTCTGATGAAGTAATCGGACATATGAGAGAAAAGATAACAGTTGATGATTCTCACGTGGTTTTTGAAAGAAAAAAACCAGAGGTGCCTAAAGAAGATTATTTACCGTTTGATTCAAGATATGAAGTTCCACCTCTTGCCAATTTTGGAGAAGGATACCGTTTTCATGTAACGGGTCTTACGCATGATGAAACTGGTTTTCCAACATCTGATCCTGTAAAAGCTGAGAGGCTTATGGAAAGGCTTCAAAGAAAAATATTGAACCACCTGGATGAAATTTTTCTTTATGAAACGTTTTTGGTTGAAGATGCTGATATTTTAATAGTTTCTTATGGGGTTGTTGCAAGAAGTGCAAAAGAAGCAATTTTGGAGCTCAGAGAAAAAGGTCTTAAGGTTGGTTTATTTAGGCCAATTACAATATGGCCATCTTCAGAGAAGGTCCTTAAAGACCTTGCATCAAATAGAAGAGTTTTTGTATTTGAAATGAACCTTGGTCAATACGTGCACGAGGTTGAAAGGATCGTTAAAAAGAAGGTGGAGTTTTATGGGAAGGAAAATGGAGAGATTATTTCTCCAGAGGAGATAGAATCATGTATACTGAAATCTCTTTAGACAATTTGCGTGTCAAAAAATTACCACATATTTGGTGCGCAGGTTGTGGTAATGGTATTGTTTTATCTGCAATACTTCGGGCAATTGAACGCTCAAAAATTGATAAAGATAAAATTGTCTTTGTGTCTGGAATTGGTTGCGCAGGTAGATCTTCGGGTTATGTTAATTTTAACACACTCCATACGTTGCATGGTCGTCCATTAGCCTTTGCAACAGGTATAAAGCTTGCTAATCCTGATTTACAAGTTATAGTTGCAACAGGAGATGGTGATCTTGCTGCAATTGGTGGAAACCATTTTATCCATGCAGCAAAGAGAAATATTGACTTAAGTGTAATTGTGTTTAACAACTTTGTTTATGGCATGACAGGTGGGCAGTTATCTCCTACAACTCCAGAAGATTCCTTTACTACAACTACACCATACGGTCATATTGAAGAGCCAATGAATATTTCTTATCTTGCAATTGCAGCAGGTGCAACTTATGTTGCAAGAGAAACGATTGGGAATCCACTAATGCTTGAAAAATACATCTTAAATGGATTACTACATAAAGGATTTTCACTTATCGAAGCTGTTTCTTCTTGTGTTACAGAATTTGGAAGAAGAAATAATTTAGGAGATCCTGCTGAGTATGTAAAGTTCCTTAAGGACAAATCTATTCCATTTTCAAAGGTTAATTCGGTAGAATCTCACGATGGAATTGTTGTTGGGGAGTTTGTGAATATAGAAAAGCCTGAATTCGTAACTTCTTATTATGAACTTGTGAAGAAGGTGGCAAAATGAAAACGGAGATAAGGCTTGCAGGTTCTGGTGGGCAAGGTATTATTCTTGCAAGTATTCTTCTTGCCGAGGCAGCGAGTATATACGACCAAAAAAATGTTCTTCAATCACAGGTTTATGGTGCTGCAGCAAGAGGAGAAATCTCAAAGGCTGATGTGATTATTTCTGATAGCGAGATCTATTTTCCGGAAGTGCGTTCACCTGATATTCTTCTTACTCTAACACAGGACTCATACGATACATTTATTAAACACATAAAGCTTACTACTTTGATCATCGTTGATGATTTTTATGTAAAGACCATAGATAAGAGTCTTAATAACTATGTGTTTTCTATCACTGATATTGCTTTAAATACAACTCAAAAAAGAATTTCATCTAATATCGTTGCCCTTGGTATTATAAGCGGCTTAACTGGCGTTGTTAGCCTTGATGCGCTTACGGAGACAATTAAAAATCACTTCAAGGAAGGTGTTCAAAAGAATATTGAGGCTTTGTATATGGGTTATAAAATAGGAATTGGAGGTAAAAATGGGTAAAGGTAAGAAATTATCACAGAAAATTGGTTTTTTTGCTGGAGTAATAGCTTTTATTGTTGTTCTTTTACTAAAAACCCCTACAGGCATGGAGGTAGGAGCAAAAATTACAATTGGCCTACTTTTATGGATGGCAATTTGGTGGGCAACAGATGCGGTCCCCCTTTCTATTACGTCACTCCTTCCTTTGGTTATCTTCCCACTTTTTAAAGTTGTGAATGCAAAAGAAATTGCAAAAGCCTACATGTCTCAAGAGATTATGTTGTTTGTTGGTGGGTTTTTTATCTCCGAAGCACTTGAAGAATCAGGGCTTCATGTGAGGTTTTCCTTAGGTTTGGTAAATTTACTGGGTACTTCACCTAAGAAAATCATACTTTCTATGATGATTGCTGTTGGTTTTATTTCGATGTGGATTTCTAACACCACTGCAACAATAATGGCTCTTCCAATAGTACTCTCAATAATAGAATTCTATAAAGACTCTATAAAAAAGGAAAACCTTGCAGTTAATACTGAAACAGGTAGTTTTGCATTTGCAACAGCGTTGATGCTCGGAATTGCTTTTGCTGCAAGTATAGGAGGCATGGGAACACCAATAGGGACACCTCCAAATATTATATTTATGAGTATTGCAAAACAGATGTTTCCAAATGCACCAACATTGACTTTCTTTGACTTTTCCAAATTTGGTATACTTTTTATAATTCTCTTCCTTCCATTTACTTGGTTTATGCTAACTTCGGTATTTTTTAAGCCAGGGTTTACTGGCTTAAAAGAAAGTAGAGAGATTTTTAGAAAAGAATTGCAGAAGCTTGGCAAAATGAATAAGAAAGAAATAATAGTTGCTGTCGTTTTTATTATTACAGTCCTATTGTGGATTTTTAGAGTAGATATTAATTTTGGTTCATTTACTTTAAAGGGTTGGTCAACACTCCTCAACGTCGGAAAATTTGTGCATGATTCTACTATTGCAATATTTGCAGCACTTCTTCTCTATATAATTCCTGTGGATGTTAAGAAATTCGAAACGGTTTTAAAGACAGAATCCATTAAAAACCTTCCATGGGATATAATTTTAATTTTTGGTGGTGGACTTGCGTTAGCAGATGCCGTTATTGCAACAAAGATACCAGAATATGTTAGTTCTAAATTAACATTCTTACAACACACAAACCTTTTACTTGTGATATTTATTGTAGGTGGAACAGGATTTTTAATTGCCCAATTTACTTCCCATACTTCAGCAACATCAATTTTCATGCCTATAGCAGGTTCCATTGCAATTGCAGCAAAAATGCATCCTTATTTGGTGATGTTACCAACAACTTTTGCAATTTCGCTTGCGTTTTCTCTTCCTGCTTCAACTCCACCAAACGTTGTTGTGATGACTGGTGGACATGTAGAGGTTAAAGACATGTTAAAAGCAGGTTTAACTATTGGTATTATTGGATTAATCATACTTGTTTTTTACATGTATTTTATTGGTGTTCCCCTATTGAATATTGCAAATATGCCTTATTAGTTGAAGTTTAATAATTTGTTTCCCCCTTATCGGGGGATTTTTTTATTTTTCTTTACTCTCTTTTATTGACTTTTCTTTTTAGAATGTTAAAATTTAAGGATAAGGAGGTAATTTATGGAATTTAATGAAGATATTGAAAAACAGTTTTTTGAAAAGATTAAAAATATTAAAGACCTTTCTGAATTAAAAAAGATAGAAATAGAGTATCTCGGTAAAAAAGGCATTGTGCAGGAGTTGTATAAAAAAATTAAAGACCTTCCTGAAGAAAAACGTAAAGAGTTTGGCGAGAAAGTGAATAATCTTAGAAATATTATTGAATCATCTATTGAAAGCACAAAAGCACAACTTGAAAGTTCGTTAGCGGATCTTAAACTTTCAAGTGAAAAAATAGATGTTACTTTACCAGGATTGCATTTCCAAAGAGGGAGTATTCATGTTTTAACAAAAGTAATAGAGGAAGTAAAATCAATCTTTGTTTCGATGGGATTTGATGTCTTTTCTGGTCCTGATATTGAAGACGATTATTACAACTTTGAAGCACTGAACATTCCCGAGCATCATCCCGCAAGAGATATGCAGGACACCTTTTATTTAGCACAAAAAATTCTTTTAAGAACGCAAACTTCCCCTATGCAGATTCGAATAATGAAGAAGTTGAAGCCTCCAATAAGAATGATTGCAATTGGGCGATGCTATAGAAGAGATGCACTTGATAGTTCCCATTCACCACAATTTCATCAGGTTGAAGGGCTCGTTGTTGATAAAGGAATTTCTTTTGCTAACTTAAAAGCAACCTTGAGTGAGTTTTCAAAGAAGATGTTTGGAGAAAATACCCGTATTCGTTTTACCCCTTCTTATTTTCCTTTTGTTGAACCAGGTTCTGAAACCTCTATCTCTTGTGTGATATGCGGGGGTAAAGGTTGCCCAGTTTGTAAGTACACTGGCTTTCTTGAAATGGGTGGCTCAGGGATGGTTCATCCAAATGTTTTGAGAAATGTAGGTATTGACCCTGATGAGTTCCAAGGATTTGCTTTTGGTTGGGGTATAGAGCGAATTGCAATGGTAAAATATGGTATCCCAGATATAAGGTACTTTTATCAAAATGATTTAAGATTTCTTAAACAATTTTAGGGGGGTAAGATGTTAGTTTCTTATAGACTCTTAAAAGAACTAATCGATTTTAGTTATTCACCAAACGAGCTTGCTACAAAATTTACCCATTTGGGGCTTGAGGTTGAGCATGTTGAACACGTTGAGAAGAAGTTTGATAAAGTTATCACTGCAAAAGTTTTGGATGTAACATCCATAAGCGGGACAAAACTTTTTAAAGTAAACCTTCTTGTGTCAGAAAACGAAACAAAAACAGTTATAACTGCTGCAACGAATGTTAAAAAAGAGGACATAGTCCCATATGCAATGGTCGGTGCAAAAATTTCAGATGGAAGAGTCATCGTGGAAAAATACTTTGGTGATATTTTATCCCAAGGTATGCTCTGCTCCTATAATGAACTTGGGCTTGAGAGTGAATTTTTATCAAATCAAGAGAAAAATGGAATACTGATTCTTCCCGAAGATACGCCACTTTTTAAAAATTTTGAAAGTGTTTTTCCTGTTGAAGATTTTTATCTTGAATTTTCTTTACTGCCTGATAGAGCCGATGCTTTTAGTGTTTTAGGTATTGCAAGATGGGTAGAAATTATCCTTGCAAAAGAAGAGGGAAGGAAGGCAAATTTTGAAAAACTGCAACCAAAAGTTCAACTTGAAGAAAACCTCCCAAATACGCCTTTTGAAGTTAAAATTGCTGATACCGATTGTGCAAAGTTTTACTCTGGTAGATTGATTAAAAATGTTAAAATTAAAAACTCTTCCTATAACTTGAGAACAGAACTCTATAAGTTAGGTGTGCATCCTATTAATAACATTGTTGATATTACCAATTATGTCTTGAAAATGTATGGGCAACCACTCCATGCCTTTGATTTTGATAAACTCAAGGGTGGTATTTTTGTGCGCCGTGCAAAAACTGGAGAAACAATTAAAACGCTTGATGGTGTTGAAAGAGTTCTAAGCGAAAAGAACCTTTTAATTGCAGATAGTGCTGGTGCTGTTGCGTTAGCAGGGGTTATGGGAGGAGAATATACAGAGGTTACCAATGAAACGCAGAATGTTTTTCTTGAATCTGCCTACTTTGTTCCTTCTGTAATAGCGGTAAGTTCAAGGTCTTTAGGACTTATTACGGATGCTTCTTCATTATTTGAGAAAGGCGTTGACCCTGATTTTACACCGCATGCTTCTAATGTTGCTTCTAAAATGATATTAGAAGAGGCAGGTGGTATTTTATTTAAGGACAGTGTCGATGACTTAAGAGATCCAAAAAAGGGTGTAAACTTAAGAGTCTCAAAGGCTGTGAGTTTGCTTGGCGATGAAATTAAGGTGGAAGAAATAAAGAAATATTTCGATATTGAAGGTTTTGATTATGTATTTGATGAAGCTAAAAATACATTCACAGTGTATGCCCCCACTTTTAGGCAGGATATTTCAATAGAAGAAGACCTTATAGAAGAAATCGCAAGAATAAAGGGTTATAATGAATTCAAGGAAACGCCAATTGTTTCTAATCTTAAGAGTGGAAGCATTGAAAAAATTCAGGAGTTTAATTCATTCTTGAGGAATTTCTTGTTGGCTTACGGCCTTAATGAAGTTATTACATCAACACTTGTTAGTTCGGCAATGTTATCTAAGTATAAGCTATTTAACGAGGAGAAAACGGTTAAAATTTTGAATCCATTAACGGAAGATATGGCATACTTGAGACCCAGTCTCTTGGCAACTTTATTAGAAGTTGCAACAAGGAATATCAATGTTAATATTAAAGATTTTGGCATTTTTGAAATAGGTAAGGTATTTTATAGGGAAAATGGTTTCAAAGAAAAATTCAATCTTTCCATTTTTCTTATAGGTGATTACATCCTCAAAAATCCTTATAAGAAAACCTTGCCCTACGACTTTTTCTACTTAAAAGGAATCTTAGAAGATCTTTTTGATGAATTAAAGATTCCAATGTTTTTTGAAAAACAGTCCTACCCGTATTTACATCCATATAGAAGTGCTGTTATTAAAGTAAAAGATGAACTTATTGGGTTTTTAGGTGAGATGCATCCTAACATCTTCGACAAGGCTTATTACTGTGAATTAGATATTGAAAAGTTGTTAAACAATAGTTCTTTGGAGAAAAAGTTTACTCAATTTTCCATATATCCATCTGTCAAAAGAGACATTGCAATTTTGGTTGATAAAGACATAGAAGAGATTAAAGTTCGTGATGTGATTAGATCAGCTTCTATTAACGAACTAAAAAACATTGTGCTTTTCGATATTTACGAAGGCGACCCTTTGCCTAAAGATAAAAAGAGTTTAGCTTACTCTCTTGAGTTTGTCTCAAATGAAAGGACATTAACAAGTGAGGAAGTTGATAATTACATACTTAAGATAGAGAAAAGTTTAATAGACAAGGTGAACGGTATTCTAAGAAGACAATGAATAATTTTAGAATAGCAAATGAACTAAATGAACTAAAGGTTTTACTTGAAATTAATGGAGACTTTAAAAGCGCTCTACAGTTTGAGAATGCTTATTTAACTATACTTGCTTTAGATTATCCTATTGGGAATTATGGGAGTCTAAATTTTTTCCCCGAGAGCGTTCGAAATGAAATTGATAATATAATTAGTAGGGGTTATTCTCCTAAAAAGGAACTCCTTGAGTATAGAACACCTAAAACACTTAGGAATCTTGCAAAAATACCTTCATTGCGAGTGAGTGATGTTTTAAATATTTATCGATTTTTAAATATCGACTCAGTTTCTGATCTTGAAAGAATGTTAAAAGATGGTTTAGTAAAGAGAAAATTTGGAGAAAAGTTTGAGGAGCATCTTCGAAGGGCACTCTTCTATTTTGAAGGAAAGCAAAAAGAACTTGGTTTATTCTTTGCTTGTGCTTATGCAAATGCCATAAAAATGGAAACCCAGCATCTCGGAAAAATTGAAGTGGTTGGAAGTGTCAGGAGAGGCAAGGAAGTAGTTGATAATATCGATTTTATCTTCTCTTTTGATAAAAAAGCCCTTATAAATTTTCTTATTCCTTCTTTTGATTTAACACTTGTGTCTATAAAGGGGAATCTCATTACTTTTAAGGATGAGAACTCATTTAAACTTAAGTTTTACTATGTTCCAGAAAGATATTTTTATTCTGGACTTCAATACTATACAGGCTCAAAGCAGCATAATAGGTTTATCCAGGAAATTGCTTCTACAAAAGGTTATAGAGTTTCAAAATCTGGGATTGTTTTACTTGAAGTAAATTCTGAGCAGGAATTTTACGAGAAGTTATCACTAACATACATTCCACCTGAGGTTAGAGAAGGAGAAGAGGAAATCGACTTTGCTTTGAACAATTCTTCTCCCAATATTATCGATATAAGTGATATAAAAGGTGACTTACATGTCCATTCAAATTTTTCTGACGGAAGCTCCACTATTGCCGAAATGAAAGAAGAAGCTCGATACCTTAATTACGAATTTATTGCTATTACAGACCACTCTAAGTCTTTAAGGATTGCAAATGGTTTAGATGAGGCTTCGCTACGAAGAGAGTTTGAAATTATTGATAGACTAAATAGTTTTGGTGAACCCCCGTATCTTTTAAAAGGGATTGAAGCAGAGATAAAAGAAAATGGAAGTGTAGACATAAAAGAAGGTTTTTTTGATAAGTTTGAATTTGTCGTAGGAGGGTTGCATAAATTCAGTAATTCAAGTTTTGAAAATACATATAGAATAAAAAAGGCCTTAAATAGTGGACTTATCGATACTCTTGCGCATCCTACAAACCGCATAGTCTTTATAAGAAGAAGCATACCAATTAATTTAGAAGAGATTTTCGAAGTTGCCTTTAAAAAGTCAGTGGCTCTTGAAATAAATCTTTTCCCGAATAGAATGGATTTGAGTTCTGGCCTTATAAAGCAGGCAAGAAGATCTCATGTGAAATATTTTTCAGTTGGCACAGATGCGCATAGTGTAGGACATTTAAATTTTATGAAATATGGTATTAAAATTTTAAAAAGGGCTTGGGTTAAAAAGGAAGAAGTTTTAAATACTTTCTGTTATAATGATATAAGGAATGTAAGATGGATAAAGACTCACTTAGAGTAATAGATTTTTATAAAATTATTCAAAGATTGGAAAAGTTAGCTATAACTTCTGGAGGTAAGAGTAGAGTAATGGATTTATCTCCACTTTCAAATGTTGACGAAATCAGAACTGCTTTAAAAGAAACGACTACTGCGAAAAATTTCCTACAAAAGGAAGGAGATTTGCCTTTTTCAGAATTTGTGGATGTTGAACCACTATTTGAAAGAATAAGGGTGCTATCATTACTTACTACCTATGAACTGTTAAAAATATCAGATGTGCTATCAGTTTTCTCTGAGATAAAAGAAATAGGCGCAAGTTATTCTGATGTATATCCTGAATTGTATAGGTACACGTCCATGTTATCTCGTTTTGATGAAATTGTAAAAGCAATAAGAAGAGTGGTATCGGCTGATGGTAAAATTGTGGATGATGCAACGCCATTTCTTTCGATTATAAGAAGAGAAATAAGGACAACATATTTACGTATTCAGTCAATTCTTCAAGAGATTCTCTATTCAAGAGAAAATGAGGATGTAATCCAAGATAAGATAATTACAAAAAGAAATGATCGATATGTGATCCCCATAAGACAGAATTCAAAGCCAAGTTTTTCATATGTTGTGCAAGGTGAGTCAGGAAGTAAGCTCACACTTTATGTTGAGCCAATGGCAGTTGTGGAATTGAATAATAGGCTTGTTGAATTATTTTCAAAGGAAAAAGAGGAAGAAGAAAAAATAATACTTGAACTGGAAGAAAAAATTAGAAATAAGATTGACCAAGTAGAAAAATCACTTGCGATTGTATACAATTTAGATTTCATTTTTGCAAAAGCAAAGCTTTCGCTTGAGCTTAAAGCCTTTGAGCCTATTATAGAGGAAGAACCTGTTTTGGAGTTATACGAGGCAAGAAATCCTTTTATCCCTGAAGATAAAGTTGTGCCAATTGATTTAGAGATTGGAAAAGGTTATAAAGTGCTTATCATAACTGGTCCAAATACAGGGGGTAAGACAGTTACTTTAAAAACTGCAGGCTTGCTTTCAGCAACGGCACTTTCGGGATTACATATCCCTGCTTTGTCTAATTCAAGAATAGGAAAATTTGAAAATATCTATGCAGATATAGGAGACGAGCAGAGTGTAGAGCAGAACCTTTCAACATTCTCTTCTCATATGTCAAAAATTGTAAATATCCTTAAATTTTCTTCAGACAAAGACCTTGTTTTGTTAGATGAGTTGGGTGCAGGAACAGATCCTGAGGAAGGTGCTGCCTTGGGTTATGCAATTCTAAAAGATTTATACGACAAAGGGTGTATCACTATTGTTACAACTCACCACAGTAAATTAAAGGAATTCCCTTATGTGTATCCTAATGCAATGAACGCTTCAGTTGGTTTTGATGTAGAGACCCTTTCTCCAATCTATAAACTTTACATAGGGTTACCCGGCGAAAGCCATGCCTTTGTCATTGCAGAGCGACTTGGATTGGATAAGGATGTTTTAGAGTTTGCAAAAAATGAACTTCCTTCTGATTTTGTTGAAAGAAGCAGTATCATAAATAAGATGCATCAAGAAAATCGTGCTATAGAAGTTGAACGAAGAGAAATAGAGCAGGCAAAGGTAGAGGCAACTAAATTAAGAGAAATTTATGAGGCGAAATTGAAAGAACTTGAAGAAAAGAAGCGATTGGAGTTAAGAAAAGCGTATGATGAAGCTCAAAAGATAATTGACGATACTAAAGAAAAAATGGCAAAAATTTTAGATAATCTTGACAATTATATTAAATCCCAAAAAGAAATACAAGAAATGAAAAAAGCAATAAAAGATGAAGAGCAATCTTTAGAAGAAAAGGAAGAGATTTTTGAAGAAGCAAAGCAAGTTAGTAAAGATGAAATTAAAGAAGGTGATATTGTTTTTGTGTCATCTTTTAAGGCTACAGGACTTGTTTTACAGGTTAAGCGTGAAGAAGGCAAATTAGTTGTGCAAATGGGTGCTATTAGGGCAACACTAAAGACCTCTGATGTTCAGCCTGTATCTAAAGATCAAATTGTTCGAAATACCGAGAAAACTAAATTTAAAGAATTATTTGATGAGAGTCTACCCATTATGTTGGATTTGCATGGCTATACAGTGGAAGAGGCTATCGAAGCTCTTGATAAATACCTTGATAAGGCGTACCTTAATGGAATGCCGTATGTTTACATAATTCATGGTAAGGGAACTGGTGCTTTAAAAGAAGCGGTTTTTGAATTTTTGAGAAAGGATAAAAGGGTTTCACGTTTTGAACTTGGAACGATATCAGAAGGTGGAACTGGGACCACTATAGTATTCTTTAAATGAAATTTGTGTTTTTTGATTTAGAAACAACTGGTTTAAAAGTAGAAGAAGATGAAGTTATTGAGATTGGTGCTATAAAAGTTATCAATTGGGAAAGTGTTTCAACATTTAAAACTCTTGTGAAGTCTTCAAAAACTTTATCTCATTTTATTACCAACCTTACAGGTATAACGCAAGAAGATCTTAACAAAGCGCAGGATAAAGAAGATGTTAAAAAAGCATTTAGCGATTTTATAGAGGATGCGGTATTAGTTGCCCACAATGCCTCATTTGATAAGGCTTTCCTTGAAAACTTTTTTGGGAAGCCTGTTAAAAATAAGGTAATAGATACATTAGAACTTGCTCGTTTGATGTTTCCTGAATTGCAATCTCATAGTCTCGAAAAGCTCATTTCAACTTTTAAGATTAAAAGCGAAAAAGCCCATAGGGCCTTTAATGATGCTTTAATGCTCTATGAAGTGTTTAAAAAAATCGTTGAAGAGAAGAAAAATTTTCCAAAAGATGACCTTGGTAAATTAAAAAGAATAATTGGAGATTCAAGAGACTTTGATTTTCTTTTTTCTGATGTTGATATAGATGACTTAAATTTAATTGAATTAAAGAGTAATGAAACTGAACTTACTCTGCCTTTTAAAGAAGTTAATGCCAATGCAGAAAAAAAGACCTATTATATAGAAGGTGACATTGGTAAAAATGCATCTTTAATAGATAAATCCAATTTTACTCTAATTGTCTTTTACTCTGAAGATGTTAAAGAACAGATCCTTTCGAATTTCCCAAAATTGAAGATTTTCGATGCAACAGGTTTAGAAAATTTCATTTGTTTGCATAGGTTTTTTTATTATTTACAGAATCCCGACAGGCTCCCATTAGATCTTAGAATGGATTTTGCTATTCTTACTTCTTATTTAATAAAAACAAAAGACTTTCTTTTAAAAAACGCACCAAATCATATTCTAAAGAATAAAGTATTAAAAAATCTTTCCGTATGTAATACCAAGAATTGCCAATTTAAAGATAAGTGTCCTCTAATGGAGAAGTTAGATCTAATAAAAGGTAGTGATGTTGTATTAACGAAAATGCCTACTTTTCTTTTTGTATATAATCTTTTCTTAAATCTTGAGTTTGATTCAGTTATCTTTTTTGAAGCTTACCGCTTGCCAAAAGTATTCTACACTGATAAAGTGATTTACTCTGAAAATGATATTAAGATGATTGCCGAATTAGATGAAAGTTTGAAAGAGAATATTTTAACTCTTTTTGAAGATGCAGAAAATTCGTCTAACTCTAATATTTTAAAGCTTTTTGAAGATGATTTTCTAAATACAAACATGCATGAAAAAGCATTTAACATAAGTAAGAAAGAAAGATCTATTACAATCAGTGAAAAAGAACCAAATAAGATTTTTTCCAATGTAAAAAATAACTCCAATCATATTTATTTTTTAAGCAATAGACTAACTTACAACGGTAAGAATATTTTAGAAGGCTTCACTTCTCTTAAGGGAGAGATGCTTACAAAAGATAACGGAACTCATAAGACCCTTGAGATAGTTCCAGTGTATATGCACTCTCCAAATGTAGATGAGTTTTTTGAGGAGTTTCTTGATAGTTTTGAGAGTTTGTCCCATATTAAACCTGCCCTTTTTGTATTTGAGAATAAAGTCCAACTTAAAAATATGAAAATGGAGCTTGCAAAAAAATACAGTTGGATTGATGAGGCAATCAAAAACGAAAATAAGATTGCCACATTTGCTTCTTATGAATTTCCTAAAATTGGCGAGTATAAAATAATTTATCTGTTTAAATTGCCGTTTAATGTTGCTAGTTTAAGTGAAGATTACGCAATGTTGTATGCAAAGAATTTTGTCCTTGATAATATAAATAAAAAAGAAAAAACTGTTTTGGTATATTTCGATGGCAGGTTTAAAGATAAGCGATTTTTATCAAAGGTTAACGACCTTTTTTTGAACATACCTATATTTGTTGAGAAAAAAGTTAATTTATCTAACTTTGTTAAAAAATTCCTTGAATCTTAGTATTTGAATGAACTTTTACCAATGAATTCTCTTAAAATTGAGGTAGGTGGAATTTCATCAGGAGTGTATGGAAGTATATGAGAAAGGAAATTCAAAAGTCTTAAGGCTTCTGCATATTCTTTTTCTGTGTATTCTACCGCCCTTAACGGCACTTCGGCAAAATTTTTTAACACTGCAAGTTCATAAATTAAAGCAGAATTAAACATAACATCAGCATTTTCTTGGTATGGGAAGATGTATTTTTCCTCTGCCGATACAACATCTTTCCATCTTCTTAGGTTCTCTTGAGCTGTGATGCCTCTAAAATGTGTATCTCTTACTATTCTTCTTATTAATCTTGAGTCTCTTGTTGGAATTCTATTTATATTATCGATATTCAATTGTGATAAGGCAGATACATAAATCTTAAATAGTGCATTGCTTTGCACATTCTCTGTAAGCACTGGGTTTAGGGCATGGATGCCTTCTATTATTAAAATGCCGTTTTTTTCAAGTTTTATTGTTTTCCATTTTTCTCTTTTTCCAGTTATAAAGTTATATTTTGGTATTTCAACGCTTTCATCTTGTAGAAGTTTGTTAATATGTGCCTCAAGTAATTTATAATCTGTTGCTTCAAGAGCATCAAAGTTTGGATTTCCATTTTCATCTAAAGGTGTTTTGTCTCTGTCAATGAAGTAGTTATCTGTTGAGATCACAAAGGGTCTTAAACCAAGCACTCGTAGATGTATTTCTAATTTTTTTGCAAACGTTGTTTTACCCGAAGAACTTGGCCCAGCAATTAAAATGACTTTTGCATTTCTTGAAAGAATTGTTTCTGCAATATTTGAAATTTTTTTCTCATGAAGTGCTTCTTGAATTTTTATAATGTTTGAAATTTTTCCGTTTATGATACTTTTGTTTAATTCTCCCACAGTTCTCACTTCAAGTAGATTTGCCCATTTTTTGCCTTCATTAAAAGCCTCAAGCAGTTTTTGGTAGCTTTGCAATGTGCTTACACTATTTGGGTTTTTTCTATCCGGAAGTAGAAACAGAATACCTCCGTCTGCCTCTATGATTTCAAAAGCCTTTAACATCCCAGTATAAGGCACAATTGGTCCTGCAAAATAAATGTATATTCCTTCAAGTTCATAAAGCGAAATAAGGTCTTTTGCTAAAAATTCTATAGTTCTTATATCTTCAAGTCGCCGTTCTTTTTCTAATTTTCTAATTGCAGTTTCTTTTGTAAGTTCAATTTTGTTAACGGGTTTATTTTCACTAACTAATCTGTAGATTTCTTCTTTCAGTTTTGGGATAATGTTATCTACAGGATTCTCGATTTCTCCGTACAGAGCATCACCAATTGAGTGCATGATGTTTAATCTGCTTTTGGGTGAAATTCTCTTTATTGCAACTGTTGCAAGGAATGCAATACTTCTTTCAAATGTTCTTCTTCCCTCTCCCTCTGTTACCGGAAGAAGTTCTATACTTTTAATTTCTTCTACTTCATCAAGAAAACCCATCAACTGATTATTAACAATTGCACAGGTATAAGGGTAAACTGGTTGTTCTATTTCCATTAATTTTTTACTCATAGCAAATAGTATTATATCAGATAAACAAAAAATTTAACTATTTGTTATCATATCCTTAAGGTCGGTAAACTCGCTTATTTTTTTCACTGCATCCATTGCCAACTTATTTGTTACGTGCGTATATTTCATTGTTGTATTAAGAGAACTGTGTCCTAAGAGTTCTCCTATGGTTATTGGACTTATACCAGATTCGAGGGCAAGTGTTGCAAATGTGTGTCTCAGTTTGTGTGGTGTGATTTTTTTAGGTATATTTGCAAGTTTTGCATATTTTCTTACCATGAGTTGTATGGTAAGGGGAGAAAATTTTTTGCGCCTATTACTTTCAAATAGAAAGGTTTCGCCTCTTTTCTTTTCAATGTATGTAGAAAGAATTGCTGTTAATTCGTTAGATAACGGCACCAATCTTTCTTTATCGCCTTTACCCCTAATTTTTACATATCTTCCTTCGAGGTTAACATCTTCTATTTTTAAATTGACAAGTTCTCCAACTCTTACTCCCGTATAAATAAGAAACGTAATAATGGTAAAATCCCTTAAATGATTTTTTGAGATCTCAAGGAGCCTTCTTACTTCGTCCTTTGTTAAGAAAACAGGCAGAATCTTCGAAGTTTTTGGAGGATCAAAGACTTCGAAATCGATTTTAAGTTCCTTTTTTATGAATTTTGCGAAACTTTTTAGTATCAGCGTTTGGGTTGCCCTCGTGTTTTTAGTTATTTTTTTTCTTAAAAAATACTTTTGTATTGATTGTGCATCAGGAAGAGATGAACTTTTTAAAAAATCGTTTACTATATAAATGTAGTTTTTTACAGTGAGATTTGAATAACCTTTCATTAGAAGGTAGATGGCAAATTTATTTTTTATGTGTTCCTTATCTAAGTTTTCCATATAAAACATTATATTAGGAAGTATAAAATAAGCAAAAATGCAACCATTTGCGTTATTAAAAAAATTAAAGTTTTGTAAGGAATCTACTCTTCAATTACCTTGACTAAAATTTTTAACATGGTATAAATGATTAGAGATGAAAGAGTTTGTTGGGATTGATTTAGGCGGCACAAAAATCAAAGGGATAAGGATAAACGAAAATTTTGAGATAGTTGAGAATGTTAATATTGAAAGATATGATTCATCGTCTACAGAAAGTATCACCAACGCCTTAGAAAGTGTGATTAAATCACTTGATACACCCGAAGTTTTGAGCATAGGTTTTGGAATTGCAGGTTTTATTGATGCCTACTTGGGAGTTATCCATGCGTCTCCCAATATCCCTGCATTAAAGGAAATTGGTATTAAAAGTATTTTTGAGCATAAATTTGGAAAAGAAGTATTTGTTGATAATGATGCTAAGGCAGGTGCTATTGCGGAGTTGTTTGTAGGTTCAGCAAAAGACACAAAGGATTTTCTATTTATAACTTTTGGGACAGGTATCGGTGCTGCGATTATTTCAAATGGTATGCTTGTTCGAGGGGCGGACAACTTAGCTGGCGAAATTGGGCATATTACTTTAGACCCAAACGGTCCTAAGTGTGGTTGTGGAAAGTTAGGCTGTTTTGAAACTTTTGCTTCAGGACCTGCAATTAAAAGAATTTACATTGAGAATATTAAGAATTATGACAAACTTCCTCTTTTAGAAT
This sequence comes from Caldisericum exile, assembly GCA_020722505.1. Classification (GTDB taxonomy): domain Bacteria; phylum Caldisericota; class Caldisericia; order Caldisericales; family Caldisericaceae; genus Caldisericum; species Caldisericum exile_C. The sequence goes on along the minus strand of DYKR01000001.1, from coordinate 80,149 downwards.
ACTTTTCAAATGATTCCTCAAAGATTGACACACCTTTTATTTTTAAATTTAAAGATGTTGATATAAATGCTAAAAATACTTTAAAGTATGTAGCAGATAAAATAGGTTTGGGCTTATCAATTGTAGTCAATCTACTTAACCCAAAGAAAATAATTATTGGTGGTGGTCTGGGGATGTCTTTAAAAGAGATTTTTGATGATGTTCTTAAGTCGTTCTATAAAAACACTTTGAAAATTGAAGCAGAATCCGTTGAATTTCACTTTTCTGAACTTGGAAATGATGGAGTTGCAATTGGAGCAGCATTACTTCCATTTTCAAAATATTGAAGGAGGTAAAAGTTATGAAAGAAACTTTAGATGTTATCCTTTTACTTGGTCTGCCTGCTTCGGGTAAATCGGAGATTAGGAAATTTGTCAATAACCTTCCTAAAAATTATTCTAAAAAAGATTTTCACCTTGGAGAAGATATACACATAGATGATTTTCCCTATGTGTTTTTAATGAGACGTATTGATGAAGAGCTTGAGAAACTTTCTCAAAAACGCATCTTTTATAAATCTAATGAAAGTCCATTTACCGATGGAAGAGATTGGCTTACCCTTACACAATTAATCAACCTTGAATATTCTGATATTGTGAATAAAAACTTCCATAACCTTAAAAATCCGTTTTTGACCCTTGCGAAAAGAATTGACGAATCTGCAGAGCTTTTTAATATAGATAAAAGGATTTTATCGTTGGAAGAGGGATTATTAAAGGAATTATCTTTAAAACTCGATAAGGAATCAAGAGATATTCTTTCAAATATGAGCGCTTTCATGAATAAAGACCTTAGTGGAGCAACGTTTATTATAGAGTTTGCAAGAGGAGGAAATTATGACTCTCAAATTCCTATTTCCTATCCATATGGATACGCTCATACTTTAAGTGCCCTTAGTGAAGAAATTCTTTCGAAATCAGGTATCCTGTATGTTTGGGTGACACCTGAAGAGTCTCGCAAGAAGAATTTTGAAAGAGCCAACCCAAATGACCCAGGTTCAATTTTACACCACGGAGTTCCACTTGAAGTGATGCTAAAAGAGTACGGGGTAGATGACATGCTTTATTTGTATGAAAATTCACCCAAAAAAGATTTTATTTTAGTTAAGGAGAATGAGAAAGAATTCTCGATACCAATATCTATTTTTGATAACAGGGTCGACAAAACTACTTTTGTCCGAGAAGATCAATCCCTTTGGAATGGATTGAATATTAATACGCTATACAAAGAACTAAAAGACTGCTTTGATAAATTATATGCATTAAGGAGGAAAACAGCATGACGGATGATTTAATCATTAAGAAAAGACCAAGAAAGTATTTTAGTGAAAGTTTTGATGGATCTAATAAAGATGAAGTATTACATGCCTTAAAGGATTTACTTAACGAAAACATTGAAACAAGTGAAAAACTCATGAACTTCCTTGAAAAATGGGGTGAACTTGCAGATATTATCGAAGAAGTTTATGCCTTTAAATATATCAATATGACACGCTTTATGGATAAAAAGGAATATGTTGAAGATTTCCAAAAGTTCTATTCCGATGTAATAAGCGTTGCCATGCAGTATGATTATCTATTGAAGAAAAAATATTATGAGTCTCCTTTTAAAGATAATCTCGGGGGAGAATTCAATCACCTTAATAGGATAGTTGAAAATGCGATAAAGATCTTTAGAGAGGAAAACATTCCATTATTCATAAAAGAAGAAGAGATTTCCCATAAATACGGTGAGGCAATTGCCAAATTAACTATCAACTTTAACGGAGAAGAAAAGACTTTTTCTCAAATGAACGTTTTCTTGAAAGACCCAAATAGGTCTGTAAGAGAGCAAGCATGGTTGCATAAATATAATGCTTTAAAAGAAATTTCACCTTACTTATCAGAGGTTTACGATGAACTGAAGCATATTAGGAATAAAGAAGCAGAAAATGCAAACTTCAAAAACTATAGAGATTACAAGCATTTGGCTTTGGGTAGATTTTCTTATAGTGTGGAGGATGTTTTACGTTTTCATACTGCCGTAAAAAACGTCGTCGTGCCATTCCTAAAAGAGAGAAACGAAATAAGAAAACAAAAACTAAAACTTGATACCTTAAGACCTTGGGATACCCAAGTTGAAATTGATAACAAAGTTTTGAAACCATTTAATACAATTGAAGAATTTATTGATAAGTCTATAAAAGTCCTCTCTCATGTTGATGAAGAATTTGGTGAAAACCTGTTGAGAATGAAAGTATCAAACTTTTTGGACCTTGAGAACCGTAAAGGTAAAGCCCCTGGTGGGTATAATATGCCACTTCCCGAGCATGGTTCATCTTTTATTTTCATGAATGCTGTAGGTTTAAATTCAGATGTTAGGACGCTTCTCCATGAATCTGGGCATTCATTACATGCTAAATATACTACTCCTATTCTTATCCGTCAGTTTAAAGAATACCCAATGGAAGTTGCAGAACTTGCATCCATGAGCATGGAGCTGTTTACTGTTGACTATCTTTCCGAATTCTACGATAATGAAGCCGATTTAAAGAAGGCTAAACGTGAAGAGATCGAAGGGGCTTTGTCATTTTTGCCTTGGTGTATAGCCGTAGATAGTTTCCAGCATTTTGTTTATACAACTAACGCAAGTGAAAAAGAAAGAGAAGAGTATTTTGCAAATCTCATGGAAGAACTCAATACAGGCGTTAATTGGGATGGTCTGTATGATTATCTTAAGGTGTTATGGATGCAACAACTTCATATTTTTGAGGTGCCTTTTTACTACATTGAATATGGATTTGCTCAATTAGGTGCTCTTGCAATGTATAAGAATTTTAAGGAAAATCCTAAGAAGACAGTTGAAGATTATAAACGATTCTTGAGTATGGGTTATAAAAAGCCTGTAAACGAATTGTATAAAGAGGCAGGTATTGAGTTTAATTTTAGTGAAGATTACGTTAAATCAATTTTAGAATTTGCAGCAACTGAACTAAAGAATTTAGACTGATGGCATAAGTTTGTTTTAAAAATACTTTATTGACAACCCTTGGGGTTGTACTGTTTATGTGGATTTTATTTAACTCTACATGGGTTGTTTTTTATGATTAAAGTTAGGAAAGTTTTGTAAGTTAGGAATTTTAAAACCTCTTGACTTATTTTAAAAATTTGTTATCCTATTAAGGAATTTTATTTTAAGGGAGGTTATTGATGCCAATTTTAAAAGCGTCTAAGAAAGCAGTTATTAAGAGTGAAAAAAGAAGAGAAAGAAATGAATATTATAGAATAGCTCTTAAAAGAGCTTTAGATTTTGCTAAGAAGAGTAACTACTCAGAAGAGAAGGTAAAAGAAGCAATAAAAATAATCGATAAGCTTGAGTCTAAGGGTATTATCCACCCAAATACAGCAGCCCGTAAAAAATCGAACTTAATGAAGAAATTTAACCTTAAAAATAAAGCGGATACGCAAGCTTAATACTGCCTTGTAACCTTTTCGACTATAAAGGTGCGCAAGGCTTCTTTGGGTTCGACTTCTCCAGATTTTGACTTTATATCGATATCTGTTAATACGTTGTATTGTTTAACAAGGGTTTTTATATCTATTTTTTCAAGGTTTCTATAAATACCTTCAAGCGTCCTTTTCTTAAGAAAAATGCCAAAAAGGCTTGCTATGTATTCATTAACTTCTTTTTGTGTTTTCGACTCCTTTTTTAAATCGTATGTTATAAGGTATATTGAGAATGTTTTTAAAATCTGTGAGAGTATGATGTTCTCTTGGCTTGTAGTCTTTAAAAAATAATCAAGAAGCTTCATTGCCTTATCTTTCTCCATGTTGATGACTGCGTTTATAAATTCAAATATATCTTCCTCTTTCATCTTTTGCACAATTTCTTTAACATCTTCTTCCTCGATGCTTTTCTTTGTGCCAACGAACATTGCAAGCTTTTTAATTTCGTTTGAAAGTTCAAATAGATTAGAATCAAGCCTACTTATAAGTTCTTTTACTGCCTCTTTTGAAATAAGTTTGCCATAATCTTTAGCTTTTTTTTCAATCCATTTTTCTATATGAGTTTGTGGCACTGTGTAGTCTTTAACAATTATGAAATTTTCCTTCCCTAAGTTTTCTTCTTTTCCTGCATAGATAAGTATTACCTTAACATTGTCAATAATTTTTGTTGATAGTAATTTTTGGAGGTTCTGTTTTGAAATTGCCTCCACGTCTTTTATGATTAGCAACTTATTATTTAAGAATGGTGGTGTTGAGACGATATTTGTGTATTCTCCTATATTGAATTCATATCCTGAAATTTTTATCAAATCAAGGCTTGAAATATCTCCACCAAATAGTTTTTCTGAATATTTTTTTACAATTTGATCCTTTAAATAGTGAGACTCTCCCATAAGAACCAACAACGGCTCTTTTGGGAGAGTGCTCTCAAGTTCGGTTAATAGTTCTAATGCAGATACTTCCCTCATGGATATATTTTTTCAAGTAATCTTGGGAAAGGAATTGTTTCTCTTACATGCGGAAGTTTAGCAATCCATGCAAGTGTTCTTTCTAATCCGATGCCAAATCCACTATGGGGAACTGATCCATATCTTCTTAAGTCAAGGTACCACTGGTAATTTTCAATTGGAAGATTATTTTCCTTCATTCGCTGTAAAAGTAAATCGTAATCGTGTATTCTTTCGCTTCCACCGATAATTTCACCATAACCTTCTGGTGCAAGTAAGTCTGCTGCGAACACTGTGCCTGGATCTTCTGGATCAGGTTGCATATAAAAGGCTTTTATTTCTTTTGGGAAATGGTGCACAAAAACTGGCTTTTCAAATTCGTTTGCAAGCACAGTCTCTTCGTCTCCTCCGAAGTCATCGCCGTATTTTATATTAACCCCCTTTTTATTTAAAAGTTCAATTGCATCACGGTAGTGGATTCTTGGGAAAGGTGGCACTACTTTTTCAAGCATTTTTGTGTCTCTCTCAATTATATCCAACTCAATTTTACAGTTTTTAAGGACTTCTTGCACTACATAGTAAATCATTTCTTCTTGGAGTTTTAAGTTCTCTTCAAATGTAAGAAAAGCAACCTCAGGCTCAAGCATCCAAAATTCCATAAGGTGTCTTCTTGTTTTAGACTTTTCGGCTCTAAAGGTTGGCCCAAAACAGTACACTTTCCCGAATGCCATTGCTGCTGCTTCCATGTATAGTTGGCCACTTTGTGAAAGGTATGCTTTCTCGTCAAAATAGTTAGTCTCAAAAAGTGTTGTTGTTCCTTCGCATGCAGCAGGTGTTAGAATGGGTGCATCTATAAGCGTAAAGCCTCTTGAGTCAAAGAAATCTCTTAATGATTTTTCGATTCTGTGTCTAATTCTTAAAATTGCCCACTGTCTTTTTGAACGCAACCAGAGGTGTCTATGCTCCATCAAGAAACCTACTCCGTGCTCTTTGGGAGTAATTGGATAGTTCTCGGTTAGTTGTAGCATTTCAAGTTCTTTAACTAACAACTCGTAGCCAAACGGGGCTCTTTTATCTTCACGCACAATACCCCTTACAACGATTGAAGACTCTTGAGTTAATTTTTTTGCATCTTCAAAAACTTTCTCATCTACATCGTTTTTAGATACTACACTTTGCATTATTCCGCTACCATCTCTTACTAAAATAAAAATCACTTTTCCGCTTTCTCGCATATTGTAAACCCAACCTTTTACCTCAACGTAGTTATTAACATTGTCTTTAGCTTCGTTAATGTACATATTTTCTCTTTTCTCTCAATCAACAACGATTGAGGCTGAGGTATTTTTTACCGCCGTTTTCTTGCCCAACCTCAGCAGGCGGGATTTTGGGCTATTTGATTTTTATTATATTCAATTTTCTGAAGTTTCTAATGAGCATTTTGGACATTTTGGGTATGGTGGAAGCACCTCTAAGAGATTATCTCTTACGATATCTTTTGTGTCAAGATAGTTTGTTGTATAAGTAAATTTATTCAATTCTTCAATAGGTCGTTCTTCCTTAGAATAGTCAAAAAATTCTCTTGGGCTATAAAATTCGTCAACTTCGATTTTTATAGGATACTCAAATTCGTTGAGACACACAACGCAAGTTAGTATAAATGTTGCTTCAATAGCGCCATATACTCTTATCTCCCTATTTTGCACATGTTCAAAAGTAAGTTTAAGTTTTGCATCATCATTTAACTTAAAGGGAAGTTCTTCTTCTTTAAAATTAATACTTTCTTCAACGGTAATTGAACCTTCTTCTATGATCTTATTTATTATTAATTTCATTTTCTATCGCTTCTTTCCCTTCTTGTAAAGTGTTTTGGGCTTTGTTAAGAACACTCTCAATTTTTGCAAAAAGATCTTTTGCAAATACTAATGCTTCTTCTTTTATTTTTCTTGCTTCTTCTTCAGCTTCTTCTATTATCCGCTTTCTTTCTTTTCGTGCTTCTTCAACAATCTTTGATTCTTCTACCATTTTTTTAAATTCACTTTCAGCTTCTTTTATTATGCGATTTTTTTCTTCGTAAGCATCTTTTAAAATCATTTCTTTTTGTTTGGAGATACTTGAAGCAGTTTTTACTTCTTCTGGAAGCATTGCTTCTATTCTTAGGATGATCCCTAAGAGTTCTTCTTTATCAATGGTAATGTATTTTGAAAAGGGGAGTTTTTTTGCCTTTTCGACCAGCTCTTTTAAATCTTCAAGTTCATCAATAATACTTTTATTCATACTTTCTTCCTTATTTTATCTTTAATTTTTTTATTTACAATTTCAGGAACGAATTTTGAGACATCTCCGTTATTCATTGCAACCTCCTTTACAAGCGTTGAACTTATAGAAGCAAAAGTCCTTGTAATTAAAAAAATCGTTTCAATACTACTGTTTAACTCATAATTTATTTCAAACATTGCCTTTTCGTATTCAAAATCTTGGTAAGTCCTTAATCCTCTCAAAACTAATTTTATTTTATGTTTTTTTAAATAATCTATAAGAAGAGAATCAAGCACGTCTACCTCCACATTTTTGAAATTTTTTAAACTTGTCTTTACCATTTCAAGTCTTTCTTCAAGTGTAAATAACGTCCGCTTCTCTTCTCTTCTTGCAACTAAGACAACTACTTTATCGAAAATTTTACTTGCTCTCTCAATAATTTCGAGGTGTCCGTTTGTTAACGGGTCAAAAGTTCCAGGATATACAATTGTTTTCATATATTCAGTATAAGTAAAAGAAAATTTCTTGCAAATTTTTTTTAAATATATAAAATGAATCTATGAAAAGGTATTTGATATTTACTTTTTTATTAGTTTTTTTACTTGCTGGATGTTTTCCTAATTCAAATAGTGAGACTGTAAAAGTGCCAAATTTTGTTGGCATGAAGGCTTCAGTAGCGCAGGAGCTTGCTAAAACTAATGGGCTAATTCTCCAAGTGATTTCTGCCGAGCAAAACGATGAATACCCTGTTGATACAGTTATTTCGCAGGATATCCCACCGGGTAGTGAAGTTAAGAAAGGTGGTTTTGTTAAAATCGTTTTAAGTTCAGGGCCAAAGAGTTTTTCTGTTCCTAACGCCGTCGGATTGGATTTCAAAGATGCAAAAGAGCTTATTGTTAGTTCAGGGCTTTCTATTGGGATTATTAAAGAGGTAGAAAGCACAGAAAAAGTTGGAATAGTGTTAAAGCAGAATCCAGATGCCTATACAATAGTGCAAGGTGGCTCTAAAGTTGATTTGACAATAGGCATAGGAGAATTTGTAAAAGTGCCCGATGTAATTGGAAAAAGTGTTGATGAAGCAAAACTAATTTTAGAACAAGCAGGTCTTGTCCTTTATAAGGTAGATACTTTTGAAGACTCCGAACAGGTTTTGCCTAAAAACATCGTTTTATACCAATACCCTGTTCCAAATGCGTTTGTTGAGAAGGGCACACAAGTTTTATTGAGAATTGCAAAATGAATTTTTATATTTCACCTTCGATTATTGCTGCTAACTTTACAAATTTAAAAAAAGAAATTGAAAAGATTGAAGTGTTTGACCAAGCGTTTATTCATTTAGATATCATGGATGGCAATTTTGTTCCAAATATTACTTTTGGTCCTTTTATTGTTGAGCAAGTAAGAAAAATTACTAATTTACCCTTTGATACCCATCTTATGATTAAGAATCCCAACGATTTTGTTGAGGAATTTGCACTTGCAGGGTCAGACTATATAACTTTTCATATAGAGGAAACTGTTTTTCCTTTGAGGATCCTAACAAAAATTAAAAAACTCGGTAAGAAATGCGGTATATCCTTTAATCCTGCAACACCAGTTGAATCTATTGTAGAAGTTTTACCGTATGTTGATATGGTATTAGTTATGAGTGTTGAGCCAGGATTCTCTGGTCAGGAGTTTATCTCATCAAGTTTGACTAAAATTGAGAAACTCAATGAATTGAGGAAGAGTAAAGGGTATAATTTCTTAATTTCAGTTGATGGTGGAATAAACGAAAAGACAATGAGAAGTGTTTTAGATGCAGGAGCAGATGTTCTTGTTATGGGGAGTTTCTTTTTTAAAAATGACCTTTCATTTGTTAGAGGTGTAATTGAAAATCTCCGTCAATTGTAATGTATATTGAAAAAGCCCTTCTTTTGAAGGGCTTTAATTTCTTTAATTTAATAATAAATATTTTTTGATTTTTTCTTCTATAACTCTTTTGGGCACTGCGCCAATAATTGCATCTACCATTACTCCATTTACAAAAATACCTATGGTTGGGATACTCATTATTCCGTATTCAATTGCAAGATTCTGGTTTTCATCAACGTTTACTCTTACAACTTTTAACCTGTTAGCGTTTTCCCTTTCTAATTCAAGAATAATTGGTTCAATCATTTTACATGGCACACACCACTCAGCCCAAAAGTCAACTAAAGTGGGAACTTCCGAATTAAGCACTTCTTCTCTAAAATTGCTTTCATTTACTTCCATATATACCTCACTCTTTTAGTAATGCATCAATTTCTTTAGATATTACATCGCCTAAATTGTCTTTATAACCAATAATTATCTTTGCGATTCTTCCATTCTTATCAACAATGAAAAATCTTGGTATGCTATTAACTCCATAGAGGCTTGCAACATTACTATTTGGATCGGCAATAACCAGGTATTTCATGCCGTAATCTTTTATAAATTGCTGAACCTTCTCAACATTGCCTTGGTCGAGATTTACACCTAATACTTCTACCCCTTTATCTTTATACTTTTCGTAGATAGCCTCAACATGCGGTATTGTCATTCTACAAGGACCGCACCATGTTGCCCAAAAATCAATCAAAACAACTTTTCCTTTTAAGTTAGAGAGTTTAACAACGTTTCCTTTTGTGTCTTTCCAAGAAAAATCTGGTGCAATTTCTCTTGTGCTATTAGTGGTATTGTTTGTGTTTTGGTTATTCGTTGGATTATTAGGTTGTGTTGCCGTGCATCCTGTAAAAACCAAAGACACAAAAACCAAAATAAAAACTACAATAACTATCTTTTTCATTTACTCACCTACCTTCTTGTTATTATATTTGATTTACCCTTCCCTGTCAAGATGTCGTTTTGACTTCTTGATATCTTTAATAATCTTTAAAATCGTATTTTTTAGTTCGTTCTGTTTTCCGTATTTATAATGGTAGTAATAACTAATTAAATCGCTTAAAATTTTATCTTTTTGGTGTCTTTTTGCAAACTCAAAGATTGTTTCGGAGTCTTTTTTATCATTCCCAATGAAATTGATTATTAAATTTGCAATTTCGTTTTCTTCTTTTCGAAGTTTTATTCCGAATAAAAATAGTGTTAATATAGCAACACCTATCCCTATAAGAAGAGGTTTGTTTACTGATACTTTATTGATTGCATTAAAGATGCTTTCTCCAAAATCTCTAAAGCCTTGCGTAATGTTATTGTAAAGGGTCATTTGGCTTGCACTACTATACGTAATTACATTTCTGTACCAGTTCATTATTATTGAATCGATGAGCATGCTCATTTTACTTGGTGTTGAAAATGCAATTGGAGTTGGGTCTATAGGAATCCATCTATTGGAAACATAAACTTCTACCCATGTGTGGGCATCTTTTGCTCTCACAATATAGTAATTTGAAGTGTTATTTAGTTCGTTTGTAACAAATCCTGATACGAGCCTTGCAGGAATACCATTTGCCCTTGTAAGTATTACTGTTGCAGTTGCAAAGTGTTCACAGTATCCGCTTTTGTGGTTGAGTATAAACTCTTCAACACTATTTGCTTCTGGTGTTAAAGAATATTTGTTGTTTTTCTTTAGATAGCTAACAATTGCATCTATTTTCTCTAAATCACTAAAAGAATTCTTTGTAATATCTTTTGCAATTTCTACCACCTTTGGATTAATTCCCCTTAGGCTTAAATACTTTGTAAGATCTTTTTCTTCGCTTGTGATGTTTTTATCATCATCGTAATAGAGAGTATATTTAATCGTTTTATAGAAGGGTGCATCGAAAAACAGATTTGATAATTCATCTTTGAGTAAATAGTTAAAGTTGCCGTAAATACCGTTTGTATAACCTATTTGAAATAGCACATTTGTGCCTGTTGGTTCAAGATAAACTGTCCCTTTTTTACCAAATGGAAAACCAAAAGTGTTTTGTGTTGTTCTAAGTATCTTTTCATGAGTTTCATAGTTCATCCAGTGGTTATTGATGAATGTAGAGTATCGAACACCAACAATGTATAGTGGAGTGTTCTTTTTTTCAGTTTCAACTCTCATTACGATTTGGTAGTTAAGATCCACGGGTTTTGCATCTATTGTGATATCCGTTGAAAATCCCGAAGAAGTTTTATTGAAAAGTGGATTACCGTGTATTACTCCAAGGGAAAACCTCGGAAGAACAAGGAAAAATATAACAACAAGTGCAAATGCGCTCGTTAAAGACAAAGCAAAATCCTTTCTATCTACAATGTATTGAAGTTTATCGTTTTTAGATTGGGCTGATATGAGAAATAGAAACGATGAAATTGTAAAAATTACTGCAACTATCCCAAACGAAATTGATATTGTTCCAATTGAAGAAATAAGGCTAAACATTACACCTATTAAAAACATCTCAAAGTAATCAAAAGAATTTCTACTTACGATGTATTTAGAACTTATTGTAATTGTAAGAAGTATAGCAATAGTTATGAATAGGTCGACACCAAAAATAAGTAAAAAAATAAAAGTTATAAGAGGTATAGTCTCCACAATCTTTGGCTTCTTTTTAAGTTTCTTATTTTTTGAGAACATTACTGCAAAAACAGGAATTATTGAAAGTGCTATTAATGATTGTTCAACTATTGAAACAAATGCAATTGAAGAAATTGTAAACAATAAAAAACAGACATCTTGAATGTTTACTCTTTTATTCATACTCTATATCTTTTTCCGTTATAATATCTTGAGAGTTCTCCAAAGTAAACTTATCCTCTAATTTTACTTCCGAAAGATACTCCATAATCCCAATGTAATCTTTGTAGGAACTACACTTTATCGAATTTCCCTCTTTTATAAACTCAAACGGTATTCTTTGTTCAAAAAGGAGCTTTATAAGTGATGCTATCTTAATGACCGCGTCTTCAAATGTGTAAGCATCGTATAGTTTATAGGAGTTATTTAAAGCAATTTTTAATTCATTGAGGTTATCGCTTGCTTTTGTGATGACCTTTTCTTTATCCAATTTTGCTGAAACCTTCCAAGATATATTTCTTGCATCCATTCCTTCTTGATAATCTTCAAATGAAAAAAAGTCGGAAGAATCATCTTTCTTAAGCAAACCCCCTATGTTAGATGACACTTTTTTTATTCTTACAGGTCTAACCTCTGGAAAAACAAGGTAAGAAAAATCTATTTTCATTTTCTTTTCTCTTATTAAAAAACCGAATGGATAGGAAGACGACAAATAAATATACTCAATAGTTTTTTTACCACGTTTCTTTTCATTTACTTTAATTCTTTTCCTTAAGAACTTATCTAAAAATTCGACTCTTAAGCTATTTTCTAAGATTTTGATATCTATAAAAAATTTTTTTCTTTTGTCTTTTGCTTTTATTTCAACATCTATAAAGGCGTCTTTTTTTACGTATATTTCTTCTTCGCTTTTTAAATTAACTTCGATGTTTTTTAGATTATTTACGGCAAGAATTGAAGATGCAGCAAATAGAGATAGAAGTATTGAAAAAATGAGATAAATAAGGTTATTGCCTGAATTAAAAGCAGAAAATCCTACTAAAAAGGTTAATGCAATATAAAACAAGCCTTCTTTTGTGATTTTAATTCTACTATATTGGAACTTTTGTTTCGTTAATAATTTCATCGATGATATCTTCTTTAAACTTTGTCTCTTTTTCTTTAAATATGAGCCTATGTTTTATAACAGGTTTAGCAAGTGTTTTAACATCCTCAGGGATCACGAAATTTCTTCCTCTAATTTTTGCAAGCCCTTTTGATGCTCTTATGTAATCTAATGCTCCTCTTGTGCTCAAGCCAAGCCTAATGAATTTTGAAGAGCGAGTTTTATTGACGATTTCATAGAGATACTTAAGCACGCTTTCTTCCACAATAACATTTTTTGCCTCTTCTATGAGTTGTAAAATTTCATAAGATTCCAAAACACTTTCTATGTTTTTTATTTCAAACCTTTTATCTTCTCTAAGTATTTCTATTTCGCTATTTTCATCAGGATACCCAATTTCAAGGGACATAAGGAACCTATCTAGTTCGCTTTCGGGTAGTGGATAAGTGCCTGCAAATTCTTGTGGGTTTTCAGTTGCAATAACCATAAAAGGTAAATCAAGGTTATACGTAATAGAATCGATTGTTATACTTCGCTCACTCATTGCCTGAAGCATTGCCGATTGGGTTTTTGGTGGGGCTCTATTTATTTCATCTGCTATTACAATATTTGCAAATATTGGTCCTTTTTTGAATTCAAAAGTATTCCTTTCTCTGTTAAAGACTGTGAAGCCTATAATATCTGTTGGTAATAAATCGGCAGTAAACTGGATTCTTGAATATTTCAAGTTAATTGAACTTGCGATACTTTCACCGAGGGTAGTTTTTCCCACACCAGGGATATCAATGTAAATTAAATGTCCTTCTGCAACAATAGGAACAAGAGAAAGTATTATTACTTCTTCCTTGCCTTTGATAACCCTTTTAACGTTGTTTACTATTTTCTCTATTCTTTTATCTATTTCCATTCGAATTCACCTTTGTTTCTCATTATGTAATTTATTTCGTCCTCTTTTGAGTTAATTTCACCTTTCATCCTTAATTTTGTTAGTGTTTCAAATATTTTTCTATACTGAATATTTTCTCTCAAACCGAGTTTTTTTAAATCTTCTCCTGTTAGTTCATTTCTAATAAACCTTAATTTGTTTATGTATTCCTCCAAAAATTTTTTAAAAGTGTCTTTTGCAGTATAATGAAAGGCTTTGATGTAAATTAATTCTAATTTATTTAAAGATATCGCTACATCAAATACATCGTATTTTTCGAAGTTTTTTTCGAAGTTTTTTAATGTGTGTATTGCTTCATTAATTTTTTCTAATACTCTCTTTTTAACACCTAAAATATTTGAAAGTTCTTCTACAACTATGTTTCTCTTGTTCAAAAGTATAAAAAAGATTGAAACAACTAACCTTTCATTTTTATCTTGATTATTTTTGTGAAATTTCTTTATTGTTTTAACTGTATTTTTTGCAAGCGTTTTTACTCTGAAGAGTGCTTCCAAAATCCCATAGGTGGTAAACTTTTGCATTACTTTATCAATTTCATCTTTCTCAAGCAACTCTTTTAATTCTTCTTGAACCCTTTGTGAACGTGTGCTTTCAAGGGATCCTAATTCAACTGCTCTTTTTAATAGAAGTTCTGTTTCCTTTGATAGTTCAAAATCCAATTCAACCATGTATTTTATGGCTCTTAAAATTCTTGAAGGATCTTCAATAAAAGATAGTGGTTTAATAACCCTTATAGTTTTTTTTAATAAGTCTTCATATCCACCGTAGTAATCAAACATTTGACCAAAATTTTCTTCTCCAATATCTACTGCCATTGAATTAATTGTAAAATCTCTTCTTGTAAGGTCTTCCTTCAAACTTGCTTTTTCAATAACTGGCACAAGAGAATTATCCGCATAGTATTCTCTTCTTGATGTAACAAAATCAAAATTCATGCCAAGGTAATCAAAATGGACTGTTTGTGTATCGGGGAAGATACGGATATTTCCATTGAAAGCCTTTTTTAACTCTTCCCCAAAAGAAACAGCATCTGATAAAACAAAATCAAAATCAACTATTTTTTTACCTAAAAATGCATCTCTTACGGAGCCTCCTACAAGATAAATCTCTATGTTTAGTTTTTTAGCAATGGATCCAAATTCTTTTATGAGTTTCAAGGCATTTTTAGGAACTGCATTTGATAGTATTTTTATAACAAATTCCTTTTCTGGTAGTTGTAGTGTTGATGAGGTTCTGGGTATTTCCCTTAATGAATTTTCAATTTTATACGCTTTTAATAGATCACTTCTTGAGATTATTCCAACAATTTCTTCGCCGTCTTCTACAAGCACTCTGCCTACATCTTCTCCTATCATCTTTTCTTCAATTTCTCTTAAACTTGCATCTTTTTTCACTTTAACTATTTTCGGTGAGTAGAACTGCTTAACAGGACTATTTTTCCTTCCAAAGATAAACGCTTTCTCAAGGTTTTTCTTTTCCACAATGCCAATGATTTTTCCATCCTCTTCAATTGGTAATCCTGAAAATCCATACATGATCATTGTATCAAGTGCTTCCTTTACCGTTACGTTAGGAGTGATTTTTTTAATTGGAGAGCTCATAAAATCTTTTGCTCTTAAGGAAGGAGAGATTTTAGTGTTAAGTTCTTTTATAATTTTATCTTTTATTCCATCTATGGAGGTGTTTTTTATAACGGAAGAGACTGCAGTTGGATGTCCTCCGCCCCCAAAAGCTTCTGCAACGTTAATTAGATTTAAGGTTTCGCTTGTGCTTCTTCCAATAATATTTACTGTATTTCCAATGCTAACGAGCACGAATATTACATCAACATCAACCATTTCAATGATTTTGTGAGCAAGAATTGAAATTCCTGGAATATACTTCTGTAAATTTGTCGTAGTTATGCCAACTCTTATACCGTTTATATCGTATTTGTTGAGATTATCTATTAGTTTTTTAAGGAGTTGAAGTTGTTCTTCCTGAAGAAACGGAGAAATAAATCTGTGGATAATCTTTATGTCTACTCCAAAGGAAAAAAGAAACTCAAGTGCTGCAAAATCTTCACTTGTAACAGATGGGAATGTGAGAGATCCAGTATCTTCGTATATACCAAGTGCAAGTAATGTTGCTTCAATTGGTGCTAATTTAACCTTTTTGAGCTTGAGGAGATTTACAAGTATCGTAGTGTTTGCTCCAACACTTTTTGTGATATGTATTGCGTTTTCGATGTCGCTTTCCCCTGGGTGATGGTCGATTACTATGAGTTGTGCATTTTTAAGTTTTAGAAATTCTTTTCCTTCCCCAACTCTTGATTTGTATTTTGTGTCTACTACAACTACCCTAAATGTGTTATCTAATAATGTTTTTGGCAAGTCTTTAACTTTTTTGAAATTTAAAACTTCTTCAAAAAGGCTAATGAATCTTTGAGCATTAATGTCAGTTGAACCAGGATGAATTGCAATCGATGAAGGAAAAAGTTTTGTGCATGCAAAAGCCGATGCAATTGCGTCAAAATCTGCCCCTGAGTGAGTTAAAATAACCGTATTTTTCGTCATTCAGAAGAGTTTTTGCACCCCTTCTTTAGATACTCTGTAGTATATAAGTGGTGGGGGAGAAGTAGGCGTTTCTACCACTTCAAAGAGTTTCATAACTCTATTTAGTGCTTCTTCGAGTTTTGTTGCGTCGTTTGCTAAAATTGTTCCAATAGGCTCTCCTTTTTCAACTTTATCTCCTATCTTTTTATTGAAGAATAAACCCACAGAAAGATCTATAACTTCATCTTTTCTTTCTCTTCCCGCTCCGAGGAATTGTGCAAGTTTTCCAAGTCCTTTTGCATCGATTCTATTGATATAACCGCTTTGAGCTGCAATGACGTCTTTTTTGAATTTAGCTTGTGGCAGAAGTGATGTGTTATAGATAATCTCTTTATTACCACCTTGTGCTTCAATAATCTCTTCGAATTTCTTTAGAGCAGATCCATCTTTTATTGCCTTTTTGACAAGTGCTTTTCCTTCTTCCATTGTGTCTACTACCCCTCCAAGCCTTAGCATTTCTGCTCCGAGTGTTTCAATAACCTCAAAAAGTCTTTGAGATCCATTACCTTTTAAAATATCAATTGCTTCAATGATTTCTATGGAATTGCCAATTGCGTTTCCCAAGGGTTGGTTCATATCGGTAATATATGCAACGGTGTTCCTATTTAAGGATTGTCCGATGTTTACCATTGCAGTTGCTAATTTTAAAGCACTATCAAGGTCTTGCATGAAAGCACCATTCCCGACTTTTACGTCGAGCACAATTGCATCAGTGCCTGCAGCAATTTTCTTACTCATTATACTTGAGGCAATAAGGGGAATGCTATCAACAGTGGAAGTTACGTCTCTTAGAGCATAAATTTTCTTATCAGCAGGAACAAGTTCGTTACTCTGTGAGATAATTGCTCCCTTTATTCTGTTTACGATATTTACGAATTCTTCAATTGAGATTTCGGTTCTAAAGCCTGGAATGGATTCAAGTTTATCTATTGTGCCTCCTGTGTGCCCAAGGCCTCTTCCCGACATTTTGCAAGCAGGCACACCCAAAGATGCAACAATTGGAATAAGTGGAATTGTTACCGTATCTGCAACACCTCCAGAACTGTGTTTGTCTACCTTAATTCCTTCTATTCTTGAAAGGTCAATAGTTTTTCCACTGTCAATCATTGCTTTTGTGAAAATGGCAAGTTCATTTTCATCCATGCCTTTAAACCAGACTGCCATAAGGAAAGCAGACATTTGGTAATCTGGTATTTTACCATCTGTGTATCCAAAAACGATATTTTTAATTTCTTCCTCGGTAAGATGATTTCCGTATTTTTTCTTTTCAATGATATCAACAATACTCATTATCAAACCTCCATAAGGAATTCGCTAAGAATAAAAGAAATTTTTTCTCCACATTCCTTTGCTATTTGGATTACTTTTTCGTGTTGGACCACTCCTTCTTCAAAGGCATTATCTGTAATACAGGAAAGCCCAAGCACTTTCATTCCATAGAAACGAGCAAGGATTACTTCAGGCACAGTGGACATGCCCACTGCATCAATTCCCAATCGCTCCATAAGAAGCAATTCTGAAATAGTTTCAAAGCTTGGTCCCATTACTGCACAATAAACACCTTCTTTTATTGGGATGTTATGCTTGAAAGCAATAGTTTTAACAATTTTTCTTAACTCTTCATCATAAACATTTGTCATATTAACAAATTTTTCGTTTCCTTTTACGCCTCTAAGTGGGTTATCGGCAAAGATAAAATTCACATGGTCTTTAATGAGCATAAGGTCACCTGCTTTAAGAGTTGGATTAACCGCACCAGAAGCATTTGATACGATTAGATTTTTTACACCCATTGCGTGAGCAGCTTTTATTGTTATTGTAACTTCCTCCATTGAATAACCTTCGTAGTAGTGGAACCTCCCGTTAAAGAAAACGACGTTATGTTTCCCTAACTCTGCAAAAACGAGTTCGGAAGCGTGTCCTACAACTGTTGAAACTGGAAAGTTTGGAATGTCTTTATAAGATATTCTTTCAAAGATTTTTGCTTTTTCTAACATACTTCCAAGTCCGCTTCCTGTAATGATCGCAAAGTCAGGGTTGTATTTGTTTTTAAAAGGATTAAAGAAATTTGTTAATTTTTCCATTTTTCACCTCACTCTATAGATGCAATATAATAATAAAATGGTTGACCGCCATAAACTAAGTCAAACTCAACATCTTTAAATATTTCTGAGAGTTTTTCAACCATCGCTTCTCCATCCTCTTTTTTAACATCTTTACCATAATAGATTGAAATGAATTCTGCGTTTTGTAATTTTTCTTTAACAGTTTGGAGTAAACTTAGGAACGTTTCTTCTGGTGTAGTGCCCTTTGTAAGTATATTATCGTCAAAGAGACCTATAAAATCGTTTTCTTTTATATCAAGGCCATTTATAGTTGTATTTCTTACAGAATAAGTAACTTCAGCTATGTTTATTTTTTTTATCATATCAACTGCCTTAGAAAGGTTATTTTCAATACTTTTCTCTTGATTGAAGTTTAGAATGATAGGGATTGTTTGCGCAGGGTTTTTCGTAGGAACAATTTCTACTCTTTTTCTATTAGAATACTTTTTTGCTTCGTTTGCAGCAAGGATGATATTTGAATTATTAGGGAATACAAATACTGTGTCTTTACTACATTTCTCAATAGCGTTTAAGATGTCTTGCATTGAGGGGTTCATTGTTTGTCCACCTTCGATTACTTCTTCTACTCCAAGACTTTCAAATATTTTCTTGAAGCCCTCTCCTTGTGCAACAGCAACAATTGAAAAGTCAAAGCGACTTTCAATCTTTTTTGGTTTTTCCATAGTTTTTTGTGCAAATTCTTCTGTTTGTAGTTGCATATTTTCTATACGGGCTTCTTTTATCTCACCTTTGTCAAGAATGTATGCGATTACTTTATTTGGCTCATTTGAGTGGATGTGGATTTTTGTAAGGTCATTTGCCGTTGCAACTACAATACTATCTCCAAATTGTTCAAGGTCTTTTTTAATTACATCTTCAGGGTAGTTGTTTAGGTAGCAAAGTAAAACTGTATCGAATTTAAATTCAAGTGATTCTGCTTTTATTGTCTCATCATAGACTTTTTCTTTTACTTCAGAGATAGTTTCTCCTTTTAGAGATTTTAAGCCACCTTCAAAAAGGTATATTAATCCTTGTCCTCCTGCATCAATTACACCTGCCTCTTTCAAAACAGGCAACATTTGTGGAGTCTTTTCTAATGTTCTTTTTGCTTCTTCTACTATATAAGAGAGAAACTCTATAAAATCTTCTTTATTTATTGCTTCAAGACTTGCTTGCGCCATACTCCTTACTATTGTAAGAATCGTGCCCTCGACTGGTTTAATTACCGCTTGATAGGCAATTTTTGTTGCGTTCTGTAGTGCCATACTAAAAAATTTTACATCGATTTTTTCGACATTGTCAATTACATCAAAAAAACCTTTGATGATTTGTGATAATATTACTCCAGAATTTCCTCTACCACCAATTAATGTGCCCTCGCAAAATATTTTTCCATATTCTTTTAAGTTTTTGGGATTTGCTTTGTCGATACTCTCAATTGCGGTTTTTAAGGTAAGGTACATATTTGTTCCTGTGTCTCCATCTGGAACGGGGAACACATTTAATTTATTTACTTCTTCCCTTTTTTGCCCCAGATAGTTCAAGCTACCTCTAAATAGAGTGTCTAAATCTTTCACTGTTAGGTATTTCATTATTGTTCTCCTTTAATACCCTTTATGATTACATTTACATCTACGTTTTTAATACCTGTTAAGTTCTTAACAACATAGGAAACTTGTGAGATTATTGTATTTGAAACCTCTAAAACATTTATTCCGCTTTGCAATATGACAAAAAGAGAAATAATTAATGTATCGTTATCAACTATTTCAACATCAACACCTGACTCATATTCTTCTAATTTAAGGACCCTTAGGATTCTATTGTAAATTGTCTTTGGGGCAAGCCCAACGACTCCATAACATTCTGTTGCGGCAAAGGCTGCTATTTTTTTAATTGCTCTTTCGCTTATAAATATCCGTCCCATTTCAACCTCCTAGGTTTTATTGATTATAATCATATTGAGTAATATTTTAAAATTCTCTTGCAATGATGTATTAAACTATTTGATTTTAATTTTATATATGGTTATTTAGCACATCTTCTTAAAGTTAAAATTTCAAAAAAAGACTTCACAATTATTCACTTCTCTAAACTAAGGAATTTATTGAGAAAGTAGAAAAGCAAAGAAAAAGATTTGTTTAGCGATTAAAAAATATTATAATTAAAAAAGATAAACAAAAATTTAAAACTATGAAAGCCCAAGGATTGAGCATTTAGTATCCATAATCTTTAAGGTGAAATAAGGAGGTGAGCAACATGGACGAGCCCTTGGTCTTTTATTCTGATAAGAAAAGTTTAGGTTTTATAATGCTTTTTATTTTCCTATTGCCTTTTTTAGCGATAACCTTTTTAACCTTAAGGACGCTTATTATGGAACCTAATGTCTTAAACCTTATTTTTATTACCCCTAGTGTTGTTATTTCTTTTGTAATTTCTCTTTTATTTATATTAGTGCTGTTTTATCTTCCCTCTATACGTTATGAACTTAGAGACGATGCCCTTTATTTAATTATTGGTCCATGGGAGGATAGAATACCATATAACGAAATTTTAGATGTCTCCGTAAAAGACCTTTTGCTTAGTCCTCTTTCAAGTTTTCGTTTGCCAGGATTGGCCCTTTTTGATGTAGATTATTCAGATGAAGGCATTGTTCGTATGTATTCAACTCATGCGCTTAAGGAGGTTGTTCTTATCAAAACTTTAAACAAGAAATATGGCATCTCTCCAAAGGATGAGAAAGGTTTTATTGAGGCTCTTAGAAGTAAAATTAAAGACTACGAAGTTGTAAAAGTTGATACATCTAAAGAAGTAGGAGTTATGGAAAAAGAATCTCAAACTAAGAGGTTTAGTGTTGTTGAAATTATTGTCTGGTTAATAGTTCTTGTTTCTTTTATTGTTGGAATTTACCTCTATCCTCGTTTACCACAGAAGATCGCAGTTCACTGGGGTGCTTCAGGTAATGTAAATGGGTATCTTCCGAAATTTTCTGCAATATTTTTGATCCCGTTTCTTTTTACGCTTATAAGTTTAATTCCTCTTGTTATTCCTAAAGGAAGTTCTCAAGGAAGCTACAGAAGGTTCAGGTTTAAATACTACCTTGCAATGCTTTTGGTATTTGGCATACTCTTCTTTGCGTATATCTACATGCTTTTGTGGAATATCGGGATAAAAATGAATTTTAGTGTTTTCTCTACAATTCTCATTACTGGCATTGTAATCTCAATAGTTGTGCAACTGATTTTGTTTAGAAGAGTTGATGTATCAAAAAAAGTAAACTAATTAAAAAAGAGGTAAATGTGAAATGAACTTATACTTATTTTCTATCTGGATTGACGGGGTTATTTTAGTATTGTGCCTTATCTTGTTAGCGAGTGAGAGGAACCCAATTTTTGGGATTAGGATCCCAGCAACGCTTTCAGACCTAGAAATTTCGAAGAAAGCACATAAAAAAGTTCAAAAATTTTATGCTCAGTTTTAATTGTCCAACTTTTTCTTGCTATTGTTGACTCATTCAGATTATTGTGCAAAAGTTCTTGACGTCTTCTTGCTATTTTCTTTCGTTGTGTTGCTACTTTATATTATTTACTATGCAAACACTCTCTACGAAGAAAAATTTCCAACGAAAGTTAAAAAGATAAAATTTTCTAAATCTCCTTTTTTGAACAAACTCCTCAACAATTTAAGAAAACTAAATCCAGGATTTGCAAAAATGCAGTTTTGGATTTGAAATAAAGAGAAAAGATAATGAGCAAATAAAAAATAATTAAAGAATTATTATCTTTTATTGAAAATAAAGAGCCAATAGGTGGATTAGTAAGTGGGTTTGCATTTTATCACTAGCACTAAAGAGGATGCTATTCCAATTATTTTCATTCTCTTTTCTGACCTTTTATTCAATGTTGAGTATGTTCAGGGCACATTCTTAACACATCTTACATGTGGGCAAAGTAGAAGAGTTTGGATGCTCAAAAAATCTATAAGCTTTTATATGTTTATCTTTCTTCAACTGCTTATTGCGATTTTCTCTATATCATTAGGTGCAGGTATAATAACTATGCATTTTGGACTAAACGGTATAGATACAACAGTAATACAAAATATGAAAATAACAGAAGTGCTTATAGGATTTGCAGAAGTAGGCCTAAACGCCTTATTAAGGACACTTATGTTTGTTAGCCTTGCGGTGTTCGTATCACCCCTTTTACCAGGTAAACTTGTAGCAGGTAGTATTGCTTCTATCGGGGCAATTTTCATGATAACGAGAATTACAGGAATTCTCTATCAATCTTACAAGAATAGTAAAGTCATAGATTTTATTATACGTAATTTATTTTTTGAGAACCCAACCAAATTCGCCTGGGTGATTGGGATACTCTGGGTGTTAATATTCACATGGCTTTCTATGGAGTGGATAAATAGGGTTGAAATAGCAAGTCGAAGAGTTTAAAAACACTAAAAATATGCTTTTGTGCAAGACATTTATAAAACTACTTGCAATAATTTTTAAAATCTATAAAATGTAGAGTGTTAATTTTATAGAAAATTGGAGGTTGATATGAGTAAAAAATGTGAGATATGTGGAAAAAGTCCTATAACTGGACATACAGTAAGCCATTCTCATAGAAAAACAAACAGGAGATTCCTTCCAAATTTACATAAAACAAAAGTTATGATTGATGGAAAAATTAAGGTTATGAGAGTTTGCACTGATTGCCTTAATAAATACAAAGTATAGTTATGGAATACAGGTCCATTTATTTTGATGGAGATGTAGTTCATATTTTAGATCAAAGGTATCTTCCTTTTGATATTACTTATTGTGTCTGTAATAACGAGAAAGATATTTTTGATGCAATAAGGGAAATGAAAATTCGTGGTGCACCAGCAATAGGGGTTGCTGCTGCATACGGTATGTATCTTGGATTAAGAGATTTTGATGGAGATTCTAATGATTTTGTAGAAAAGGCAAAAGAGCTTAAATCTTACCTTGATAGCGCAAGACCTACGGCGGTTAATCTTGCCTGGGCAACAAAGAGAATACTCGATAAAATACTTGAAAATAAAAATAACGATGTTTTTTTACTTAAAAAGCTTGTTTTGGATGAAGCAAAGAAAATAGAAGAGGAAGATGCCGAAAGAAACTATAAAATAGGTGAATACGGCTCTGAATTGTTTTCAGATAACGATACCATTATGACTATATGTAATACTGGTGCACTTGCAACTGTAAAATACGGCACGGCATTTTCTGTAATAAAAAGATCCTATGAAAAGTATACTGGTATTAATGTAATTGCTTTAGAAACTCGACCATACTTACAGGGGGCAAGATTGACTGCCTTTGAATTAAAGGAAGCGGGTATCCCTTTTAAACTTATAACTGATAATATGAGTGCTTTTGTTATGCAAAAAGGCCTTGTTAGCGGGATTGTTACAGGAGCCGATAGAATAGCATTAAACGGAGATACTGCAAATAAAGTTGGAACATATATGCTTGCAGTGCTTGCTTATTACCATAAGATACCGTTCTATGTAGCAGCTCCAATTTCAACTATTGATTTCTCAATTGAGACTGGCAAGAAAATTCCTATTGAGGAGAGAAGCCTAGACGAAGTGACGCATTGTGGTGGAAAAAGGATTGCCCCATACGATACTGAAGTTTATAATTTCTCTTTTGATATAACACCTCATGAGCTAATTACTGCAATTATAACTGATTTAGGAGTTGTTTATCCACCATTTAAAAAGAATTTACGTAAACTTTTAAGTAATCCTAACCGCTAATAAAGCACTTTCAATATCAGTTGTTGCAACTGCCTTAAAACCATCTTTTTTTGCTTTATAACAAATTAAACTAATGAGTTGTGGCAAATTCTCTCTTTTTTCATCAAAAATTGAAAGAATTTTTCCTTCCTCTATAATAAGCGTTTCACTCTTTATGCCTCTAAGATATTCTTCAACAGAAACTACATGACCTTTTAACTCTTCAACTGAAAAAACGGGTATGTCAAGTTTCTCTTTAAGACGTTCTTTTATTTTAATGCAATTTTCTTTCTTTTCGTTTAATAACACAATACTCTCTGCACCTAATTCAGATAGTTTGTATGCCAGTATGAGAATATTCTCAAAATTTATGTCTTCCTTTTCTGAAATACTTACTTTGTTTACTTCAATTAGCCCCAATATTTTCATATCTACCTACAAATAAATTATAAGCTTTTTTTAAAAATAAGTTTCTTTTTCCCATTCCATGAAGCAATACAACAGGTTTGTCTATAATCTTGGATTTTGGAAGATATAGATACGCATAGTTTATATCATTTTTAGGAAAGTTTGTTTTCACTAAACTATTTGAAACAATTTTCTCTATTTTAAATTTAGCATTTTCGTAAAAGAGTGTTCTTTCAAATTTAACATCATCTTTAGGTATATCGTAAATCATTTTCCACTATTATGCCAAAAGTTTGGCATAAATAGATAATTTTATATAATAACTTCTGGAGAGGTGGCTGAGCGGTTGAAAGCGCCTGACTCGAAATCAGGTAGAAGGTAACCCTTCTCGTGGGTTCAAATCCCACCCTCTCCGCCAGAAAGCCTATGGAAAAACATGATGTAATAATAATTGGTGGTGGCCCAAGTGGTGCAACTCTTTCACATTTTTTGAAAGATATGGGTATCGATTCTGTTGTTATTGAAAAAGGCGACCACTTTAGAGAAAAAGTTTGTGCAGGTGGCTTACCGCTGGGCATTTTTGACATTTTGCCTCAGAGTGTAAGTAGAGATTTTGAGTATGTTCCCTATAGAACTTTTAGAGTCTTGCATAAGGGTATAGTTGAGGAAAGTGTAACATTTGATAGACCTTTTGCTTTCGGTGTAATGAGGAAGAACTTTGATGAGCATCTACGTAACAACCTTGATGTAAGATATGGAGAAGAATTTGTATCTTTTGAAGAACATGCTAATGAAGTTATAGTAAAAACTAATAAAAATGTTTATTCTGGAGCCTTCCTTGTTGGTGCAGATGGTATTGGAAGTAAGGTTGCACTATTAGCTAATTTAAATAAGAAAACAAAAATAATTATAGCAGAAGAAAAAGAGTTAAGGAAAGAAAATAACTCTGATGATGCTCTCAACGTCTATCTTGGGTATAATTTTCTTGGATACGGATGGAAGTTTACTAAAAAAGATTTTATTTCGGTTGGTGCTGGTGCTATGAAAAAGTTTTATAAAAAAGGTGTGTCGAACTTAATAGATCCAACTTATGCAGATATTAAGATTTATCCGATTTCCCTTTGGGATGGGGATTATAATATAGCAAAAGGAAGGGTTGCTCTTGTAGGTGAAGCAGCTTCAATTGTAGACCCGTTTAACGCTGCTGGTATTTACCATTCTATTCTTTCTTCTAAACTTCTTTCGGAGGTTATATTAGATAACCTAAAAAAGAGGAGTAAAGATTTTAGCCAATATTTAAATTTGCTTGAATCAACAATCTTTGAAGAATTCCGATATGGTAGTGCTTTATCCAATGCCTTTTATCCCTTTTTGCCGATTATAAAGAGGGTAATTCTTAACAAACGTATTCTTGAATTTATAATTCGAACCCAGGAGGATATTGGCTATTTGTCATATAAAGAAGTGTTTAAAAGATTTGAAAAGTCCAAAAGGTTAGAGATAAAACTTATATATGCAATATTAAAAATTTTAAAATTTATGTGAGGTAAGATATGAAGAATAAATCTGAAAATGTGTTTTTTGTATTTTTCTTGTTAATTGCAATTTTTTCAAGATTTTTACCTTTAAAATTACCAAATGTTGAATTTTTCTCGAGTTTGATAGCCTTTACCACCCTCTTGCATGATAAAAAGAAATTTCTCTATGCTATTCCTCTTGTAGTTATTTTTTCAGATGTTTTACTTTCTTTTAAGGTTCCTTTTATGTTCAAATGGGAAGTAATTGTTTTTATATCTTGGTTTGTTGTTATTCTCGTTCAATACATAGTTTCGGGTAAAAAAATTTTGAATGTAATTTCAATGGAATTATTAGGAACTTTGGCATTTTTCTTAGTTTCGAATTCCCTTGTATTTTTTATGTTTGATTTTTATCCGAAAAGTTTTTCAGGTTATCTTACCTGTCTTTTAGCTGGGCTTCCATTTTTACGTAATCAAATTATTTATAACTTTTTCTTTTCTTTCTTAGTTTATGGTACAATAAGATTACTAGAACATGGAAAAGTTCCAGCGGAAAATGAATTAAAAAATGAAAATCCTTAAGGAATATTTTAGAAAAGAATTTTTTAGGTATATTGTTATTACCTTTTTGCTTATTGCAGTTGATTTTGGACAGGTGTATATTCCTAGATATACACGTTTAGCAATCGACAGCATTTCTCAAAAAAATATTTCCAGCTTAACTAAATATTCTATTTACATTATCATTATTGCTTTTGGAATAGTTTTCTTAAGATTTTTATACCAAGCACTCCTTAGATACGCTGTTTTGAGATTTGACAATCAACTTAAAAACCGAATTTTTGAGAATTACGTGTTTTTTTCAAAAAAAGATTTGGAAAGATTTGAGATTGGCGACCTTATGTCAAGAGTGACAAACGATACCACAGCTTTAAGAATGTTTTTGATAATGGGGTTCCTTGCAATTGTTGATATCTTTATTTTGGGCGTTACCACTTTTATATTTATGGCAAGGATGAACCTAAAACTCACTGTTGCCGTTGCACTCCCACTACTTTTACTTTTTCCTATCGCTCTTAATCTTGGTTCAAAGATACACAACATCTACAGAAAAATAAATACAATCTTTGCCGATATGAGTGTTAGGGTGAGGGAGCTGGTCGAGGGCATTAGGGTAATTAAAGCCTTTGTTAAAGAGAATTATTTTAAAAGCTTATTTGCCAATGTTAACGAAGAATACATTAAAGAAAACATACGACTTGTTAAAATTGATGGTTTTTTTGACCCCTTGGTTAATTTTCTTATTAATTTTTCAATTGTAATCTTAATTTTTTACGGGGGTTCTCTCTACATTCAGAATAGAGTTGATATTGGCACAATTGCAGCATTTTTTCAATATATTGAAACTCTCAGTTGGCCAATGATGGCTGTTGGTTTTTCTATCGCACTTTTTAGAAGGGCAACTGCGTCTCTTTCAAGAATTGAAGAAGTCCTAAGTATAAAAAACGAATTCTCTGGATTAGAAAAAAACGATATCAATCGAATAAAGGTATCCAATTTAAATTATTCTTATGATGGAAATGTTTTAGTTCTTAAGAATATAAATATCGAGTTTGAAAAAAATTACATATATGGAATAATTGGTAATCCTGGTTCGGGAAAATCAACACTTCTTCAGGCTTTACTTAAGATAATAGATGTTCCATCTAACACAATATTTTTTGATAACACGGATATCAATGTGATTTCCTTTAAAACCATTAAGAATTTATTTGCTTACGTGCCACAGGAAATATTCCTATTTTCTGATACAATAGAAAATAACATAAGAGTAGGCAAACCTGATGCGACATTTGACGAAGTAGTTGAAGCAGCAAAAACTGCTTCCCTTTACGATAGTATTATGTCTTTTAAGGATAATTTTAAAACCGTCGTAGGAGAGCAAGGTATAACACTATCTGGTGGTGAAAAAGAGAGGGTTGCTATTGCAAGAGCCATACTTTCTAAAAAGCCCTTTCTCATACTTGATGATGCCTTCTCAAGTGTTGATTTTACAACAGAGTTCAACATTATAAAAAATTTAGATGAATACGCAAAGAAGTATGGTTTGACTGTGATTCTTGTTTCTTCAAGATTAAGTGCATTAATGATATCGAAAAAGATTTTTGTTATTTTTGATGGAGAAGTTATAGAAGAAGGAACATTTAAAGAGCTTTTAGACAAACAAGGCTACCTTTACCATATCTATCAAAGACAGCTTTTAGAGGAAACCGTATGATAAACACTGCTTATAGAAGGTTTGTCCCGTACTTTTTAAAATATAAAATAATGCTTGTAATTACATTTGTTTCTACGATTATTGCTTCGATTACTTCTGCTATTATTCCCTTTCTTTTGAAATCACTTATTGACACACTCATATCTAAAAAAGATTTTAGCCACATAAAGTTGTCTTTTATAATTTTTGTTAGTTTAGTTTTTGCAAATATCGTTTTTAAACTCCTTCAAGTTTATGTGGGTAATCTCACAGGTCAAAGAATCATGAGGGATATACGGCTTGATATGTTTGGTAGAGTTTCGAGGTTTCGCCTACAATCATTTACAAAAGAACCCACAGGAAAAATCATCACAAGAATTACCAACGATATTGAGAATATGAACGAGTTATTAAATGCAGGTATTATTTCATTACTTGCAGATTTACTTTTTGTGTTGCTTGCTATTGTTTTTATTTTTTATATTAACTTTAAACTTGCTTTAATTATTCTTTCTCCTTTGCCGATTGCCTTATTTTTGTCTTTATACTTGGGTAATATTATCGAAAAAATATACGAAAGAGTCCGTGATTCTGTAACTAAAATGAATATACATATGCAGGAGATTCTCACTGGTTTAAATGTGGTCCAACTGTTTAATTTAGAACAATTGATGATTGACAAGTTCAAGGTATTCTCAAAAGACTTCAGAAATAATTTTTATAAATCGCAGGTTATAAATGTTACATTACGTCAGGTTATTAATATATCCTCTTATATCTCTACATTCCTTCTAATTTTTATTGGGGGGAAATTTACAATAGACGGAACATCAACTATTGGAACTATAATTGCATTTTCAACTTATTTGTCTTATTTATACGGACCTTTGGGTGATCTTTCGGATAAATTTTCTATTTTGCAGAATGCAATTGCTTCTATGGTAAAGATAGATAGTTTTCTTAACGAAAATCCCGAAGGAGATTTTTATGATGAAGGAGTAAAATTCGATGTTAAGGGTAGTGTTGCATTAGAAGATGTTTATTTCTCATATGAGGAAGGAAATGAAGTATTAAAAGGAATAAACATATCGGTTAAACAAGGAGAAAAGATTGCACTTGTTGGTTTTACTGGTGCAGGTAAAACAACTATTGCAAACTTGATTTTTAATTTTTATGAGCCAACAAGAGGTGAAATTGAAGTCGATGGTATAAGTCTTAAAAATGTTTGCAAAACTCATTATAGAAAATACTTGGGTATGGTTCTACAGAACGTATTCATTTTTAAAGGAAATGTGCTTGAAAACATCACACTGGGTGATGATTATTCAATAGAGGAAGTTGAGAGAGTTTGTAAGGTACTCGGTATTTATGATTACATAAAAAAGCTGCCTTCTGGTTTTTATTATGAGCTTTCCACAGAAGGTAAAAATATTTCAATGGGAGAAAGGCAACTAATTTCATTTGCTAGGGCTTTAATTCATAATCCAAGGATCCTTATCCTTGATGAGGCAACTTCAAGCGTTGATACGCGTACCGAGGAACTTTTGGAAAAGGGCACAAAAATTCTCATCGAAGATAGAACTTCTATAGTTATTGCCCATAGGCTCTCAACTATTAGAAATGTTGACAAAATTTACGTTATAAATAAAGGACGTGTAGTGGAGTTTGGTAATCACGAAGAATTAATGGAGAAAAAAGGTCTTTACTATGAGTTTTATAAGTCTCAATACAGATAAAAAATGGGAAGGCTTTGGGGTGTGCCTTCCCTGGCATGAATAAGAAAGGAGGTAGGTATCAGTTATTCGGTGGCGAATATCTGTACTTACTTAAACATAAGTATAACAAAAAAGTTTTAGTTTGTCAATAGTGCAAGTGAAATATTAAGAAAATTTAATAAGGAGGTATGAAATGGGCAAAAAGAACGTATTGATATTTGTTTTGTTTGGTATTATTACACTTCTTATTGGTTTTAATTGGTTTATGTGGGGTCCCATTCTTAAGGAATTTGTTGAGGAAGGCATGGGCGTTAAACCAGTAATAGCAGAATTTTTGATAACTTCTGTTCCACTTTTATTGGTTTTGTTTTCATACTTTACAGGAAGTTTTGCAGATGTTAGCCCCAAAAAATCGACCATAACTGCTTCCATTTTATTGGGCGTGTTTGTTTTTTTAAGAGGTGTATTTGCAAGTAGTGTATTATTAATGTTTTTGTTTCATTTTCTTTTTGCTTTAAGCGCAACTTTTGCTTTTGCTTCGTGGTCACCACTTTCTTACAGGCTATTTTCACAAGATAAAGCTTCAAAGGTCACTGCATATTTTACGGCCTTTCTTGTTTTAGGTCAAATTTTAGCCTTTTTTATATCTTATCCATTAGCAAAGGGGCTTGGGCTAAAGTTATATCTTATTTTATGCGGTATTGTTTCGGTTGTGTTTTCATTAATTTACATTGTTTCTGTCCTAAACTGGGATGATACAATTCTTAATGTAGAAGTCAATAAGAAACTTCCCATTATAGAAGGTTTTAGGTTAGTTTTTTCAAACAAATCACTGATAATTCTTTCTCTAATTTCTTTCTTTGATATAGGGGTATTTAAGTATCTTGCAGGTTGGTATCCAAAACTTAACGTTATCTTTAAAGGCCTCGAACCTTCAAAAGCTGGCTTTATTAATGCTTTTATTCTGATTGGTTGTTTAATTGGTGCTATGACTATACCAAGCTTAAGCCACAAATTGAAGAAAGTAAGCATTTTTTTCATTATTCTTCCATTAGTTGTTGTTGTTTCGCTTCTCTTGAGTCTTTACCTGAATAGTTTAGGGTATTTACTTTTCGTTTCTCTAATATTAGGAATTGCCCTATTTCCAATTTATCCATTAGGGCTTCATCTTCCAAGTGCGTTCCGTAATCTTGGTGTGAAATATGCTGGCGTTGGAAGTGGCATTATCCTTATCTTTGCAAATTTGGGTGGGGGTATTTTCCCTCTGTTGGGTGTATTAACGAAGACATTTACATCTTCTCTTGTTGTGTTTGGGATTATACCAATGGTTATTATATCTATTTTGGGTTTCTTTTTTAAAGATCCCGATACCTATTGATTTAAATTGAGCTCTTTTTCTGAAAATGATTCGACGGTGTAAATTTCTACGGTAAGGCCTGGTTCTTCAAAACAATTTTTAGGCAAGCCTGCTTTTAAACAGAGATGTGAAAAGAAATCAATTGGATTAGTTAGCTCTTCCCATACTTGCGGAAGAAATGTTGCTTGGTAAAACCCCTTTTTTATAATTACTCCGTGTTTTAGTGGCTTAACTAAATTGAATAACTCCTCGGTAGTAGAAAAATTAATTTTTTCTGGAACCGAAAGAATTGATATTTCTATATCGATTAAAGGAAGTTCCTCAAGTTCAACAGGATAAAACCTAGGATCTCTAAAAGCAGCATTTATTGAGTTATCGATAACATCAAGGATAAGTGGTCTTACTGGATAAATAGAACCAATACATCCTCGTAAATTACCATTTTCTGTTAGAGTGACAAAAGTTCCCTTTTCCTCCCAATATTCACTATCACTGTAATCGATTTTATTGATTTTTAGTTTTTTCTTTTCTTTTATGTAAGTTTCTATATTTTTTCTTGAGAGTTTTAATAGGATAATTTTTTGAGAATTGTTCATTTAACCTCCAAAGAAAGCTGCAGCGAGGTATCCTACAACATTTGTCTTTGGACCTGCCGTATCACCGCTTGTTGCATATGATAAGATTTCACTTTTAAGATTGTATTTTTTTGAAAACTCTATCCCCACTTCAATTCCTATTTTACCGCAAGCTTCGCACTTCTTTAACTGTTTGCTGTCTAAATTCTTAACGGCGTTTATACAATGTTGGTCTATTTTAATAGCCTCGTTGTATGAATGGTAGTGGCTTAAGTCGGTGCTTATTACAATAATAGTATTTTCATCCAAAACAGATTCAATTCCTTTCATTAGACTTTTTGCGTTTGTTTCACTGTAGAGGATTGGTATTATTTCAAATTTTGAAAGTATGTATTGCAAGAAAGGTAATTGGACTTCTATACTGTGTTCTTCAAGGTGTGCTTCAAGTATGAAATGGAAGTCATCAAGGGATAAAAGCTCTTTTGCTTTTTGTGAAACTTTGACAAATCCTAACGGGGTTTTATAGGCATCGAAAAGACCAACTGAAGCACCTCTAAAGTATGCAAAGTGCGATGGTGCAATTATCAGCACTGTTTGATAATTTAAATAGTCAATATTCGTTAATTGCTTATAGCTATGACCAGCCACAGGACCTGAATAAATGTAGCCAGCATGAGGAGAGATTATGGCTTTAAGATTAGGTAAATCTCTAAGTGGGGCGTTTTCTACAAATTTTCTAACGAGACTCTTTAATTCTTCTCTATCATTAGTATAAAAACTTCCAGCAGCAGCTGCCTCTCTAATTTTCATTTTTCTCCTCCCTATTCATATTATAACATAAATTATTAACTTTAGTATCCTCCTGTTGTGAGAAATTCGTATTTATTTGCAAAATGTTGCTTAAAATGTATAATTTAAAAGAGGCCTTTAAGAAGGGAGGTAGAATGTTATGGACATCAGTAAAAAAGACGATTTTTCAAATGATGAACAACCTGAGCACCATGAAGGTAGAGAAGACAAAGACTTTGAAGGGACTTTAAAAGACAACGAAGAGAAAAAAGACACCGAGCAAAAAGAAGCCGAGCAAAAAGAAGAAGAGGAGGTTGGTGAATCAAAGGAAACAAAAGAACAACTCCCATTGCAAACCCCAATTCCTCCTTTTACACAAGAAGAGAAAATAGAGAATAGATATATTCTTTTTATGATTTACAACCAATTTGCGCCTATTGACAGAGATGATGTTTTTGATCTAATAGATCAGTTAAACAAAATTCAAACTCCACCTGAAAAGACAAGAATTGATATGGTAGTTCTTTCTAATGGTGGGTATCCACATCCTGCCTACCAAATGATGAACATTATCCGTTCAAGATGCAAAAAGCTAAAAGCAGTAGTGCCTTTATTTGCGAAGAGTGCTGCAACTCTTATGACTTTAGCAGCAGATGAGATTATCATGGGAGCCCAGTCGGAAATTGGTCCTCTTGATATGCAGATGGAGCACCCTCTCATTGAAAAGCTCCAAATTTCTGCATTAGAAGGTTATTATCCGTTTTTACAACTCTATGGCAAGTTTGTGACAGATTTTTTCCCTCTTGCAATGAAAATGTCTCAAGGAATTACCCAAAGCACGTTGATTAAAAAAGAGGATGCAGTGGATATTGCCATGAATACTGCTATGAGTTATTTAGTTCCAATAGTTCAACAGATCAATCCAACTGTTGTTAATATGTGCTACAGAGCGTTAACAACAGGTGAACAGTATGCGTACAATTTCCTCTATAGGTATATGTTTAAAGATAAGCCAGAAAGAGAGAGGTCTGTTATTGCTTCACAAACTGCCCATACTCTTGTGTGGAATTTTCAAAATCATGGACAAGTGATAGATAGAATAGATGCGAAAAACTTAAACTTATACGTTGGTTATGCTGAAAGTTATGACCTGTTTGATATGTTATACGTGATTACTAAGGAGATGTTGAATATCTTAGGAACATCTGGAATGGAGAGAGCAATAAGAGTTGTTTCAATGGAACAGATTAAACGTCTTTTGAACGTAGATAGTTACCTTGGCTATATTACTTTTATTGTATACAAAGCTTACTCTATGGTTGAACCGTTGAGACAAAGCTTACAGAATGTTAATGATGTGCAAAAAGTTTCTCTTGCAATTAGGCAGTTTTTAAGTCAGGCACTTGCAGCACTGCCTCCTATGCCTGAAACTGAGAAAAACGACATTGCCCAAGTATCCCTTGAACTGCTTGAGGATATTTTCTTGAAAAATTTCAAAGATGAAAATGCCATCTATTCGGTAGCTTTCAATAGAATACGTAAAGAGAAGGCTTTTTCAAGACCAGTTTCAGAGGTTATTGCCGGAAGAATCGTTGAGGCTGTAAAGGAATTAACCCAGACAATAGAAATCGAAATAGACACAACTCCTCCTGAAGTTGTAAGTAAATACATACTACAGATACTTGCATTTTTACTAGTTTATAATATTAGATTCTAAGGTTTAAGAATGAAAGAATTTGCAAAGATTAGAGAAGTGAAAAATAAATCTTACATTGAAAGTAGGGCAGGTGAATGGGCTAACTTTCCTCTTTATTTTACTGAAATGTTGGTGCCACCTTTAATGTTCTTTATAAAGTGGTATTACATTTTGCTTGTAGTTTATTTACTGAATGTTTTATGGGGTTTTTTCTCAGATAAATTTTTGAACCTAAAGATCACGCACTTTGTTTATCTTGTAAATAGATTCAGATGGATTGTATTTATTGTTTGTGGTGTTTTTTACCTCTCTAAAGGTATGTATGTGGAAAGTTTACTCAGCTTCATTTATCCTTTTATTACCGTTATTTTTGCTTTCTTTAACTTCAAGAATAATTACCGAAAGATTGTTCAAAATTTTGAGAACTTAACATATAATGTTAAGTAGAAAATTTTTGAAAGGAGTGTTAAGATGGAAAAAGTAAGAGTTATTATCATGGGAGCTGCTGGAAGGGATTTCCACAACTTCAATGTCTTTTTTAGAAAGAAAGATGAATTTGAGGTAGTTGCTTTTACTGCAACTCAAATTCCAAACATCGAGGGTAGAGTTTATCCCAATGAGCTTGCAGGAGATCTGTACCCAAACGGTATTCCGATTTATCCGGAAGAAGATCTACCCAAACTTATAAAGGAGTTAAAAGTAGATAGAATTGTATTTGCCTATAGTGATGTGTCCCATGAGTATGTTATGCATAAGGCATCAATTGTGCTTGCAAATGGAGCTGATTTTTGGTTAATGGGACCTGAAAGCACAATGCTTCAATCAACAAAACCAGTTGTTTCTGTCTGCGCTGTTAGGACGGGCTCTGGTAAAAGCCAAACAACGAGAAAAGTTGTAAAAATTCTAAGAGAAATGGGTAAAAGAGTTGTTTCTATAAGACACCCTATGCCTTACGGCAACCTTGTTGAACAGGCAGTTCAAAGGTTTGCAACTTATGAAGATCTTGATAGATACAAATGCACAATTGAGGAAAGAGAAGAGTATGAACCACACATTGACCTTGGAGCAGTTATCTATTCAGGTGTAGACTATGAAAGAATTCTAAGGGAAGCAGAAAAAGAAGCTGACATTATTGTATGGGATGGTGGTAATAATGATTTCCCATTCTATAAATCTGATTTAAAAATTGTTGTTGCAGATCCATTAAGGGCTGGACACGAATTTAAATACCATCCTGGCGAAACGAATTTTAGGAGTGCAGATGTAATAGTTATTAATAAAGAGGATACAGCAGACTTCGAATCAATTGAATTGATCAGAAATCATGCAAGAGAACTTAATCCAAATGCAATTTTGGTTGACGCAGCCTCCCCACTATTTGTTGAGAATGGAGAAATCATAAGAGGAAAGAAGGTCGTTGTCGTAGAAGATGGTCCAACGTTGACACATGGCGGGATGAGTTATGGTGCAGGTTATATTGCAGCAAGAAAACTCGGCGCAAGCGAAATTATATCTCCACTTCCCTATGCAGTTGGATCTATAGAGCAAACATACGAAAAATATTCTCAAACTAAAGATGTTTTGCCCGCTATGGGTTATAGTGAAACTCAAATTAGAGAACTTGAAGAAACTTTAAATTCTATTCCTGCCGATGTTGTTGTAATTGGCACCCCAATTGATTTAAGAAGAGTTTTAACACTTAACAAACCTGCTGTAAGAGTTAGATATGAACTCCAAGAGATTGGGAAGCCTGATTTAAAAGATATACTAACTAACAAATTTGGAGGATAACATGGCAACCAAACTAAGAGGAAGGTCCTTTTTGTGTTTGAAAGACTTTACAAGAGAAGAACTTGAAGAATTCATTTTCCAAGCTGAAAAGATGAAAACTGACCACTATGCAGGAAAAGACGAAAAATTTTTGGACGGGAAAACTGTTGCTGTGTTATTTGAGAAACCATCAACAAGGACTAGGATTTCGTTTGCTGTTGCAATACATGAACTTGGCGCACTTCCACTTGTGCTTGAAACATCTAACATGCAATTAATTAGAGGAGAAACCATAACTGATACTGCAAAAGTCCTTGAAAGATATGTTCATGGTATTGTTGCTCGAGTTTATGAACATAGAACTCTAAAAGAACTTGCAGCTAATGCTTCTATTCCTGTTATAAATGCTCTTTCTGACTACTCACATCCTTGCCAAGCATTAGGCGATTTCTTAACAATTAAGGAGAAAAAGGGAACTCTAAAAGGTGTTAAACTCGCCTATGTTGGTGACGGAAATAACGTTGCAAATTCTCTTCTTATTGGTGGAAGCATTTTAGGTTTAGATGTTTCTATTGCTTCTCCAAAAGGGTATGAACCTTCAAAAGAAGTTGTGGAAATTGCAAATTCGTTTGCTAAGTTTTCTAACTCACGAATTTTTATCACAAACGACCCGTATGAAGCTGTAAAAGATGCTGATGTTATTTACACTGATGTTTGGGCTTCAATGGGACAAGAGGCTGAACATGAAAAAAGAGTTGAAATCTTTAGGCCCTATCAAATAAACTCAGAACTTTTAAAACATGCAAAAGTTGATGTAATTGTCATGCACTGCCTTCCTGCTCATAGAGGTGAAGAAATTACAGACGAAGTGCTTGATGGTCCTCACTCAGTAGTTTTTGACCAGGCAGAAAATAGATTACATATTCAAAAAGCGATTCTTGCGTTACTTATCTAAAGGCTCTTAATAGTTTTTAAGCCCCGCTTAAGCGGGGCTTTTTATATTTTATGGGAATTTAAATCTTTAAACCAATTTTATTCCAATTGCATCGTAAATTGCTTCCAAAAATGCGTCTTCTGGTAGTGCGCCTTCAAATTCTCCCTTACCTTCATTAATTACCACTTTAGGAACAGCATAAACGTTGTATTTTTCTGACCATTCTGGGAATTCGTTTGCTTCAACCATAACTCCTTTGATGTTTGGATTTTCTAAAGCAAATTGATGTGCTGTTCTAACTGCTCTTGGACAATATGGGCATGTTGGGGTCACAAAAACAAGAATTTCAATAGAACTTGAAATTTTTTGCACTTTTCCTTTTATATCTTCTGGAAGTTCAGTTTTTCCTCTCGAAACATCTACAATATCTTCAAGTAGAGAAGAAAACTCATGCCCTGAAGGAATTCCGTAATAGACGATGTTTTTATTTGTTTTATTTCCCTCAATGAAAAGAGCAGAAACAGTTTTTATGTTATACTCTTTCTCTTTTTCAAAGTCATCGGTGTATATGTTCATTTTTATTTTGGGGGATAGTTCAGCTACTTCTTTTACTATTTCTTCTGTGTATGGTAGATACTGTTCATTAAATTTAGTAACATTTGGCCCTTTTGTTTCAATAAAAAGCGTTAAAGTTACTTCACCTTCTAATTTCTTTTCAAATAAATCTTTGATGTATTGAGCATCTTTTTCTTTTAATAACCTTTCCATTTTTCACCTCTTATCCTAAATTTTTAATATATTTATCAACCTCTGATGCCGCAATTGCTGCATCACCACAGGCTGTTATTACCTGTCTTAGCGGAGTGCTTCTTGCATCTCCTACTGCATATAGTCCAGAAACTAAAGTTTCCATTTTTTCATTTGTTTTAATAAATCCTCTTTCATCCATTTCCACAAGTCCCTTTACAAGTTCTGTATTTGGTTTTTCCCCGATAGCAACAAAAACTCCATCAACCTTAAGGACTTTATGCTCTTTTGTGATTACATTTTCAATTTCTAATCCTTCAACTTTTTTCTCATCCAATACGTGAATTGGTATGTATTCAAGTTCAAAAGAAATTTTGGCATTTGAAAAGCATGCTTCTTGAAGTATCTTGGTTGCTCTTAGTTCTTTTCTTCTATGGACTACTATGACTTTTTCAGCAAATTTTGATAGGGTAAGTGCGTCGTGTAAAGCAGTGTCTCCACCTCCAACTACAGCAACTGTTTTATCCTTAAAAAAAGCAGCATCGCAAGTTGCACAGTAGGAAATTCCTCTGCCTCTAAATTTTTCTTCTTCTGGAACTGGTAATTTTGCAGGATCTGCTCCTGTTGCAAATATAATTGTCCAGGAACGAACCCTACCGTATTCAGTTTCTACATAAAAGATATCACCGATTTTTTCAATTTTTCTTACATCCGTAAGAAGAACTTTAGTTCCAAATTTCAGTGCCTGCTTTTTAAATAGTTCGATAAGTTCACTTCCACTTATGCCGTCAGGAAACCCGGGGTAGTTTTCAATCAACTCACTTACGGCGATTTGACCTCCTATTGCTAATTTTTCAAAAAGAAGTGCTTTCAATCGAAATCTTCCTGCATAAATGGCAGCCGTGAGTCCAGCAGGACCACCACCAATTATTACTGTGTCATAAATTTCGTTTAGGTCCACAGGTATTTCCTCTTTAACTTCGTGAATAGAGAATAATTCGTCCATACAACCTCCAAAGATTTAAATTATTACTTCCTAGGTATTATATTAAATTACACAAATTTGTCAAGACTTCATCTTTCTTCTTTGTGTGATTTTTGGATTTATTTCCTCCCAAATGTTTTCTAAATTGTAAAAGTTTCTTTTTTCTTCTGTCATTATGTGAACGATAACACTTCCATAGTCCATTGCAATCCAAGAAGAATCATTTCCTCGATCGATAGAGATAGGTCGAGTTTTTTTCTTTTTGAGTCTTTCCTCGATTTCATCTGCGATTGCATTACAATGTTCTCCTGCTGTTGCTGTACAGATAACAAAATAGTCAGTGATAATTGTAAGTTTTTTTACATCAAAGATGTTGATGTTCTCTCCCTTTTTGTCTTCAATAACTTTTGCGATAAAATTTGCAAGTGTTTTACCTTTCATGCTCATATTATACAGAAATATGTTTTAGTTTAAAATTTGGTATAATTGTTTTGAAGCTATTACCTTTTTGGAGGTAACTAATGGAACTTGAGGGAATCGTTCGAAATTTAAGTGAAGAGATTGTGGACGTAATAGTAGTTGGGATTACAGGTAGAGACGGCTTGCCTGTTGCAATTTATGCAAAAGAGAATTTTGAGGTAGCACTTGTAAGTGCTGAGATTGCTTCAATTTGCGATGGGATTGAAACTTCTATAAGAAATTTAAATTTGGGAAATGTAAGTGAATTTTATACTCTAACTGATAAATATGGGATATTCGGAGTGCCAATAAAATACGATTGTTATCTTTTTGCTGTTTTAAGACAACCGTTGAATTTAGGCAAAATTAGGATATTATTTAAAAAGTATGTTCCAAAGATAGAGGAGATGATGAAATAATGGAAAAAGTTCTTTCTAAGGTTAAAGATTTACCAGGAGTTTTAGGAGTCTATTTAATAGATGCCGAAGGTAATTTGTTGTATGTGAATTCCAATTTAGACAACCCTCCAATTGAATTATCTTATCTTCTATCCTCTTTAAAGGGGTATTTATCAGAATTGCTTAGTCTTTCAAAGTTTGGTAAGTTTAATGAAAGTATCATCAGTGGTTCCACGGGTAGAATTATCTTTTCGGCTTTAAAGAATGGTAGTTTCCTTGTAGTTTTTGCAGAGAATGTGAGCAACCTTGGTTTAGTAAAGTTTGAAATTGCAAATGCAATTGATGCAATTAGCAAATTAATTTGAAAAGGAGTTTAAATATGGGGAAGACCTATTATATTACAACCGCAATTTATTACGTTAATTCAAAACCACATATTGGGTCAGTGTCTGAGGCGATTTCTGCCGATGTAATTGCAAGGTTTAAACGTCTAACCAAGTTTGATGTCTTTTTCTCTACCGGGACTGATGAACATTCCCAGAAAATTGAAGCAAAGGCTAAAGAATTAGGAATCGATACGCAAAAGTTTGTAGATGATGCAAGCGCAACTTGGAGAAACATTTTTGATCGATTTAATATTTCTTATTCGAGATTTATACGAACAAGTGATTCCGACCATTTTAAGGTGGTCCAAGAATTTTTCAAAAGAATGTATGAAAAAGGAGATATATATTTAGGTAAATATGAGGGTTGGTATTGTGTAAGAGATGAAACCTTTTTAAAAGATTCTGACCTTGTTGACGGTAAGTGTCCTTACTGTGGTGGTGAAGTGCAGAGGATTTCTGAAGATAATTATTTCTTTAGACTAAGCAAGTTTAGAGATACTTTACTTGAATTCTATGAGAAAAACCCTACCTTTATTGAACCTGAATCACGCTACAATGAACTTTTAAATATTTTGAAAGGTGGCCTTCAAGATATCTCAGTTACGAGAAAATCTTTTAAATTTGGTATTCCAGTGCCATTCGACCAAGACCATACAATATACGTTTGGTTTGATGCACTTATCAATTATGTTACTGCTGTTGGTTTTTTAGAAAATAAAGATATGTTCAATAAATTTTGGCCTGCAGATTTACATCTCATCGGGAAAGATATTACACGTTTCCATGGCATTGTGTGGCCTGCAATGCTCTTAAGTGTCGGTCTTCCTCTGCCAAAAAAGATTTTTGCACACGGCTTTTGGAATATAGAAGGTGCAAAAATGTCTAAATCACTTGGTAATATAGTTGATCCAGTTGAGTTTGCTGAAAGGTTCTCTACTCTTGCCAACATTCCTTTTGATTTTAGCGTGGATATTTTAAGATATTACCTTTCAAGAGAAGCAGTTTTTGGACTTGATGCAGACTTTAGAATCGAGTCTCTGTTTAGGCGTTATAATTCAGATCTTGCAAATGATTATGGGAATTTAATCAATAGGACTCTCAATATGCTTTCAAAATACAAAAATTCAGCAGTGCCAACTGCATCGTCTGATCCAGAGTTTATTAATTTTGTTAGTTCTGTGCTTCCACAGTTTAATGAAGCGATGGAAAAATATGCATTTTCCAATGCTCTTGAAAGTGTTTGGTCTTTAATTGGGTATTTGAATAATTACATCCAAGTGAAAGAGCCTTGGAAACTTACAAAAGAAACTGAAAAGCTTGATATTGTGCTTAAAACTCTTCTTGAAGGGATCGCCTATGTAAGTATCTTATTACAACCGTTTATGCCTTCGGTAACAAAGTTTGTTTTAGATAAATTTGGTGTAGAAAAAAGAGAAATTGAAGAATATAAAGAATTGGTTCATATTAAGACAATAGAAGTTTTTAACCCCATATTCCCTCGCCTTGAAAAGGAAAAAATAGAACTCGTTGGAGAAGCAAATACTTCTGATAGTAAAGAATCTAACGTTGGCATTACAAAAATTACCTACGAAGATTTTTCAAAAGTCGACCTACGTGTTGCAAAAGTTTTAGAAGCAGAACGTGTCAAAAATTCTGAAAAATTGATAAAGCTAACCCTCTCTTTAGGAAGTGAGCAAAGGACTATTGTTGCAGGCATTGGGAAATTCTATAGCCCAGAAGAGCTTTTGAACAAAAAGATAATTATAGTTGCGAACCTCGAGGAAAGAAAAATTATGGGTATAACTTCTCAAGGTATGTTGCTTGCAGCATCGACAAGTAATAAAGAAAAGCTTACACTTCTTACCGTTGATACCGATATAGAAGAAGGAGCAAAAATTAGTTGATGTTAATTGATTCACATACACATATTTTTAAAGAGTATTATTCGGAAGAAGAAATAAAAAAAGTTTTAACTGAAGGAATTCTAATAAATGTAGTTGCATATGATTTAAGAAGTTCAAAAGAGGCTATAACCTTAGCGCATAATTTTGATAATGTATTCTCAATAGTTGGATTTCATCCTTATGATGTTCCAACTTCAATTTCCTTTTTTTCAGAGATTGAAGAACTTTTAACAGATCCTGTTGTAGTTGCCTTAGGAGAGATTGGTCTTGATTATTTTAGAGATATAACTCCAAAGAATTTGCAGAAGGATTATTTTGAAAAGCAGATTGATGTTGCAAAGAAAATGGATTTGCCAATTGTAATACACTCTCGGCAAGCCTTTCTTGACACCATTGCAATATTAGATAACGCACATTACTATAAAGGTGTATTTCATTCTTTTGATTATTCAAAGGAAGAAGCAAGAAAAGTGCTTGATAGAGGTTTTTTCATATCATTCTCGGGGATGGTAACATTTAAAAATAGGGCAGATTTAAGAGATGCTCTTTCATATGTTCCATTAAATAAACTGTTATTTGAAACCGACTCGCCTTATTTATCTCCAGTGCCAATGAGAGGTAAAAAAAATGTGCCGCAATTTGTTGAATATGTTTATAAATTAGCTTCTGAAATAAAAAATATTCCTTATGAAAATCTTGTTGATACAGTTTGTAATAATTTTTTTGAAATATTTCGAAAAGCAAATTTAAGACTTAAGAAGGAGGTAGTATGTTCAAGATCTTAAAAAAAGAAATCTTAGGGCCACAAATGGTCTCGATGGTTCTTGATGCTAAAAGTATTGCTAAGATAGCGGAACCTGGGCAGTTTGTCATTATAAGAGTTAGTGAAAAAGGAGAAAGAATCCCGTTGACTGTTGCAAATTTTGACCGAGTAAAAGGAACAATTACGATCGTTTTCCAAAAAATTGGTAAAACTACATACCTACTTGCTGAGAAAAATGAGGGTGATTTTATCCTTGATGTTGCAGGACCCTTGGGAAATCCAACGGAAATTGAAAAGTTTGGAAAAGTAGTATGTGTCGGTGGCGGCATTGGAATAGCTCCAGTTTATCCAATCTCAAGAAAGTTGAAAGAAGAGGGTAACGATGTTATTAGTATTGTTGGCTTTAGGTCTAAAGATTACGTGTTTTGGGAAGAAAAGATGAAATCTGCCTCAAATAAATTACTCATTGCAACCAACGATGGAAGCTATGGCGAAAAGGGTTTTGTTACAGACGTCTTAGGAAAGCTTTTAGAGACTGAGAAAGATATTGTGCGAATATTTGCAATTGGGCCTGCAGTAATGATGAAGGCTGTTGCAGATATGACCTTAAAATACGGAATAAAGACAATAGTAAGTTTGAACTCTCTAATGGTTTGCGGTATGGGAATGTGCGGAGCATGTAGAGTTACTGTAGGCGGAGAAACAAAGTTTACATGTTCTGATGGCCCAGATTTTGATGCACATCAGGTGGACTTTGATGAACTTATGAAAAGACTTGCAGTTTATAAGGAAGAAGAACAAATTGCTATGGAACTTTTCAAAGGAGGTAAATAATGAGCGTTAATAAAAAAGCTACTCCGATGAAAGAGCAAGAGGCTACAGAAAGAAGGAAAAACTTTTTAGAAGTTCCTTTGGGATATACAAAAGAAGAAGCAATAATTGAGGCAAATAGATGCTTGCAATGTCCAACACATCCCTGTATTGAGGGTTGTCCTGTGCATATTAATATTCCTGTTTTTATAAAAGCAATTAGAGAAGAAAATTTTCAATTGGCAGTTGATATCATTCATGAGTCAAATTTATTACCTGCTGTAACAGGACGTGTATGCCCTCAGGAAGAGCAATGTCAAGTTGTGTGTGTTGTTGGAAAAATAGGTGACCCAGTTTCCATAGGAAGATTGGAGAGATTTGTTGCAGATTGG
This sequence comes from Caldisericum exile, assembly GCA_020722505.1. Classification (GTDB taxonomy): domain Bacteria; phylum Caldisericota; class Caldisericia; order Caldisericales; family Caldisericaceae; genus Caldisericum; species Caldisericum exile_C. Next base: position 36,528 of record DYKR01000001.1, on the reverse strand, counting down.
GATATTGAAAACCGAAAGAAAGGAAATACACTACTTCCAAAAAAAGAAGCGCCAAAAGGTAAAAAGGTTGCAATTATTGGTGCAGGACCTGCGGGGCTTTCATGTGCTGCTGATCTTGCAAGATTTGGATATGATGTAACAATTTTTGAGGCTTTTCATGTTGCAGGTGGTGTTCTTGTATACGGTATTCCGGAATTTAGGTTGCCAAAATCTATTGTCGAAGAAGAGATATCAATGTTAACAAAGATGGGCGTAAAGTTTGAATTTGATTTTTTAATAGGTAGAACAAGGACAATAAACGGATTTTTTGAAGATGGATTTAGTGCAGTATTTATAGGAAGCGGTGCAGGTTTGCCTCAGTTTATGCATATTCCTGGTGAAAATTTGGGTGGTATATACTCTGCAAATGAATTTTTAACAAGGGTTAATTTGATGAAGGCTTATAAATTTCCAGAATACGATACCCCAATAAAAAGGGCAAAAAGAGTTGCTGTAATTGGTGGTGGTAATGTTGCAATGGATGCAGCAAGAACTGCTTTAAGATTAGGAGCAGAACATGTTTACCTAATTTATAGAAGAGGAAGAGACGAGATGCCAGCAAGGGCAGAAGAAATTGTTCATGCTGAAGAAGAAGGTATTGAATTTGTCCTTTTGTCAAATCCTCTAAGATACATTGGTGACGAAAATGGTTTTGTAAAGCAAGTTGAGTGTATAAAAATGCAGTTAGGTGAACCAGATTCATCTGGAAGACGCAGACCAATCCCAATTGAGGGTTCTGAATTCACGATTGATATAGATGAGGCAATTGTTGCAATAGGCACTATTCCTAATCCGATTATTGCCAAAACAACCCCGGGCTTGAAAACTGGAAAACATGGCGAGATCCTTGTGAATGAGAATATGCAAACCTCGATTAGAGGTGTATTTGCAGGCGGCGATATTGTTACTGGAGCTGCAACTGTTATTACGGCCATGGGTGCAGGTAGAGCCGCAGCAAAATCAATCGACAGGTTTTTAAAAGGAGAAATTTAGAATGGAAGAAGCCCTCCTTTGGGAAAAGCTTGAAGGTGATAAGGTAAGATGTAATTTATGTAACTTTAGATGCATAATACCAAAGGATAAAACGGGTATTTGTAAGGTCCGTATTAACAAAGACGGAAAGCTTTTTACATTGCTTGATTCCTATGTTTCATCTTGGGCATTAGATCCAATTGAAAAAAAACCTGTATTCCATTATTTTCCAGGTAGCACCGTTCTTTCTTTTGGCACTTGGGGATGTAACTTTAGGTGTAGAGGATGTCAAAATTTTGAGATTTCAAGATTTGTTAAAACGGATTTTGATTTAAGTCTTATTTCAGAAAAAATTACGGAAGAAGAGGTTGTCTCTCTTGCTTTAAAATACAAGGCAAGAGGGATAGCCTGGACTTACAATGAACCGACTATTTGGTTTGAATACACTTATAAAACAGCCAAACTTGCAAAAGCAAAGGGGTTGTTTACCGTTTATGTAACAAATGGTTCTATCACCAAAGAAGGTTTGGATATGATTGGGCCGTATCTTGATGTGTTTCGTGTTGACATAAAGGCGTTTTCTCAAGAAACTTACAATAAAATAACTCCAATATTTGATTATAGAAAAATCCTTGAAAGTGTTGTGTATGCAAAGGAAAAATGGAACATGCATGTTGAAGTTGTCACTAACATCATTCCAACGATTAACGATAATCTTGAGGAATTAAGAAATCTTGCAATATTTATAAGAGATAACCTTGGAAAAAATACTCCATGGCATGTAACAAGATTCTATCCCTATCTTGATTTATCACACCTTTACCCAACACCCGTTGAAACACTTGAGAATATTCGAAATATTGGAATTGAGGAAGGTTTGAATTTTGTTTACATAGGTAATGTCCTTGGACACCCATATGAGGATACGTATTGTCCTAGATGTAAAAGAAGAGTTATAAAAAGGCATGGGTTTGAGATTGTTGAAAACCATACACACAACGGGAAGTGCGACTTCTGTGGGGAGGATCTCAGTATTTATGAATAGAAAAGTTCTTATTTTTCTTACAGTTGCAATATTTATTTTACTTATTCCGTTTTTAATTTTTTACTACGTAAATTATCAGAATCTCCACAGAGAGATCTACAGTATGGATACAATCATTAAAATTGATATCTGGGGGATAAATAAAGAAAAAATAGCATATGAAATTGAGAAAGAGATAAATTATCTTGCTTCACTTTTTGATGATTACAATCCTAACTCGGAAGTATCAAAAATTAATGAAAATGCAGGAATTAAACCCATTAAGGTAAGCGATGATACTATTGAAATTCTAAAAAAAGCTAAAGAGATGTATGAAAAGACAGGCGGTATTTTTAACATCATGATTGCACCTGTTTCAAAGCTTTGGGGCTTTAAAGACGAAAGTTATAAAGTCCCTACTTTAAATGAGATAAAGCAAGCCCTTACACTTACAGATATAAATGATCTTGTTATAAATTCAAATGAAGTTTTTTTAAAGAAAAAAGATGAAGCAATTGATCTTGGAGGCATTGCAAAAGGCTATACCCTTGATAAAATCAAAGAAATAATTGAAAAAAACAAACCTACAAAAGTCGTTGTTAATATGGGTGGAAATGTTTATATTTATAACACTGATCCAAATAGGATTTTCAAGGTGGGAATTAAACACCCACGTTCTAATGGTGTAATAGCAATTTTGGAATTGAAGTCAGGTAATTTTGTTGCTACTTCTGGTGATTACGAGCGGTTCTTTGAGTTGGATGGGGTAAGATACTGCCATATAATAGATCCAAGAAATGGAAGTCCTGCAAAAGCACTTATTTCTGCAACGGCAATCACTAAACAGGGCTACGTAGGAGATGCGTTTTCAACAGCGTTTTTTATATTGGGAAAAGACAAAGCCTTACAACTTGCCTTAGAGGTAGACGCTCAAGCAGTTCTTATTGATTCCTCATTAAATATCTATTATAGTGAAAGTCTTGCGGGGAGTATAGAAGTTGAAAATAGGTGATAAATTTGTAATTGTTCTTATCATTGTATCGCTACTATTTGGCATTTTTATTCAATACGTTTTACGTAGAAATCAAGAGAAATTACTTGTTATTTTGAGTGATGGTGAGTTATTTATGAAAGTTCCAATATCAGATTCCACAAACCTTGGACCTATTCTTGTTAAAAGTAAAGAAGGTTTTCTCTATGTAATTGTTAATAAGGGAAAAGTCAAAGTGATTGAATCCACCTGTAAAGATAAATTGTGTATTAAGCAAGGAGAAATCTCAAAAGTTGGTGAATCCATTGTTTGCCTTCCAAATAGGATATCAATTTCCATTGTAGGGACGGATAAGTATGTCGACACAACTTCCTACTGAAAGTAGTATTAAAAGAGTTGTTTACCTGGCGGTGCTTATTGCAATTGGGGTCGTGTTAAATCTAATTGAACCACCGCAGATATACCCTTTCATTCCGGGCGCTAAACTTGGGCTTGCAAATCTTTCTACATTACTTGCAATTATGCTTTTCGGTGCAAAATATGGAATTATAGTTGCAGCTATAAGGACTATTGTAGCCTCTATCTTTAGGGGGAGTATAAACTGGATTTCATTTGGTACTAGTTTCTTTGGTGGGGTTTCAGCTGCTATTGTAATGGCTATCCTTTTTTTGTTTTCTAAAAATAGAATATCAATTAAAGGTATAAGCACTGTAGGAGGCATCACGAATAATATTGTTCAGGTCATTTTCGTGTATATTGTTACTAAAAATACTTTGTTTTTATACTATGCATTTTTCTTGATTCCTGTAGGAGGACTTGCGGGTTTTCTTATTGGAGTTTTAGGGGTTGCTATATATAATAGACTGGAAAAAAGATGAGAAAATTTGCATTTTGGAGATTTTTGTTTTTTCTTTTATTAGGTTTAGTTCTGGGGACGGCTTTGGGTATATTTATTGGAAGAATTTTTCCAATTTTTGATTACGGTTTGAATTTTGGTATACCCACACTTAACATGGATTTTGTTTTTTTAAAACTTGCTTTTAGCTTCGAATTAAAATTGAATATAGGCACAATAATAGGCATTTTGATTTTTGTTCTTATGTTTGTGCTAACATGAAATTCATTCTTGCAAGTAATTCCGAAAGAAGGATAAGATATTTAAAAGACTTTGGCTACACCTTTGAAGTGAAAAAGGTAAATTATAATGAATTATTTTTTGAAAATGACCCAATTAAAACGGCAATTTACAATGCGTACATGAAGGCGTATTTAATAAGTAAAGATGGAGAAAAACTGCCAGTTTTAGGAGTTGATACCCTTGTTGCTCTTGATGGACTTATCTTTGGAAAACCTAAAGATATTGAAGATAATGTGCGTATGCTTAAAAAATTTTTGGGCAAGGAACATTTAGTGATTAGTGGAGTTGCCTGTGTTAAAGTGAATGTGAGCATCGTTGATTATGAAATTACAAAGGTTAAATTTACAGACACAGTTGCCGATGAAATTATATTTAGATACGTAAAAACTAACGAAGGACTTGATAAAGCGGGAGGCTATGCAATTCAGGGCTTAGGATCCATTTTTGTTAGCGAAGTTATCGGTCCAATTTCAAATGTAATAGGGATGCCTATTTTAAAAATAGAAAAAATTCTAAATAAGATTAGTGAGGTGAAAAATGAGTCTATTTTCTAAAGAACTTGCAATTGATTTAGGAACTGCAAATAGCGTGGTTTATGTTAGAGGTAAAGGGGTTGTGTTAAGAGAGCCAACTATTATTGCTCTTGATTCCAATAAACGAGTTGTTGCTGTTGGCAATGAAGCAAAGTTAATGGCAGGAAGAACTCCTTTTGAGATTGAAGTAGTTCGTCCTATTAGAGATGGCGTAATTAACGATTTTGAAACAACGGAATCTTTACTTGATTACCTTATAACAAAAGCAGGTGGAAAACGAGGTATATTTAGACCAGTAGTATTAGTGGGGGTGCCTAGTGGTATTACTCCAGTTGAAAGAAAAGCGGTTATTGACGCAGCCTTACATGTTGGAGCAAGACAAGCACAAACAATTCCTGAACCACTTGCTGCAGCAATCGGGGTAGGTCTCCCAATTGAAGAAGCACGTGGTTCAATGATTGTTGACATTGGTGGTGGCACCACCGAAGTTGCAGTAATTTCTTTAAAAGGGATAGTTGTTGGTAAATCAACAAGAATTGCAGGCGATGAGATGAACGAGGCAATAATTTCTTATGTAAGGCGTCAATACAGTGTTTTAATAGGAGAAGTTACTGCAGAGCAAATAAAGTTGAGAATAGGGAATGCTTTTCCTTTAGAAAAAGAAGAAAAGATGGAAATAAGAGGAAGGGATCTTGTAGATGGGCTTCCGAAGTCTATAACAATCACTTCTGAAGAAATAAGAAAGGCAATTCAACCAGTTTTAGAAGAGATTCTCAACGTTATTAAATCGACTTTAGAGATTACACCTCCAGAACTTGCTGCAGATATTATGGATAGAGGTATAATGCTATCCGGTGGAGGAGCATTGCTAAAAAATATCGACAGATTCCTATCGCATAGAACTGGTATTCTTCTTACAGTTGCAGACGATCCTCTTTCTTCTGTTGCAATTGGTGCTGGTAAAGTGCTTGAAAACTACGACTTTTATAAAGATGCACTCCTCTAATGAAAAGATACTTGTTATAGTTATTTCGTTAGTATTATTGTTAATTTTCGTCTCAGGAATTGCAAGTTATGGTATAACTTTCAATAAAATTTATGACTTTTTGATTTTAAAGCCTATTAAAAATTTAATTTTTACTGTTAATAGCACAGCTCAGAGTATAGAAAACTATTTAATAAGCTATTTAATAAGCATAAAAAATGGAGCAGAAATTGTTAAAGAAAATAAAGATTTAAAAAATGAAATTGAGATTCTTAAAGCAAGGTTAAAACTTCTTTTGGGTTATTACAATGAAAACCAAGAGCTTAGAAATTTATTGGGCATTAAGTCGAAACTTACGCTAAACATGAAGGGAGCTCATGTGATATTTTACGACGGGTTAAACAATTTCATTGTAATAGACGTAGGAAAAAATGACGGTATAACCGAGAGAATGTCAGTTGTGTATTCAAATGATGGCATGAATGCTGTTTTGGTAGGAATTATTCAGAGTGCAAGCGCAAAAACTTCAAAAGTTATGCTTATAACCAATAAGGCGTTTAGAATAAGTGTTACTAATAGTTCCCACTATGGTGTTGATATTTTAGAAGGCACAGGAGATGCTCTTTTTATCACAAAATTTTCTTATAAGTTAGAGGATAATATTGGTGATGTTTTTGTAACAACCGAGCTAAGCGACATTTATCCACCAAATCTTTTTGTTGGTAAACTTGTAAAAATAGAGAATAAAAGCGTAAGCGAAAAAAAACTTACTCTTTCGCCAATATTAGATTTCTATAAAATTAGAAACGTGTTGGTTATTACTTCCTATGAGAAAAAATGATATTTTTACAATAGTTATTTACTTTGTGCTTCTGTTTTTTGATATTGCAGTTAGTAATAAAATCCCTTTCTTGTTTACTGTTGCTTTTCTTGTGGTTGCCTTAGTGAGTGATTTTTCTAATTTATATTTAAATATTGCCCTTCTTTTAATAAATGACCTCATTTTTGGAAATTTTATGGGAGAGTATGCTTCTTTAGTTGTTGTTGGGGTGTTTTTGTATAGATCAATTTTTAAAAGGTTGAAAATGCCAAAAATTTTTGGTTTGTTAACAGTTTCCATTCTGCTTTTTGTGGGTATAAATATCTCTTCTAAAAACTTGGTTGTTTCTTTTGCTTTCTCTTGCTATAACTTCTTAGTATCAACTGTGTTGCTTTTTATCATGTATCTAATATCCTATGGCAAAGCAAAAGTTTGATAAGGTTTATTTTCTCTATTTTCTTATTTTGGTGTTTTTTCTTACAATTTCTTTACGTTCTTATTTTCTTACAGTTATCCAAGGAAATTACTATTACGAATTATCGACCTATAGAAGTGTTCGTATTATGGAAATCCAGCCCATGAGAGGGAGGATTCTTGATAGAAATGGGGTAGTTCTTGCAGAAGACATTCCATCTTATAGTGTTGCAGTCATAATAGACTTTGTAAAAAACCCCGATGTTGAATTTACTTTACTTTCGAAGGTAATCAGCATATCAAAAGACCAAATTAAAGAAAAGATTAAAAAGGCAAATCTTCCATCTTACGAAGAAGTTGTGATCAAGAGAAATATTTCGGATAAAGAGCGTGTTTTCATAGAGGAAAACTCTGATAGTCTTCCAGGCATTTTTGTAAAAACTGATTTTATAAGATATTACCCTTTTAAAGAGATTGGAGCAGCCTTTATCGGCTACGTTGGTCCTGTTACTCTTGATGATATAAAAACTGATAATTACTACGGTGTTAACGATGTTGTTGGAAAGCAGGGCTTAGAGCTTCAGTATGAAAAATACCTCCGAGGAGTTAAAGGAAAGAAAGAAGTAATAGTTGATGCCTCTGGAAGAATCACAAAAGTGATCTTTGAGCAACCATCTATACCTGGCAATGATATTTACCTTACAATAGATATCAAGGTGCAAGAGAATCTTGAAAAAATAGTTGGCGATAGAACTGGCGTTGCAATAGCCATAGACCCTAAAACTGCTTCGATTATTGCAATAGTATCACATCCAACTTTTGACCCGAATTTACTAGTAAAAGGTATCAGTGATAAAGAATACAACGATTTACTTTCAAAAAATGCTTTTATAAATAGAGCCGTTCAATCTCGATTTCCACCTGGCTCAACATTTAAAAGTCTTACACTAATTACAGCACTTGAAAATAATGTTATAACTGAAAATACAGTAATTAATTGTGGTCCGTATCTAACTATAGGCGGTAGGAATTTTAAAGATTGGATTTATCCCTCTGCTTTTGGTAAGCAAACGGCATCTATTGCGCTTGCAAACTCTTCAGATGTGTTTTTCTATAAACTTGGTCTTTTAACAGGTGTTGATCGCCTTAGCGAAATGGGAAAGACCCTTCAGATTAGTGAATTAACAGGTATTGATCTTCCTTTTGAAGTTAAAGGCATTATTCCTTCTAAAGAGTGGAAAAAAGAGGCGTTTAATGAAGAATGGTATCTTGGAGATACAGCTAATATGAGTATTGGTCAAGGGTATGTTTCACTTACTCCAATTGAAGTTGCATCGTTTTATCAACTCATTGCTAACAATGGCATTGGTTTAGTTCCCCACTTTATTAGTAAAGTAGTTTCTCCAAATTCAAAGATTATCTTTGAATACACTCCAAAGATAAGAGTTGAATATAAATTTAAGGAGAATACATTAAAAGTTTTGAAAGATGGTTTAGAAGGAGTTGCCAATAAACCGAGCATGAGCATTATAAAGGTAAATGGAATGTCAGTTTGCGCAAAAACTGGAACTGCAGAAGTTGGTGATAAGGAGGAAAATGTTCATCACTGGTTAGTTGCCTTTGCTCCAAGAGATAACCCTTCGGCTTTAGGATTGCTCTTTTTTGAGTACTCCAAATTTCCTTATTCTAGTTCTCTTGCTCCTCTTATGAGAGATTTGCTTAAAAATTTTTTTTAGATATAAATTAGTGATGGAGGTAAATATGGGAAATGTTCCAGTTACGCTCAAAGGTATTAATGGTAATGTAGTATTGAAAATTGACCCAAATGCACCGTTTAGTGATGTTATATCATACATGGAAGGTCTCGTTTTAAACCAAAGGAATTTTTTTAGTAAAGGACATTTATACATCGATACACAGGGAAGAGTATTGTCAAGTGATGAAGTTAGTTTAATAGAAAAGATTTTCAGTGATATCGGAGTTTCCTTTAGGATTAATAACGAAGAAAAAGTTTATGGTGCTGTAAGAAATGATAATCAAAATGTATTAATTATAGATCACACAGTCCGATCAGGGCAGTTGATAAGTTTTGATGGAGATGTTGTGATACTTGGCAATATAAATCCAGGGGCAGAAGTAGAAGTAACTAAGGATTTGTATGTATTTGGAGCAATCAAAGGAACAGTTCGAGTTGGAAGAAGAGTTGTTGCATTAGCCTTCCAACCGACAAAATTACAAGTAAATGGTAAAATCGTTGATTTCCAAAATGTGAACGATAGATCAAGAAAACCTCGGATGATAGAAGTTATAAATGATACAATTTCTTTTAAAACTCTTGATGAGAGGGAACCAAAATCAGTGAGGAGGGGCAAAAATGGGTAGGGTGATAGTTGTAACTGCTGGGAAAGGGGGAGTAGGAAAAACTACAGTCACCGCTAATCTTGGTGCATCTCTTGCTAAACTTGGGAAAAGCGCCGTTGTAATGGATATGGATATTGGCTTAAGAAATCTCGATGTGGTTATGGGGCTTGAAAATAGGATAGTTTTTAATATCATAGATGTCATTAACGGAAAGTGTAAGATAAACCAAGCTCTTGTAAGAGATAAGCATATTGAAAATTTGTTCTTATTACCCGCTTCACAGATCCATAGTAAAGATGATGTTGATGTTAACAGAGTTGTAGACGTTGTATCGGTATTAGAGAATAATTTTGATTATGTGCTTCTTGATTCTCCAGCTGGCATTGAAAAAGGTTTTGAGTCATCTGTTGCACCTGCAAAAGAAGCTTTAATAGTTGTTACTCCGGATGTATCCTCTGTAAGAGATGCAGATAGAGTAATAGGGATCGTTGAAAGTAAGGGGATTTTATCTATAAGTCTTATTATTAATAGGTATGATGTGAACCTTGTTTCAAAAAAGAAGGCTCTTAATTTTGAAAGTATTGTTAATATACTTGATATAGATGTATTGGGTGTTATACCAGAGGATAAGGCAATTATTGAAACTACTAATATGGGAGAAATTTTGGTAAATTATCTTCCGGGTTCACCTTCTGCAAAAGAATTTGGCCAAATTGCAAGGAGATTAGAAGGTGAAGATATACCTATACAGTTAGAAAAACCAAAAGGTTTTTTTGGAAATATCTTTAGGAGAGAATAATGGGCATTTTTGATTTTAATAAAGGCAAGAAAGATGCAAGTATTATTGCAGAGGAAAGACTAAAGCTTATCCTTATACAGGATAGGCTTTCCTTATCTTCTAGGGAATTTGAAAATTTGAAACAGGAATTGATTAACACTTTGTCAAAATATTTTGATATAGAAAAGGAAGCAATTAGTATAAAAGTAGAAAAGACCAAAGAAAAGCAAGTTTTTGAGGCAATTGTGCCAGTTGTTTCGGTGAAAAAAGAAAAGTGAAAAAAGTTCCGTTAAGTGTTTTAATTGCAATTTTCATTTTGACTTTTTATTCTCTAAGTGCGCTTTATGTAATTAATGCAGAGAAATTTTTATTAAGACAAATTGTTTATACAATAATTGGCATTGTTACTCTTTTTGCTGTATCCTCGATTAATTTCAGGGTTCTAAGGTATTATACGGTTTTTCTCTATGTTGTTACCTTTGTTTTACTCATCTCCGTTTTTTTGATTGGGGTTGTTACTAATGGTGCAAGAAGATGGATAAACCTTTTTGGTTTATTTTCAATTCAACCTTCAGAGTTTGCAAAAATTACTTTAATACTAATGCTTGCTTGGATTTTTGAAGGGAAGTATACTAATTTTAAAAAGTTCATGCTTGGATTAATTTCTATCCTACCTTTTGTCTTAGTTGTCTTTCTTCAACCTGATATGGGAACTTCTCTTGTTTATGCCTTCATATTCTTTATATTTATCGCATTTTTCTTACCATTAAAATATTCATTATCTATAGTTGCAGGTGCAGTTGCCATGATTCCTTTTTTACCAAAAATTTTAAAACCATACCAGATTGCACGAATTCTTACATTTTTTAATCCTTATAGAGATCCTCTTGGAAGCGGTTATAATGTTCTTCAATCCGTGATAGCTTTTGGTTCAGGAAGATTATCTGGCAATGGATTTCAAAAAAGCTTAATGACTCACTTGGGTTTTGTGCCTGTGCAATATGCGGATTTTATTTTTTCAGCAATTGGTGAAATGTGGGGTTTTGTAGGAGTTATAATTATTTTATTGTCATTTTTGTATTTGTTTTATTTTATCGTAAGGTCGATTACTTTAACAGGTAATACATTTGGCAAAGGGATAGCGTTGGGTGTTTTTGCAATGTTTTTATTCCAGGCTTTTGTTAATATGGGAATGAATATTGGCATAATGCCAGTTACAGGGGTTCCTTTACCTTTTTTGAGTTTTGGTGGTAGTGCTACAATAACCGATTTAATTGCTTTAGGTCTTGTTGTAAGTGTTTATAATTTTAAAGATGAGTTGTCGTATGGTGAAAGATTATAAACTTTTAAAGTTTAAAAAACCGTATTACTATTTCGGTAATGAGTTAAATAGTGTCCACAAAAGTAGTGCCTCGATAAAAGTTGCTCTTGTTTATCCAGATGTGTATGAAGTGGGTATGTCTTCTTTAGGTTTTAAAATCCTATACCATCTTGGAAATGAAATCGAGGATATCCAGGTTGAAAGAGCATTTGCTCCTCTTAATGACCTCGAGAAATACTTAAGAGAGAACAACGTTCCTCTTTTTTCTCTTGAATCTCGAACGCCATTAAATCAGTTTGATTTTGTAGCGTTTTCATGTCAAACTGCCCTTGATTACACAAATATTTTAAATATTCTTGATCTTGCAAACATACCAATTTATGCAAGTGAACGGTCAAAGCCTATAGTATTCCTTGGAGGCACCTCAGCATATAACCCAGAGCCTCTTTCAAAGTTTGTTGATTTTTTTGTGCTTGGAGAAGGAGAAAGCTTATTTATCGATATTCTTAATCTTGCAAAAACAATTAAAAACAAAGACGAATTTTTGCGTGTTGTCTCTAAACTGAAGGGTGTATACGTCCCTAAATTTTTTGAATTTGAAAAGCAAGGAAACTTCTATGTAGAAAAAAATGGAAAAGTAGTTTTTAAGGATGCAATAAAAGATTTTGAGCATTCTTACTTTCCTATTAAGCCCATTGTCCCTTTTGGAAAAGTGATTATGAATAAGGCTTATGTTGAGATTTTTCGTGGATGCACCCGAGGTTGTAGGTTTTGTGAAGCAGGAGTTGTTTATAGACCAGTAAGAGAAAGAAGTATAAGCCGTATTGAGCATGATGCAATAGAAGTTTTGAAAAATACAGGATATGAAGAGATTACTTTTCTTTCACTTAGCACAAGCGATTACTCAAATATGGATGAGTTAATTTCTCTTATGAAGAAGTTAACTGAAGAATTTCATGTTTCGATTTCACTTCCTTCTTTAAGAATAGATAAATTTACTTCCGACCTTGGAAAAGTAATTTTAGAGCAAAGAGTTCATAGTTTAACTTTCGCCATAGAAGCAGCATCAGATAGGTTGAGAAATGTTATTAACAAGACGATTTCCAAAGATGAAATTCTTAAAGTTGTTGAAACTGCTGTTTCGTTAGGTTTTCATACCCTTAAGTTTTACTACATTATTGGCTTACCAACCGAGACAATGGATGATGTAAAAGAAATCGTAACATTAACAAAAGAGATGCTAAAAGTTGGTAATAAAAATAAAACTTTCAAAAAACCATTTGAAATCCATTTAAGTATTAATCCTTTTATGCCACAACCACATACACCTTTCCAGTGGGCAGCCTTTGATAGTTTTGACTCGCTTAACGAAAAAAGAGAGTTTCTCTTAAAAGAACTTAATTTACGCAATGTAAAAGTTGATATATCTAATTTTAAAATGAGTGCATTGGAAGTTGCACTTGATAGAGGAGACAGGCAAGTTGGCGATGTTATTGAACAAGCCTTTAGATTAGGAGCCAAAATGGATGCTTGGAGTGAATACTTCAACTTTAACATCTGGAAAGAGGCGTTTTCTAAAGTTGGTGTTGATGAAACTCTGTATCTTTTAGCGTTTCCTTTGGATGCTAAACTTCCATGGGATCATATCTCAACAGGTGTTTCAAAATTGTTTTTAAAGCGTGAATTCAATAAAGCCTTAGGTGGTCTTATAACTGAAGACTGTAGAAGTGGTAATTGCGTTGGCTGCGGAATAAACATTCCTCTATTTTGCGAGATTCTCGAAAAGAAAAGCTAAAGAGTTTTTGTTATGATTGTTTCCATTTTTAATATTTTTGTATTTTATGTGTTTGAAAGCCCTTTAGCCTCTTGACAAAAAGTAAAAATTTAATATCCTATATTAGAGCTTAGGTTCCCCGTTAGCTCAATCGGCAGAGCGGGTGGCTGTTAACCACTAGGTTGTAGGTTCGAGTCCTACACGGGGAGCCAATTTTTATTTATGGTAACTTCTTTTGTAGCATTTTTTATTGGATAAGTTGAGGATTTTGTCTGTTTATTGCCTACCAAAAAAATTAACTATCTTATCTAACTTTCTCTTTGAGTTTAGCGTTTCTTTTAATTGTTAACAGTCTTTTCAATCTCTATAATTTGCAAATAAACAAGCATTTTTACATTTTCTTAGCTAGTAAATAATCAGATTTCATCTAATGTCTTGTGGATAAAGGAAGTTACCCAAAGCAATTTGGAAAAATCTTTATTTTTTACTATCTGCTGTTATGTATAGTATCTTATCTAATACTTTGTTTTTTTATATAAAATAACCTAATTAAGTAAAATATTAAACCAATTAAAAATGATAGACTACAAAAAAGATAAATTTGTTGTGATGAAAACAAGCCTAAAAATGGGTTGCCTTTTATTGGATAAAAAGGATTCATCTCTTCATATAAAAAGGCATCAAGCAGAATATGAAAATAAACACCAAAAAATGAAGTCCAGATAATCTTTTTAAATGATGAATTTTGTGCTAATTTAAAGACGCTCATTACTTTCTTTATTGGTTTCTTTAGAAAATAACAGATCATGGCAGTAAAAATTGCTGCTATTGAACCACCCAAAAAAGTATGGAGAAATCCATGGAGAGGCCAAGGTGCATTACAGAAGAAAACACAAAAAGGCTCAATATCAACTATAACACTTGCAATAAGCAGAGTTGGAAAATCGAAAATTCTAAAAAAAAGCAGTCCTATCCATAAACTTGGTCCCCAATGATATGGTGTGAATGGCATAGTCTATCCTCCTCTCTTAATTCAGGTAAGTGCTCCCTAAATTGGATGCTCACAAAATTCTCTATCACTCTATTTTATACTAAAGTAAAAATCCCATCAAGAAGACGAATTACCTCATCAAAAATCTTCCAAAATTATATCCGCCTTGCATAAGCAAACATTCATTTTAGGATCTATTAGTGAGGAGGCAAAATAAGCTAAAAAGAGTAAAAGATTGTGAAAAAGTTGCAAGAAGGAGTTTTTGGAAGTTTATCACTTAAAGAGTAAAAGTCATTAAAAGAATAGACAGCAAGATGCTATGAGATAACAAGGCACATTAAAGAAATTTTGAAATTTCATAAGGTATTATAAAAAATCCTTTTTTAATTTAAAAAATTTATTTATAATAGTCACTGGTGATAAAATGGAATATTCAAGAAAAAGTGGAGTGCTAATACATATTACCTCGTTTCCAAGTGAATATGGAGTTGGAGACCTTGGGCATCCTGCAAAACTCATTATTGATTATCTAAGAAATGCGCATCAGAAATTAATTCAAATTCTTCCTGCTGGACCTACTGAGCCTTTCTTTGACAACAGCCCATACTCTTCTATTTCGGCTTTTGCAATAAATCCTATTTTTATTTCACTTGAAAAACTAGTTGATATGGGGCTTCTTAAAAAAGAAGATATTACTCAATTCAAAGTGGAAGAATCTAACTTTGTGGATTACAATAGGGTAATTGAAAATAAGTTTAATGCCTTTAAAATTGCGTTTAAAAACTTTAAAGAGACTAATGATTTTTACCAATTTTGTGAAGAAAATTCTTATTTTCTTGATGATTATAGCCTCTTTGTTGTATTAAAGGAAAAATTCAACGGGAAAACTTGGCAAGAGTGGCCAGAAGAATTTAGGAATAGGAAAAAAGAAGCCCTACTTTTAGCAAAAGAGAGTCTAAGTGAAGAAATAAGGTTTGTAAAATTTTTGCAGTTTATTGCCTATAAACAATTTTTGGAATTTAAAGATTACGCAAATAATAACGGCATTAAAATCATTGGTGATATCCCCATATATGTTGACCTCAGTAGTGCCGATGTTTGGGCTAATAGAAATCTATTTAACTTAGATGAAAATGGTTATCCTATTAAGGTGGCAGGAGTTCCGCCAGATTATTTCAATGAAGATGGACAATTATGGGGAAATCCAATTTACAATTGGAAGGCACACAAAGATACTAATTTTGATTGGTGGATTAAGCGGTTTAAAAATCTTTTAAAGATCACCGATATTATTCGTTTAGACCATTTTAGAGGGTTTGTTGCTTATTATGCAATTGAAAGAGGAAGGCCCAACGCAAGAATTGGAGAATGGATTAATGCCCCAGTCTATGAATTTTTTGATACAATTAAATCAAGCCTAAAAGATATGCCTTTTATTGCAGAAGATCTTGGTCTAATAACTGAAGACGTTGTAGAGGTGATTAAGCATTACAAAATTCCAAATATGAGGGTATTGATGTTTGCCTTTGATGGTTCTCCTACAAATGGGTATCTTCCACATAATTATGAAAATCCTACTGTTGTTTACACTGGGACACACGACCACAATACCTGTAAAGGGTGGTTAAAGTTTGAAGTTCCGGATACTTCTAAGGCTTATTTGAAAAGTTATCTTGGGCATGAGCCATCAATTGATACAATTCATAGAGATCTTATGAGATTAGCGCTTTCTTCTATTGCCTACTTTTCTATCATACCAATACAAGATGTATTAGGATTTGACGGAACTGCTAGAATGAATTCACCAGGGGTTGCCCATAATAACTGGCGGTTTAGGTTAAAAACTTCTGATCTAAATGACGATGATTTTGCGTTTTTGAAAGAGTTAACAGATACCTACGGAAGATAATTATTTTTATTTTCCGTAATCCCAAGAAAATACTTCTACAAGTTGGTCAATAACTTCTTTGTTGTCTGTAATGATACCTACTTCTCTATTGTTATCTAACGAATTAGAAGAAAGATTTTCAGAGCCAATAAAGGCATATTTTTCATCAACAATAATTGCTTTTGCATGTATAAAAGGGCTTGAAACGTATTTTATATCTATACCATATTTTTTAAGCTCGTCAATTACCCTTGCGTTATCTTCAACACTGTTTGGATCTGCAATAATAATTTTTACTACTGCTCCATACGCGCGCCTTTCTTTTAAAATTCTTTCTATGGTCAGATCGCTTATTTCTTCTGCATACATTAATATTTCACCATGAGCACTTCTAAGTAGGGTTTCGATCTTCGTGCGAGAATTTTCTGGGCTTACAACAAGTATTGAATCGCTTTTTGGGTTGTATGGTTTTCTATACCAATCAGCTTCAAAAATTTTTGTAAGTTCCTCTACAACTTTTTTGTCGGATGTAATTATGCCAAACTCTCTATTTTTTGTAAACGCCGATTTTGCAAGGTTTAAAGTTAGTATATATCCTGTTTTATTATCTATTACTAAAAATTTTGAATGTGTAAAATTATACGCCTTGTTATCCCATTTAACATCAATACCATAGTATCTTAATTTATCGTATGTATTTTTGTTTGTAGAATACCCTCCGTAAGGGTTTTCTTCAAGTATTACCCTTACTTTAACACCGCGTAACTTGGCATTTTTAAGTTCTCTTAAAACGTCTGTATCAGAGAATGTATATACTTCTAAATCAATTGAGTTTTGTGCATTTTTGATACCGTTTAAGATAGGCTCTCTGCCCATATCTGGTTCGTAGAAAAGAGTAATGTTATTTTGTAAAGTAGGTATAACAGGAGTATTTTCATTTACTGGGATGATCTTTGTATAAATTAAAAGAGCAAGAACAAAGAGCAAGGCAATTATTACATTAAACAGGTATGATTTCTTTCCAAATAGATTTTTCTTAATTTTTTCGTCTTTCATACCCAATTATACATAAAATCATTCAATTTGGTTTTGTAAATTTACTTTTTTTGTATAATTGAAGTGATAAATATGTATAAGATAAAAATTAGAGTTGTAAGTGTAAGAGGACACTGCGCTGCAAATTTAAAAGTGGGCGATATCTTTGAGATAGATAACAACGGTCAACCAGTTCCTGTGCAGTTCTGCGGTTGGGCCTTTGTTACGCTCTGGCCATTTATTACCCCTCTTAGATATGGTGGCACTCTTCCTTGGGAGAAAGACCCTAATAAAGCCTACGTTTCCTGTCCTGATCCTGAGAATACAGTGGTTTTTGAGATCAGTAGAACCCCTGACGATACTCCTTTTGAGTCAGATAAACAAGCTTTTTGATTATGAAGGAAAAGGCAAGAGTAAATCAACTTATTATTCAGATTGCATTCCTTACGTTGTTAATTGGCTTTGTCTATTTGTTTTATAAAAGACAGGTGAACATATCAAGTTTTGTAGAAAATTTAAAAGTTTCATTAATTCCCTATTACCTTTTTAGGTCTTTAATTAGAATGTTCTTAGCGTATTTTTTTTCTTTAATATTCTCTTTTATTTATGGTTATCTTGCTGCAACAGATAAAAGAAGAGAGGCAATTTTAATCCCTATTCTTGATATTTTACAATCAGTCCCAATACTTGGGTTTTTCCCAGTTGCAATTGCTTTTTTTATCTCAATATTCCCCAATTCAATAGTTGGTGTGGAATTAGCTTCAATTTTTCTTATCTTCACTTCTCAATCATGGAATATTGCATTTGGTGTTTATGAGACTATAAAGGCAATACCCAAGGATATTTACGAAGCATACACTTTTTTTGACCCATATCATATGCTTCGATTTAGAAGGTTGTATATTCCAGCGTCAATACCCAAAATCATTTACAATAGCATTGTAAGTTGGTCAAATGGTTGGTATTTCCTTGTTGCTTCAGAAATTTTTGCAACTGGAGAGAAGTCTTTTAGACTGCCAGGTATTGGAAGTTTTATTCTTGTTGCTGCTTCAGAAAATAAAATTGGACTTGTCATCCTTGGTATTCTATCTCTTGCTTTAGTGATATTTTTGTTGGATATGTTTATGTGGAGACCTTTAAGCCAATGGTCAAGAAGGTTTAATTATTCAGTCTTTCCGGGTGAAGAAGAGCAAAAAGAAGTTTTAGATATCGTTATCTATTTTTGGGAATTTGTAGGAAATATACTTTCAAAACTTAAGAATATACTCTTATCACTTTTAGAACCTTTTAAAAGAATCAACATACGTCCAATAGATTTAAGAAAAATGTTGAAATCAAAAATTTTTGTAGTAGTTGAGAAAAATGTAAAGTTCTTGTTTATTGTTGGTGTTATTGGTATATTGATATATCTCTCAATTGAAACGGTAAAAGGTATTATTTTGCTTGTTTCAACATTCAAACTGCAGTATCTTTTTACAACATCTAAATCTCTACTACTTTCGTTTCTTAGGATATTACTATCGTATGTAATTGCAGTTTCTTGGACTGTGCCAGTTGCAATTTTTTTGTCCCAGAGGAAAAAAGCCTTGAATTTTATTCTCCCAATATTTCAGATTCTTTCATCAATTCCTGCAATCTCATTTTTCCCACTCCTACTTTATTTTCTTTTACCCTTTAAATTTGGCTTAGAAACATCTTCTATTATTTTGATACTTACAGGTATGCAGTGGTATATCTTCTTTCTTTCTCTTGGTGGGCTAAAGGCGATCCCCAACGATCTTCTTGAAGTTGTTGATTCTTATGGAGTTAAAGGAATTCTAAAATTAAAGAGATTATTAGTTCCTGCGATGTTACCTTCTTTTCTTACAGGCACAATAACGGCAATTGGTGGTGCATGGAACGCACTTGTAGTTGCTGAATACATTGAATTGAAAGGTAAAATTTATATGGTGGATGGAATTGGAGCTTTGCTTAATGAATCCCTTTTAAATAACGAAAAGGCCTTATTTATTTTTGCCTTGTTTGTAATGGTTTTGAGTGTCTATTCAATTAACCATTTTGTTTATAGGCCACTTTATGATAAAATCTTAGGTAAGTACAAAATGGAGAGTTAAATGGCACTTTTGAGCGTAAAAAATGTGTATCAAACATTTCCTTTAAAAAATAAAGAAGTTGTTGTGCTAGAAGATATTAATTTCGACGTTAATGAAGGTGAATTTGTAAGTCTTGTTGGTCCTTCTGGATGTGGTAAAAGCACACTTTTGAGGATTATAGCAGGACTTTTAAAGCCTTCTTCTGGAAGTGTATTATTTAGGGATTCAGAAATCAATGATATTAACCCTTATACAAGTATGGTGTTTCAATCTTTTGGCCTTTTGCCGTGGCTTGATGTCACTGAAAATATCACTCTTGGGCTTGAGGCAAAGGGTGTATCCTTAAAGGAAAGACTAAAAAAAGCTTTCAAATACATAGATATGGTCGGTTTGGAAGGTTTCGAAGAAGCGTATCCTAGGGAACTTTCAGGAGGAATGAAACAGCGAGTAGGTATAGCAAGAGCACTTATAATGGAGCCAAAATTACTACTTATGGATGAGCCATTTTCTGCTCTTGATGCTTTAACCGCAGAGAACCTTAGGTCTGAGATTCTTAAACTTTGGGAATCTGGAAAACTCTCTTTAAAATCCATCTTACTTGTTACTCATAACATAGAAGAGGCAGTTTATATGTCTGATAGAATTATAATACTTTCTGCACACCCTGGCAAAATAATCGGAGATGAGAGAATTGATCTACCACGTCCCAGAGATAGGGAGAGTAAGGAGTTTTATGCAATTTATGATAAAATATATTCGATGATTCTTGGTTCAAGTTTGAGTAAGGAGGTGAATCCCTTAATGGGTAAATAATGGATGACATATCGCCGTTACCTTATGTGGAAATAGGTAAATTGTTAGGTTTGCTTGCTTATTTGGAAGATGCTGAAGGGAAAGTGGATATTTACATGATTCCCGATGATATTGAAATTGAAGCAGATGAACTTATATCTCTTCTTAGATTGGCTCAGGAGTTAGGCTATGTTGAAGTAAAAGAAGGAGATGTATCGATCACTAGTTTAGGTAAGGAGATTGTTTTTGGAGATGAAAATAAGAGAAAAATCCTTTTTAAGGAGTCAATCAAAAAATTACCTATTTTTAAAAAGATCATCAATTTATTAGTTAAAGCAACCGATAATTCAATCTATAAGGATGATCTACTTGAGATGCTTCAAGAGGAAATGACTGATGAAGAAGCCGAAGAAACCCTCAAAAGCATTATTGAATTGGGAAGATATGCTGAATTGATTGGCTATAACCCAGAAGATAAAGAAATTTACCTTGATAAGTTAGAGGAAATATGATAGAAGAAACATTTGTAATGATAAAACCAGATGGTGTTAAAAGAGGTCTCATTGGAGAGATCATTTCTCGCTTCGAAAGAAAGCTAATGGCAATTGCAGAGTTGAGAATGGTTCAACTCTCAAGAGAACAGGCAGAAGAACTCTACGAGCTCCACAAAGGTCGTGATTACTTTGAAAAACTCATAAACTATACGATATCTGGCCCTGTGGTTGTTATGAAAATAGTTGGCGAAGAAGCAATTATGAATTGTAGGATTATCATAGGTGCAACAGACCCTGCAAAAAGACTTCCAGGAAGTATAAGGGGGGATTTCTCTCCGTATCTTACAGAAAATGTAGTGCATGCTTCTTCAAGTGTTGAAGATGCACAAAGGGAATTAAAACTTTTCTTCGGGTGACGTATGGATGAGAATTCTTTAATAAAAACACTTTCAAGTGTTTATGCACCAAGCGGAATGGAAAACACTCTTTTTGATGTAATTACTAAAGAATTAAAAGACTATGTAGATGATATTTTTGTTCATGAAAAGAGTAACTCTTTAATCTGCTATAAAAAGGGTTCAGGTAAGTTTTCCTTAATGCTTGAAGCACATGTTGATGAAGTGTTTATGGTTGTTACAGATATATTAAAAGAAGGATTGTTAAAATTTTATTCTAATTCTATTGATCCTAAAATTTTACCTGGCTCAAAGGTAGTTGTTCACGGAAAAGAACCTATTACAGGTGTAATTGGCATAAAACCCTACCACCTTGTTAAAAAAGGAGAAGAGAACAGGCCCTATAACTTCGATAACCTTTACATTGATTGTGGTTTAGGTTTTGAAGAACTAAGAAAGATTATTTCTGTTGGTGATTACGTTACATTCAAGGCTGATTTTAAGAAAATTGGCAACTATTGTGTAAATAAATCTTTGGATAACCGTCTTGGAGTTTATGCCATAATTGAAATTCTACAAAGATTAAAAAAGATTATGCATGACGTTAATATCTATGGTGTATTTGCCTCTCAAGAGGAATTTACATCTTTAGGAGCCATTACTTCAACTTTTTCAATCTTGCCTGATTTAGCAATTGTTTTTGATGTAACCTTTGCAACACAGAATGAAGTAAGTAATGATGATGGATTTGAGCTTGGAAGTGGTCCTGCTATTTATGTAGGTGTATCGGGTAATAGAGATGTTGTTAATGAACTCATAGAGACTGCAACAAAATATGGGATTCCTTTTAACCGTGAAGTAGGTATATTGTCACATACGGATGCCGATAAAATAGAACTCGTAAGATCAGGAATTCCTGTTGCTCTTGTTAGTATTCCAGTTAGATACATGCATACCCCTAACGAAATGTTTGATTTAGCAGATTTTAACAGAACTGTTAACCTCATTAAAATTTTTATTGAGAATTACAAAAAGCCAGGAGACCTAAATGGAGAGTATTGAGCTTATTAAAAAATTGAGCAATGCTTTTGGGGTTTCTGGCTCTGAGGATGAGGTTATTGATATCATTAAAAAAGAAATATCTGGTTTTGTAGACCATTTAGAAGTTGATAACCTCAAGAATCTTATTGCCTTGAAAAACCTTGATCTACCAAAAGAAAAAATAATGTTGAACGCTCATATGGATGAAGTTGGTCTTCTTGTAAAAGGTATTACTGAAAAAGGGTATATCAAGTTCCTTAAAGTTGGAGGCATTGACGATAGATTACTTCCAGGAAAAAGGGTTTTAATAGGAAAGAATCGAGTAGAAGGTGTTATTTCTACTAAACCAATTCATCTACAAAAAGAATTGGAAAGGAATTCCTCTGAAACTTACGATAGATTAGTTATAGACATTGGTGCAAAGTCAAAAGAAGAAGCCTCTAAACTTATTAATGTTGGTGATCCAATAATGTTTGATACCGAATTTGAGCAACTTAGTAGTAGAAGATATTCAGGTAAAGCCTTTGATGATAGACTTGGCTGTGCAATTATCACTGACATTCTTAAAGAAGATTTAAAGGTCCCAATTATTGCAATGTTTTCCTCTCAAGAAGAGGTGGGTTTAAGAGGTGCTACTGTTGGAGCTTTTAAATATATGGGAGATATTTCAATAACAATAGAAGGGACTATTTCTGCTGATTTTCCTGATGTAAGAGATTCTGAAAAGTGTTCCTCTTTGGGAAATGGTCCTGTAATAACCATCAAAGATGGATCTGTTATCACTGACCATGATCTAAGAAACAAACTTGTTCATTTGGCGGAGAAGCTTAAAATTCCATACCAATTTAAGCAGGTAGTTGCAGGCGGGACGGATTCTTCAAGAATACAATTAACAAAAGGTGGAGTTAGAGTTCTCGTTGTTGCTGTTCCTGTAAGGTATATCCATAGTCCAGTTTCTGTATTTGATATTGAAGATTATAATGCAACAAAAAAACTCATTATTGAGTTTATAAAGAATTATTTTGGAGGCAAGCATGATTGATACTTTAGAGAAGCTTGTTAAGGCTTTTGGTCCTTCTTCAAAAGAATTTGAAGTAAAAAAAGTTATCAAGGATTTAGTTAAAAATATTGATTGTGAAACGGACGAAGATAAATTTGGGAACCTCGTTTTACATTTTAAGGCAGGCGGCCCTAAAATTATGCTTGCAGCTCATCTTGACAGTATTGGAATTATTGTTACAGATATCGATAAAAACGGCTTATTACATTTTTCTCAGATTGGAGGTTTGAGAACAAGTTTTTTACTTGGCTCAAGAATCCTTTTTGAAAATGGAATAGAAGGCACTGTCTTTTATGAAGATAGAGATGCCCTATGGGAACCAAAAGAATTTAAAATAGAAAAATTTTTCATAGATATTGGAGCTAAATCTAAAAAAGAAGCCTTGGAAAAAGTTAACATTGGCTCTTTTGGTGTATTTTATCCTATTTTTTCAGAGTCGTTTGATAGGATTATCGCCCCATCTTTAGATGATAGAGTTGGCTGTGCGATTTTAGTTGAAGTTGCAAAGAATCTAAAAAAGAAAAACCTTAAATTTGATACGTTCCTTGTATTTACAGTGCAGGAAGAGGTTGGTGTAAAGGGTGCAAGGACATCTACCTTCGAGATTACTCCGGAATACGGCATTGCTGTAGATGTAACAACTGCAGGAGATTACACTGAACCAAAAATTAATGCAATTGAGTTAGGCAAAGGTCCTGCTATTAAGGTAATGGACGGAGGTATGATAACAAATATAGATCTTAGAGAAAGGCTCATAAAAATGGCAAAAAAGGAGTCGATTCTCTATCAACTTGAAGTTATTACAGGCGGCACTACCGATGCTTTTGCAATGCAAATTACAAAAGATGGAGTAAAGACAGCTGCTGTATCAGTTCCTACAAGATATGTGCATACACAAGGTGAGGTAATCGATAAAAACGACATTAAAAATATTGCAGTATTATTAAAGCAATTCTTAGAAAAAGAAACATTCTAAAAAGGAGGTAAAGGATGGAAGGTTTCTTTGGGAAAATTTTAGAAGTTAATCTTACGGACAGCACAGTTAAAGTGCAACCTTTGGATGAAAAGACCCAAATGGATTACTTGGGTGGACTTGGTCTTGCAACGAAGTTGCTGTTTGATTATTTAAAGCCTGGGGTCGATCCACTTTCTGAGCAAAATGCACTTGTGATTGCACCTGGTTTACTTGTTGGCAGTGGACTTCCAACTGCCTCAAAAACAACACTAACATTTAAGTCACCGCTTACAGGGGCTTTTGGAAGGAGTGTCTCTGGGGCATACCTTGGTGTAGCGTTGAAGAATGCCGGTTTTGATGCTCTGGTTATTTTAGGAAGAAGCGTAAAACCTGTCTATTTATACATTAACGATGATAGTGTTGAGATAAGAGATGCTTCAAATCTTTGGGGAAAAGATGCAATTGAAACACAGGAAATCCTTAAGAATGAGTTAGGTGATGTTAGAACATGTGCGATAGGTTATGCTGGAGAGAAGCTTTCAAAGATTGCTGGCGTTGATTTTGAAGAAAGGCAGTCAGCTCGTGCAGGTGGTGGAGCTGTCATGGGTAGTAAATTATTGAAGGCAATTGCTGTAAAAGGGACTCACGAAATTCCGGTATTCGATAGAGAAAAACTCAAAGAAGCAATCAAAGAATGGAATGGCAAAATCATTGGTAGTGAAGTTGCAAAATTGGATATGGCCTATGGCTCTGGTGAGTTTTATGAATGGGTCAACAAAGAAATTGGGGTATTTCCCGTAAAAAATTGGCAGCAGAGTTATTTTGAGGATAGTTTCAATGTCCATCCAGATGGAAAATCACACCTTGATCCTTATTATTGGTCACCAATCTATACCAAGAAATTGCATCCTTGCCCAAATTGTAATAAACCGTGTGGAAGACATATAGCTTTTAAAGAAGGGAAATATGCTCCTTTTGAAGTCGAAGGTGTAGAGTATGAACTTCTATACTCACTTGGTGGAAATCTTGGCATAGAGGATATTGAGGTTACAGCAAAACTGAACGAGATTTGTGATAGAGCAGGACTCGATGGAATTTCAGCAGGTGTAACACTTGCATGGGCAATGGAAGCATATGAAAAAGGACTGCTTACCAAACAAGATACTGATGGTCTTGATCTACGTTTTGGAAATGGAGATGCCGCGGTCTTAGCTATGGAAAAGCTTGCAAAAAGAGAAGGTAAACTTGGAGAACTTCTCTTTAATGGCGTAAAAGAGGCAAGTGCTAAGTTAGGCAACAATTCGGAATTATTTGCCCTTGAAGTGAAAGGGTTAGAACCTCCTGCCTACGATGTGCGAGGTTTAAAAGGGATGGCGCTTGCTATTGCAGTGTCTGTAAGAGGTGCATGCCATTTGACTGGTGGAATTTATGCTCCAGAACTTACTGGTAAATTCTGGAAACTTTCAAATATCGATAGGTTTTCAACTGAGTGGAAAGGTTATGAAGTAAAAACTGGGGAAGATTTTATGACTGTTTATGATACTCTTGGAATGTGTAAATTCTCGAGAAGTCTTTTCTGGCTTGAAAAAGAAATACAAGATGGGGTTGAAGCAGTAACTGGAGTAAGACTTGGTGCTGATTTACTCCTTTTAACTGGAGAAAGAATCTACAACCTTCAGAAACTATTCAACGTAAGAGAAGGTTTCGGAAGAAAAGATGATTATCTTCCTTATAGAGTTACACATGAGCCAATTTCAAATGGTGTTAGCAAGGGACATTATGTTACTGAAGAGGAACTACAAAAGATGCTTAATGAGTACTACATGGCAAGAGGTTGGTCAAAAGAAGGCATACCAACAAAAATGCATCTTACAAGATTGGGTCTTGTAAAAGAAGCAGAAGAGTATGGTGAACCGGTTTAAAGATGATAAAGATTTTGGTTGTTTCTGATATACACTATCCAGATAGAATTTCAGACTTGCCCGACTTGTCTTTGTATATGAAAGATGTAGATGCAGTATTTGCCTTGGGAGATTTTACTTCTTTTGATGTTGTTGAGTATTTGAATTCTTTTAAGAAAATTGTGTATGCAGTACATGGAAATATGGACGCCCCTTTTGTAAAAAGCCATCTGAGGGATAAAATGACTCTTAACATTGAGAATGTTTCTCTCGCTTTAACTCACGGAAGCGGTGGTCCACATGGTATTGAAGAAAGAGTAAAAAATGTTTTTAACAGGAATTTTGATGCTTATATTTTTGGGCATACCCATCAACCGATGTCAAAATATATTGATGGTGTTTTATTCTTTAACCCTGGTTCTCTTGCAATCCAAACACCAAGTTTAGGTATTCTTTATGTTGAAAAAGAGAATATTTGGGGAGAAATTGTTTATGTATAGAATGTATTTAAATGAACTTTTAGGAGGTAAAAGATGATTGAAGGGAAACCCTCTCAAATTGGGGAAATTTTGAAGCAGTTAAAGAACGACAACCCGGATCTTGAGGCTCTTGCAGTTGTAAGCTTAGATGGGCTTCCAATTGCAAGCTTACTTCCTCCTGATGCTGAGGAAGACAGAGTTGCTGCAATGTCTGCTGCCATTTTAGCGTTAGGAGAAAGAGCATTGGAAGAACTTCGAAAGGGAACTCTTGAACAGGCGTATGTGAAAGGTGAGTTTGGTTATGTGATTACAACAGGAATTAAAAATCTTGCTGCACTTATGGTTGTCACAAATAAAGAGGCAAAACTTGGAATGGTGATGCTTACAATTAAAAAAGGTATTGAGGAACTCTCAAAAATTATTTAGTGTTTTATCCTCCTTGTTTTTCGATTGTGCTCGACATATGTCGAGCACTTTTTATTTAAATAAGTCGTGAGGATAAAGAAAATCGTGACCAAATGTTCTTTGAGAGATCTTACAAACAGGTGGAAAAGTTCTTTTGAATTGGGTGCTGAAGAGTCTTTTTAAAAGTTTTGTAACTTTATCTTTTTCAAACCCATAAGAAACTATCTCTTCTGCCGTCATTCTTTCTTCAAGGAACAGATAGAGAATTTGGTCTATAATGGAATAAGGGCATCCTAATTCATCTTCATCGGTTTGACCTGGCCATAGATCAGCTGAGGGTTTCTTATCTATAATCTTTTTAGGGACTCCAATATGTTCTGCTAGTTTAAAAACTTGTGTTTTGTATAAATCTCCAATTGGATACATTCCACATGCCATATCTCCATACCAAGTTGTATAGCCAAGCATAATCTCACTTTTGTTGCTTGTTCCAAGAACTATTGCGTCAAACTCTCTTGCTTTATCAAAAATGATAGACATCCTTATTCTTGCAAGTAAATTTCCTATCCTTACTTTGTCATCTGTGTTTATTTTTGAAATGTATGCATCAGCCATTTCCGTAATTTCAATAGTTTCTGTGTATATACCAAGCTCTTTTTGAACCAATAGCCCATCTTCTAAGGATTCTTTGCTACTCAGCTTGTATGGCAAAATTGATCCAAATACATTTTCTTTTCCTAATGCTTTTACTGCAAGTTTTGCAACAACGGCAGAGTCAATTCCCCCAGAGATTCCAAGGATTACGTGTTTAAAGCCGTTACTTTTGGTTTCTTCCTCAATGAAGTTTTCTATAAATTTTTCAGTCATATCCCAGTTTAGTGATAAATCAACCATATTATTTTTCCTCCACTATATTTTTTAAGTTCCTCAATAGATTTGAGAAATCTTCTTCTCTTATCAAAGGAAATACCGTCCTTTTCTTGTATATATCCTCAGTATCTACAGTTTCCGATACGAGTGTTTCTTCAAACAAAGGCGCCTGAACTATTTTTTTCCCAAGTGGGCTTTGAATAAAACTTCCTCCGTAAAAACCAAGTCCATCTTCAAAACCAACCCTATTTACATAAACAACAAAAAAGCTAAAGAAGTTTGTGTAAGTAGAACTTGCCGTTTCAACAGTGGTTTGAATTTGTGGTGTGTCTCCCTTGAGACCTCTTAGAGGCATGTTTGAAATTGCAAAGACAAAATCAATATTGTTTGCATAGGCAAGTGAAAGTAGTGTTGGATGGAAAAAATCTCTACAGATGATAACTGTTGCATTTCCATAGTCAGTTTCTATTTTTATAAAATCTTTTCCTCTTCCAAAAAACCTCAATTCTTCAAACATGCCATGAGTTGGCGGAAACATTTTTCTGTAAACGGATTTTACTTCACCTTTGGAAAGATACATTGAAGAATTGTAAATGATTTTGTCCTCTCCTTTTTCTACAAACCCTAAAATAATATCAATTTCTTTACTAAGTGTTTTTAAGGGTTCAAAGAATTGTGAATTGTATGGAAAAGCAACATCAAAAGATAAGTCTCTCAATAAGTAGCCTGTAATACTAAGTTCAGGGAAAACAACAACTTTTGAATCTTGAGCAATGGCACGATTTGTAAACTCTATGTGCTTAGCAAGATTTTCTTCAATACTTCCTAATTTGGGGTTTATTTGTGCTAAAGAAATTTTAAACTTCATTTTTAAATCTCCTTTCGAGAGTTTTCAGCAAAGGTAATCCTATCAAATATGTTGAAATTGCTTCTCCTAATCCTATTGTAATTACGCCAAAAAGATATGGTTTTAATGCAAAATGTTCAATTGAATATCTTAAGGCTTCATAAAAATTCAACCTTGTATTTAAAGTTGCAAGTGTAACCACATAAAAACTTACACCAAAACCATTAAAGATGATAGGAGGAAGTGGAGCAAAAAATTTTTTCCATTTCATTTTTCCTATAAGGTAAGTTAATACCGAAGAAATAAAGGTAAATAGAGTGCCTAGAACCCAGTCGATTGGTCCAAATGGGGATGAGAGATTTGCAAGGAAACACCCAATTGTTGTGCCTAAAATAGCCTCTGGAAATGCATATGGAAGAACAGTTAAAGCTTCTGCAATTCTAACTTGTATTGGGCCATAAGAAATTGGGGTAAGCACAACTGTTAAAACAAAATACAAAGCACCTATGAGTGAAGTTCTTAAAATAAACTTTAAAGCATTCTTATTACTCATCTTGTTGCTCCTTTTCAAAATTATTTGTTTTCGTTAGAAGGAGTTTCTTTTGATAAATTTTCTTTTTGTTTTTTTATTTCTTCATCTTTTTTTGAAAGTTCTTTTTTGAGATTATCAATTTCTTTTTTTAATGAGACCACATCTACACTCTGTGCAATAAAAGATATAAACCAGATTAAAATTCCGCCACCAATAAACGATACTAATGTAAGTGCACCAACTGAAATATTTTCTAATTTGTAGCCAAATAAGTTTATGGTTGCATAGTAGTTAATATTTAGTATTAAAAACCATGTTGCAATCCCAGAGAGAATAAGGATTATAAAAAGAAAAATACCTACTTTTTTCATACCATACCTCCTTTCTTATCTTCTTATATTATAAAGAAATTTGAAATTTTTACATCTTTTTTCTAAGTCTTGGATCTATTGCATCTCTAAGTCCGTCACCGAATAAATTAAATCCAAGCACTGAAATAAGAATAGCAATTCCTGGGAATGTAGCAACCCACCAATATCCTCCTGTTATATAATGGTTAGAATTAGCAAGCATTGCTCCCCATTCTGCTGTAGGAGGTTGTGCTCCTAAACCTAAAAATCCTAAAGCAGCAGCATCAAGAATTGCACTGCCTATACTTAAGGTGGTGTAAACAATAATTACAGATAAGACATTTGGTAATACATGGACTCTTAGAATTCTAAGTTTTGGAGCGCCAATTGCTTTTGCAGCTTCTATGAATTCAGTATTCTTAACCATAATCGTCTCAGATCTTACAACTCTTGCTATTTGTGGAGAATAAGTTATTCCAATTGCTATCATTGCCTTTGATAGACCTCTTCCAAGCACCGACACAATAACTATAGCAAGGAGTATTGATGGCAAAGCAAACATGATATCAGTTATTCTCATAAGGATATTGTCAAGTGTCCCTCCGTAGAATCCTGAGAAAATACCAATTAAACTTCCCAAAAAAATCCCAATAATGACTGCGATTACTCCAACAGAAAGCGAGACCCTTGCTCCATATATAATTCTACTTAATAAGTCCCTTCCAAATTCATCTGTTCCTAAAAAGTTTTTGAAATTACCTGCCCAAAAACCTGGCTTTAAGTTATTGTATAAATCCTGCTTTATTGGGCTATAAGGAGAGATTAAATGAGCAAAGATTGCAACAAAGATAAGTATTATAATTATCGCAAGGCCTATTAATGCAGACTTATTTTTTCTTAATGCTCTGAAACTTTCCCCAAAAAAAGATTCACTTATTACTAATTCTTCATTTTCTAAAGTTTCTTCTTCCATAGTGCTCCTCAATATTTAATTCTTGGATCAATGTATGCGTATACTAAATCAACGATTAAGTTTACTATCGCAACTATTAATGCTACAAAGATGACCGCACCTTGTATAACAGGATAATCTCTTGCGTTTACTGCTTGGACAATGTAAGTGCCCAAGCCAGGCCATGAAAATATCGTTTCGGTTAGCACTGCTCCACCCATCAACATCGCAAATTCAGTTCCTGCTGAGGTAATAATTGGTATTAAAGCGTTTTTTAGAGCATGTTTTAGAATTACTGTTTTTTCTGGAAGGCCTTTTGCTCTTGCCGTTCTAATGTAATCTTGGTTGATCACATTAAGCATGCTTGAGCGTGTAATCCTTGCAATGAAAGCCATAGGAATTGTGCCAAGTGCAATAGATGGGAGGATTAAGTGTTTTAAAACGTTAAAAAAACTACCGAAATTTAGCGTTATAAGGCTGTCTATTAGATAAAAACCTGTAATATGTTTAATTGAATAGTAAACAGATATTCTTCCCCCTGTTGGGAGTAGATTTAGTTTTATACTAAAAAGTAAAACAAGCATAATTGCTAACCAAAATATCGGCATAGAAACTCCAAAGAGAGCAATAAACATTGTTGTATAATCAAATATTGTATACCTTTTTATTGCAGATATTACACCCGCAGAAATACCTATTAAACTTGCAAAGATCATTGCAAATACGGAGAGTTCGAAAGTATTTGGAAATCTTTGTAAAATTTCTTTTAAAACGCTTTCATGTGTTAGAATTGATTGCCCAAAATCACCTCTAAATGCATATTTTAACCATATCAAATATTGTTCAAGAATTGGCTTATCGAGTCCCCATTTCTTTCTCATTGTTTCAAGTATCTCTAGTGAAGCATGTTCGCCAGCTAATGTTCTTGCAGGATCCCCAGGTATAAGCCTAACAAGTAGGAAAATGATTATTGATACTGCAAAAAGCATCAAAATCAAATTCAATACCCTTTTTAGGATGTAGTTTTTCACCTTTTGGCACCTCTTTTACAAATAAGGGAGGGTTTCCCTCCCTTATAATAATTCTCTTTTACTGTGATATTGTTACGCTTTCAAAATGGTAATCACCTGTTGGGTATAGCACAAAGCCTTGCACTTTTTTACTGAAAACAAGAATTTGTTTTGCATGCGCAAGTGTTACCCAAGGTGCATCGTCATGAACAATTTGCTGCACTTGTTTGTAAAGTTCTATTCTTTTTGCTTGATCTGTCTCTTTTTGAGATTCCATATTGAGTTTGTGAACTTCTGGATTTCTGTAAAAGGCTATATTTCCTGCTGAGCCAACAGTTGCTGAATCTGAGTCTAACAATACATATAGGAAGTTATCTGGGTCTGCATAGTCTGCAGTCCAACCAAGAAGCGCCATTGGATGCTCTCCATTCTCTGTTTTTTGTAGATACGTTCCCCAATCATAACTTACAATTTCTGCATCAATACCTACTGCCTTAAGATCTGCTTGAATTGCTGTGGCAATTTTTTGAGGGTCAAACATGTATGGTCTTGAAACCGGCATCGCCCAAAGTTGTGTCTTAAACCCATCTGGATAACCTGCCTCTTTTAAGAGTTCCTTTGCTTTTGTTGGATTGTATTCATAATCTTGAATTGCATCATTATAGCCCCATAGGGTTGGTGGTATCGGATTTTTTGCAACAACTGCTGTTCCTTTATATAATTGGTCTACAATTGCTTTTTTGTTAATTGCGTAGTTAATTGCCTGTCTTACTCTTACATCCCCAAATGGTTTTTGGAAACCAGGAGTGTCTTCACCTACATTCATTGCAAGATATCCAACATTAACACCTGGTTGACTGAGAATTGCTAAGTTTGGATCTTGTTCAATTTTGCTTAAGTCATCTGGATTAGGAAATTCTATTCCTTGAACTTCACCTTTTTGAAGTGCAAGATACCTTTGGGATGCATCTGGGACAACCTTAAAGATAAGTTTATCTATCTTTGCCTTTTCACCCCAATAATCTTGGTTTTTCTCAAGGGTGATGTGATCCCCTTTTACCCATTCCACAAATTTGAATGGCCCAGTTCCTACTGGATGTGCAAACCATTGATCTCCCCATTTTTCACAGTTTGTGGGGCTTACAACGTTAACTGTAAACATAGCCATTGTGCTAATAAAAGGTGCAAATGGTCTTGAGAGAGTAATTTTGACAGTATAATCGTCCACTTTTTCAGTTTTTGCGATTTCACTAAAGCAATAACCCCAATATTCCCATTTTCCATATTTATGGAAAGGATGCTCTGGATCTCTCTGTCTTTCATAGGAAAAAACAACTGCATCAGCATTAAATGGTGTTCCGTCGTGAAATTTTACTCCCTGTCTTAGATGGAATGTCCAAGATAAACCATCAGATGAAACATCCCAACTGGTTGCAAGCCAAGGTTCGATTTCTGTTGTGCCTGGTTTGTACCTCACAAGACCTTCAAAAATGTTGTTCATTACAGTAACTGATTCACCATCGGTTACATCTGCTGGGTCCAATTCTACGGCATCGCCTGCCTTAGCGAAAACAAGCGTTACAGGTTGAGACGCTTTTGGTGTGCAACCATAGAATAAGCTCACCAAAAGAACTGCTACTACTGTTAACAGTAGAATTCGTTTCATACTTCACCTCCCTTTAAGAATTTTTAGCATATTATACACAATTCTATAAAAATAATAATTTTCATAAAGTTTTGTAAAATTATTTTTTATGGTATTTTTTTGACTTAAGTAGTAGGTTTGTTTTGATTCCAAAGCCAGTATCCATTGATATTGGAGAACATTTCACTTGAAATAAAAAGAAGATGGGGAGTTCTTCTTCAGAGAGAGTTTCATAGTTTGCTTGTCCTTTTGCGATAATTAGTTTTGCATTATATAACTTACTTAAAAAATCCTCTTTTAATGAATAAATAACTGTGCCTGCAAACTTTGATCCTGTTTCGATGATGTTATTTATTCCTGAAAGTTTAGCATCTTCTTTGGTTACATCGTTAATGATTGCCTTACTTTTAACTGCATATTCTACCGTTTTTCCCATGCTTTCGAGGGTTTCTATTAGTATTCTATCAAATACGCTTTCTCCTGCATTATCTCCTAAAAATAGTATGTGGTTTGTTCTTAGAACTTCTTCTCTAAAAAATTGATAATCATTTAGGATGAAATTTCCTTTTAAAAAATCATCTAAATTAATCTCGACTTTATCAAAAGTGCTTCCAAGGTCAATTGCATTTCCAACTATTGCAATCTTTATACTTTCAAGTAAGGGATCTTCTGCATTGATAACGGAGTTTTTTAAAATAGGGTAAATCTCTAAAGCTTGTTTAATATGCTCCGTCTTGATCTTTTTATAAGGATCATCATTGTTTGTTAGTTTGTAAACAAGTTCATACAGAGGTTGAGCAACTTCTGGGGGTGTTTGATTTAAATTTGCATACGATAAAATTTGCAAAGAAGATTTCATAATGTCTTCGGTAATGTTTTGGTCGTTAGTTACTACTTTTGTAACACGAAGAATTTGATTTAAAATACAACTTAAGCATTCGGCTTTTGCTTTCATATTTTATATTTTAGCGATTTTTTTAAAGTTTGGCAATTCGAATTCCACAGGTATAATAATTTGAGGTGATTGATATGAAAACTATAAAAACCATCGTTGCGTTAATTACTCCGTTTAAAGAGGATTTTTCTATTGATTATGATGCTTTTGAAGCACATCTTGACTTTTTGATCAGTCAAAAGCTAGACGGGTTGTTTGTAAATGCTACAACTGGTGAATTTACGGGCTTGAATTTTAATGAGAAATTGGATGTTGCAAAATTCGTGTTAGAGCACTCTTCGGGTGTGCCAGTTTATGTAAATGTTCACTCTAACGTAATGTCGGAAGTAATAGAACTTTCAAAATTTGCAAAATCTTTGGGTTTTTATGCTATAGTTTCTCCTCCGCCATTTTTCTTAATCCCGTCGCAAAAGGGTATAATTGAATATTTCCATACTATCGCAAAAGAATCGAATTTGCCTACTTTTATCTATAACATCCCGGCGTTAACAGGTTATTCAATTTCAGTAGAAACAGTTAGAGAAATTGCTAAAATCCCACTTATTAAAGGGATAAAGGTTACTTATGATAACATTACCTACTTATTGAACCTTGTTAGTGAAGTGAAATCTTTGCGAGAGGATTTTGAGATTTTTACCGGAACAGAACAACTTTATGTTCCTTTAATTATTTCTGGCGGGGATGGTGGGGTTATGGCTCTTGCAAACATTGCATTGCAGGTTTTTAACGATGTAAAAGTTGCACTTAATAATAACGATCTTTCATCACTTATTTTGCTTCATAGAAAAATTGCAAAACTTACTGAGATTTATTCGCTGACAACCTCCTTTGGATACGCCATTAAACTTGCTTTAGGATATATGGGTAAAAACGTTAAAAAATTTGTAAGAAGACCTCTTCTTGAAGATCCTTTTGATGAGACAAGGTTTATACAAGTTCTTAGGGATGGTGGTCTAATATGACCGAACTTGAAGAAAAAGTTGTGCAGAAGTTAAAAGAAGTTAAGAATCCTGAAACTAACGTTAGTATTGTCGATGAAGGGCTTATTTACGGCTTTACAATAAAAGATGATACAATAAAGGTCTTTATTGGCATAGAGAGTGCAACACCTGTATGCAACTTTTGTAAGGCGCTTTCCTGGTTGACTATTGATAAAATTACAGAAAGTATAGTAAATAAGCTTAAGAAGATCCCTTTCAAAGAGGTTACTGTTGTGGAGGAGCTAAACCCTAAAATTACCTATAAAGTTGGTTAAGGTTGAAGTGCTTCTTCTACGTTGCCATTTATTGAAATCACAACTTCATACCCAGGATAGAATTGCTTTAAAGTTTCTGTAATCTCTGCCCTTATTGCGGCAACTCTACAGGAGCCTCCGACTCTTTGCAATTCCTCTCCAAAGTCAATTTGAACCTTATTTGAACCAATTACTTCAATCTTATGAATAGTTAAATCCTTCGGAGTTGACATTCCATAACCATTGGTTTCTTCATCTTTCGTTGGTCCTAATAAGAATACATGCATGGTATCTAATGGCGGGTTTTGTGAGTTAGAAGCAATTCTTCTTTCAACTGGAAACACTTTTGAACAGTCAATGACTCCTGGGTTAAGGTTTGTGTTTCCGTAGAACACTTTTACTGTTTTATAGGGGAAATTATAGTCTATTTCTCTACTATCTGAAGCAGTAATACTTCCATCTTTTGGAGAAATTACTTCTAAAGACACTATAATTTTATCTGTCT
This sequence comes from Caldisericum exile, assembly GCA_020722505.1. Taxonomy (GTDB): domain Bacteria; phylum Caldisericota; class Caldisericia; order Caldisericales; family Caldisericaceae; genus Caldisericum; species Caldisericum exile_C. The sequence goes on along the minus strand of DYKR01000001.1, from coordinate 949 downwards.
GAGGAAATGTAGTTAGGGTTATATCTGTTTGGAAATTTCCAAACTCGCCCATATTTTTTGCATCTGTAATCACAGAACCTTCGTAATCCATAAAACCTAAACCATCTTTTACCACAATTTTTATGGTGCTTTCAAATGCCCTTCCTCTTCCTTCAATGTGAATTGTTCCATTTGGGTTAATGGAAATATTTCTAATAGAAACCTCTTTTTCCTTTGTGCAGCCAATGCTAAAGAGGATAAACGTTATTAACAAAAGTGAAAAGACTTTTTTCATTTCTTACCTCCTTTTTAATTCTACTTCTTTAGTAGAACCCTTATAAATTAGGCATTTGTAAAACTTTCTTTCACTTTATGTATACAAAAATTAAAAATTTTGTCAATATAGTCCTTTCTTAAATCTGTGTAAAATGTGGGTTTATAAAAATGTAAATGACACCAGATTAAGTTCATAAAATTCGTTTTGATAAAGAAGATCTTCTTTGGTGGGGTGATTCCTTTTTTAAAGTGCATCTCATAAAAATTTAAGGAATCACCCCTTATAAGGCCTATTCAATAAAGTTATGTTAAACTATTTATCATTTCATCAATATTGCTGTAGTCAAAGGCTAAATTGTAAATTTCAAGAATTTCATTCCTATAGAGGTTTTCTCTTGCTCTTATGAAATCTTCATTGTTATCGTCTCTTAAAGCTGATTCGAGAAAATCATTAAATGATTCTTTTCCAATTCCTAAGTCCTTAAGTCCATTTAAAGCATCTACTTTTTTAAGCCATTCAACTATTTTTGCAACTGCAAGTTTCGCATCTTTTTCTCCAAAAAGTCCTTCTGATAGAGCTTTGAGCCTGTCTTTATGTAAATTAAAGGTGTAAATTAGATAGGCAGGCATGATTGCAGATAACCCTCTTCCGTGTGAAATTTGAAAAAGACCTGATATAGGATGTTCTAATCTG
>DYKR01000021.1 GCA_020722505.1 Caldisericum exile | reverse complement strand
GCAACTAATCTCACTCAAGACTCCTCTTAAAACATAAACGACTGAGATTCTTCCTCGCTCACTACGTTCGCTCGTCAGAATGACGCCAAAGGTAAACAACATCCTCTCAAGGCTCCCTTCTACTAAAACATAAAAGAATGAGATTCTTCGGCTTCGCCTCAGAATGACACCTGTCACATGATTCTGTTTTCCATTTCTTATCATCATGTTTACTTTTTCCTTGTCATCCTGAGGAGCACGTTCGCTTCGCTCAGTGTAAACTCTAGCGACGAAGTAGGGTGTCATCCTGAGCACGTTCGCTTCGCTCAGTGTAAACTCTAGCGAAGGATCTCGAAGTTTTGGGGGAGCATCGAGGGGGGACTTTCACCCCCTCGAATTTGAGATTCTTCCTCGCTCACTACGTTCGCTCGTCAGAATGACATTTTTTTCTTTGTCATCCTGAGGAGTGAAACGACGAAGGATCGCCTTTACTCCTTTTTCCTTTTTTAAAGGCAAAAAGAAAGGAGAGATTCTTCCTCGCTCACTACGTTCGCTCGTCAGAATGACGCCAAAGGTAAACAACATCCTCTCAAGGCTCCCTTCTACTAAAACATAAAAGAATGAGATTCTTCGGCTTCGCCTCAGAATGACACCTGTCACATGATTCTGTTTTCCATTTCTTATCATCATGTTTACTTTTTCCTTGTCATCCTGAGGAACGATAGTGACGAAGGATCTCATATTTGAGGGAGAGTATTAAGGGGAGGTTTTCACCCCCCTCTCAAATAAAGGAGGAGATTCTTCACTTCGTTCAGAATGACAGCCGCGGGCATCCTGAGCACGTTCGCTTTGCTCAGTGTAAACTCTAGCGACGAAGTAGGGTGTCATCCTGAGCACGTTCGCTTCGCTCAGTGTAAACTCTATAACGAAGGATCTCAAAACTGAGGGGGAGAGAGATCCCCCTCGGAACTCCCCCAAATGCAAGAAAAAACATGAGGGCACCCCTCAAGGCCAGAGTTTAGAAAAATACAAGAAAGATGTATATCGAGTGGGTTTTCACCTCCATTGAATAGGAGATTCTTTGTTTTCGCCTAATAACTAAGAAATCTTCAAATAATTAGATGGAGGTTAAATTGTCAAGAAAGTTTGGAATAACAAATTAGGATTTTAAATAGTTTTTATTAGAATCTACGTCTTAGCTCATTAATTAAAAAATGGTAGCGTAGCAGGGAGTTGAACCCTGGTCTGGGGATTGAGAGCCCCCCGAACTAACCGTTGTTCTACTACGCCACCTTGGCTGGGAAGGATGGACTCGAACCATCATTAGAGGATCCAGAGTCCCCTGTCCTACCATTAGACGACTTCCCAATACAACGAAATTATATAGTTTTATGAAAATTTTTCAAGACTTCTCTTAAAAAGCTTAAATTATCACGAGTTCAACATTAAAAGCAAACTTACACTATTTATAGGAAAGTTTTCTCATATCAACTTCTTAGTTTTACAAATTTACTCTTTTGGCTCTTCTTCTATTTTAATACCCTTCTTTTTAAATATCTCTTTTCCTTTTTCTTTTAATTCTTCGGTTTTGCTTTCTAATTCATGCTCAAGTTCTTTTCCTTTCTCTTTCACCTTTTCTGTGATTTCAATCCCCTTTTCCTTTATAACTTTTCTTGTTTCTTCTCCTGATTGCGGTGCATATAAAATGCCAAGCGCAAAACCTATAAGGGCACCAACTAAAAAGCCTCCTAAAAAGGACTCAACTTTACTCTCGCTCATTTTTACCTCCTATGAATTTTTTATAAAAGTTATATCCTTGAAAAATACCAAAACCAATTTTTGCAATATTAATTAACCTTGAAAGTAGTGTGCTTTGTTCAGTTTTAGGAAAAAACGGTTGCAAAAGTGCATTAAAACTTGTCAATAAATTTATGTTTTTTACAAGGCTTTTTGTTTCAGATGTGATGTCGGTTGTGTTCTTTAACGTCTTTTGAAACTCCTCTGAAAGCACATTTACATTTTTTTGTAACTCTTTTAGCGTAATATCAACTTGAGTTAAAGTTTTTGTTAAATCCCTTTGCATGTTAAATAAAAATACAATAATAGCAAATATGGATACCAATAAACTTATTGCGATTATCCAAACTGCAATTGTAAGAGCCATTCTGCCTCCTTAAGTAAGGAACCCCACAAAGGCCGTGACTTAGCAGATTCTGGAGTCCCGAAGGACAGGTGGGAGCTTAAGCATTTTTTTGGGAAGTCCGAAGACTTCAACCTTGCAATGCATCCACTCCCAAGTTTCTTGTGTTGGCCCCAATCCGCTAAGTTTAACACGCACCCTGTAGAGTTCCAATTATATTTTACTACAATACAGAATATTTTCAACTGCCCAAAAAATTCCTCATAAAATAATAGATGTACTGCTGTGCATAGCCTGAAACACTGTCAAATTTTTTGTGCCCAAATTCGGTAAGTTTTTTAGTCGAACCTTCAACGTTAAAAAATCTCTTCAAACCCTTTATAATCCACGTATCTACAGGGAAGGCACTTAACTCACCGTATCCAAAAAGAAGGATACACTCAGAAACCTTTTCTCCTACACCCAAAATAGACATCAAAAACTTCTTTTTTTCTTCGTATGTTTTGCCTTTTAACATTTCAAAATCACTGCTTCTGTAATTTTTTATGAGATTGAGGAAAAACTTTTCTCTAAAACCAAGATTAAGGCTTTTTATATCCTTGTAAGTTAATGTAAGCAAATCTTCAAACTTTGGGAAAAGATAATAATCAATGCCATCAATTGTAATTTTTCTGCCCACAATTGCTGATAGTTTATTCAATCTTTTTTGTATTACAGGAATTTGCGATTGAATAGAAAATATAAAAGAAATGGTTGCTTCATATGGTTGCATTTTCATTATTCTAATTCCACTCGATAAAAGTAGCGGCTCTTCTAAATTTGGTGCAATACGAAGGATTTTTTCATTTATCTTTCTCACATCATGGTTAAGTCCGAAAATTTCTTTAATCTCATCTTTAGATAGATCTTCTCCATATACTTCTACTTCAAGAAGACTTTCCTTTTTCTGTTTTAGTTTTAGAACACTATCTTTATACGGATATATGTAATGTTCTTCATTTTTAAAAAATCTGAAGGTCTGTCCGCAGTTAAGCGTTTTTTCAAGAGAAAAGTTTTCAACCTCAAGGATAAATTTATTTTGCAAGTTCATAAATTGCTTTGGCGTATATTTTTGCAACTTTCTTAAGATGTTCTAATTCAATATACTCGTTTGCCATGTGTTCTACCTTTTCCATTTCTTCAAACATAGGACCAAAGGCAACTCCCAGGTCCATTGCTCTTGCATAGGTGCCTCCACCAATTGCAAGTGTGTAAGGTTTTCTTCCGGTTGTTTCTTCGTAAACTTTTAAAAGAGTTTGCACAAGTGGATTATCTTCTTTTACATAAAGTGAGTTTTGGTTGTGAAATTCATGCACTTTTAAGCCGTATGGTGCCCCTGCCTTTTCGAAGCCTTCTACAATACGCTCTTTTTTATCTGTAATGGGGTATCTTATATTGAAGGTTAAAGTTGCATAACTTTCACTTATTTCAATTACTCCAAGGTTCATCGTAAGCTTCCCAGATAATTCATCAGAGAAATCAATCCCCATTTTTTCACCATATACACTGTAAGACACTTTATCCAAGATGAAATTGATAACGTCTTTAACTTCTTTCTCCTCTATACTATCTACAATAGCCTCGGATAATTTTACAATTGCGTTTACTCCCTGCTCTGGAAGTGAACCGTGTGCCGATTTACCATGTGCAATAACTTTATTTCCAACAAAATCAATGCCGTCCTGAATTTTTATGTTTTTTACATCTTTATTAAATACTGCTTCTGCATAGTCTGGCACCATATTTGGGCGGAAGCCACCTCTTATATAGACGTTGTTATTTTTATTCTCAAAGTCTCTTCTTAAAGTTATATTTAAAATACCCTTTTCTCTATTTATAAGTGGAAATTCTGCATCTGGAGCAAACCCCACAAGAGGATCTTTTGAGACTTTCCTAAAGTGCTCCATGCATTTCCAACCAGTCTCTTCGTTTGTGCCAAAAACAATTCTTACTCTTTTTGAAATGGGTTGTTTTGTCTCTTTTATCGCATACAGAGCAAACAGACTTGCCATTGTTGGTCCTTTATCATCAATTGCGCCTCTTCCATAGATTTTCCCATCGTGGATTTCTCCGCCAAAAGGAGGGTAAATCCAGCCGTTTCCTTCGGGAACAACATCGAGATGCCCAAGCACACTTATCACCTCATTACCTTCACCAAATTCTGCATAACCTACCATGTTATCAAAGTTCTTTACCCTAAAACCCAACTCTTCTGATTTTTTAAGAGCATAATCCAAGGCTTTCTTTACTTCTCTTCCAAAAGGTGCATCTAACTCACTTTTACCCTCCACACTTGGGGTTTGAATAATTTCTTGAGTAATTTTTACAAGAAGTTCAAAATTTTCTTCAATAAATTTTTCCATACTATCAACCTCCTAAAGCATTTTACCAGTTTTTTGAAAATTTTCGACGAGTTAACTATAGTATAATATGTAAACTATAGTTAATTAGGAGGTAAGTGTGAATGAAATAATAGATGAGTTAGAGCCAATTGTTAAAAAACTTTCACTTTACTATGGTAAAAGATTTAACCTTCAAAGTGAAGACCTATACCAAGATGGTATGCTTGCCTTGCTTAAATCTTTATCTCATTACAGGCATCTAAGAAAAGATGAATTAAAGATAGTTGTAAAGAAGATTATCAACAGAAAAATTTATGAAACAGTGAAAAAGGAGTTATCTATAAGGACTCATGAAGTATCACTGGAGGAGATAGATGGAGAAGGTTAACGAAGAGATAAGAGAAATTTTTGATGCAGTTGAACCCTTTCTAAATAAAAAAGAAAAAGATGTCTTTTGGGTTTTGAGGTATAGAAGAAGCCTAAACCCTTTGGTCTGCTCTCGAATTTTAGGCATTCCAAGAACAACTTTTATAAGTAGAAAAGATCGGCTTTTTGTAAAGCTTAGAACTCTTATTATTGAAAATTTTGGAGAAAAAAAGGTAGAGGAAATTAACGAAAAATTTTTCAATAATGGCGGTAATGTGTAAAATATAAAGTTAAAGTATGAAAATTATTGAAGACTTGCATGTGCATACAAAATACTCTAAAGACTCTAAAGAAGAGCCTATTAATTACGTTAATTTAGCTTTGGAAAGAGGCTTAAGGGTTTTAGGTTTTTCTGACCATATCGATTTAGATCCAGCTGACAAAGATTACGGATATTTTAATTTTGGATTAGCATATGAAAATTACTGCAGGTTAAAAGAAGAGTATGGATCAAAATTAGAAATCCTCTTTGGAAGTGAGATAACTTATCAGAGTTTTCTTAATACTGTTATTGAAGAGGAAATGCAAAATAAACCTTATGATTACTTAATTGGCTCAGTGCATAGGCTCATGGGTTATACCATTTCTGGACCGCATGGAGTAGATTACTTTAAAGATAAGGACGAATACACTGCCTATATGATTTACTTTGAAGAACTTTTGAAGATTATTGAGGTTGGCTCTTTTGATATTGTGGGGCATTTTGATGTTATTAAAAGATATGGAAAAGATTTTTACGGTGAATTTAAAGTTTCTAAATATGAACCGATTATAAAAGAAATCTTAAAGAAAGTTATAGATAGGGGGATGATTATTGAAATTAACACTTCCTCTTTTAGGCAAGGTTTTTTTGAACCGTATCCGTCAAGAGGTATTATTGAGTTATACGCAGCACTTGGTGGTAAAGAAATTGTCCTTGGCTCCGATGCGCATTCCATAAAGCATTTTAATATGTTCCTTGACAATGGCGTTAATCTATTAAATAGTATTTTTGATTTTGAGGTTGTTTCATATAATATGAGAAAGAAAGTAAGAGTTGCAAAAATAAGTGAATTACTTAGGGAGGATGCGTATGGATGAGCTTGTTGTAGATGAGAAAGTCCTTGAAAGAACGATTGAAAGAGCAAGAGAAAAAAACATTATTATTCCTACTTACGAAGAGATGAGAAACCCAGAGAAAATCCCACAGGGCATTAAAGATGAACTTAAAGAAATTGGTTTGTGGGATGTTCACCCTAGAAATCTCTTTAGAATTACTTGGAAAAATGAACCTACTAAATTTGGCGGTGGCTTTAATGGTGTAAATTATATTGAACTTCCAAAAGAGTTAACAGGAGTAAAGGCAAGGATTTTTATTCTCTTTGGAAAGTTTTTCCCAACGGGTTCTCATAAAGTTGGTGCAACCTTTGGACCACTTGTTGAAAAACTTGTAAGAGGTAAATTTGACCCTACAAGACAGAAGGCTTTGTGGCCGTCAACTGGTAATTATTGTAGAGGTGGTGCTTTTAACTCCGCCTTACTTGATTGTAAAGCAATTGCAGTGCTTCCTGAAGGCATGTCAAGAGAAAGATTTGAATGGTTGAAAAGTATTGGTGCAGAGATCTATGCAACTCCTGGAGTTGAAAGTAACGTAAAAGAAGTATTTGATAAAACAAAGGAGCTTAAGTCAAAATACCCAGATGAAGTTGTGGTATTAAACCAGTTCGAAGAGTTTGGTAATCCTGTATGGCATTATGCTGTAACAGGCCCTGCAATGGAAGAAGTTTTTGAAAATAACAAAAAAGAGGGGGATAAACTAACCGCAATCTTCCTTACTCAAGGCTCAGGTGGAACACTTGGAAGCGCAAACTACTTAAGAAATAAGTTCCCAAAGATAAAAGTTGGTGCAGGAGAGGCTTTACAATGCCCAACACTTCTTTACAACGGTTTTGGTGGTCATAGAATTGAAGGAATTGGAGATAAACACGTCCCTTGGGTCATCGATGTGAAAAATCTTGATATGGTTGTAGACATTGATGATGAATTCACAATGCATATACTAAGGCTCTTTAATGAATCCAAAGGTAGAGAATTCCTTAAGAGGTTTGTTGATGAAGAAATTGTTGATAAACTTGATTTGTTTGGTATATCCTCGATTGCGAATATTGTAGGTGCAATTAAAATGGCAAAATACTATGAAATGACAGAGCATGATGTTATTTTCACCGTTGCAACCGATTCAATGGAGTTATATCAATCAAGAATTCAAGAATTAAGAGAACAGTATGGAGATTATTCTGAAGTAAACGCAGCAGTAGATTTTGAAAGATATCTAATGGCTACCTCAACAGACTGGATGATAGAGATGACCTATTACGATAAAAAGAGGATGCATAATCTTAAATACTTTACTTGGGTTGAGCAGCAAGGTAAAACTGTTGAAGAGTTAAACGAACAGTGGTATAACGAAAATTACTTTATTGAAAAGTTTGAATCCTACAAAAAGTGGGATGAATACATAAGAGAGTTTAACGAAAAAGTAGGGCTAATAAAGAAATATAAGTAATGGGAGGTTTAGATGGGTGATATAACAAAAGTCGAATTAAAGCAAGCTTACGGCTTAACAATGATTGCTAGGGCAAATTCAAACCATTGGGTTGTAATGGATGGAGAAGAAAAATTTAATGGGCATCTTGCAGCAGCAAGACCAATGGAAGTCTTTTTGATGGGACTTGCAGGTTGCACTGGGATGGATGTTATCTCTATCCTCGATAAAATGAAAGTAAATTACCGAGATTTTAGAATTGAGATAGAAGCAGAAAGAGCTGAGCAACACCCAAAGGTTTACACAAAAATCCATATTAAGTATATCATCTACGGAGATGTGCCTGAAGATAAATTTGTTACAGCAATTGAACTCTCAAAAACAAAGTATTGTTCTGCTCAGGCAATGCTTTCGAAAGCAGCCGAAATTACGTCTTCATACGAAATCATAAAATAGTATAAGAAAAAGTTAAATGTGTTAGCCTCCTTCTTGCAAGGGGGCTAATTTGTTTTTTGGTAAAGTAGTGTGCTTTCTTTAACTTCTGTTTTAACAAGATTTTGTGATTCAAGGCTTTGAAGTAAAGCAATAATGGAACTTTCAATGAGGGTATACACTACCTCATCGTGCATGGGTAAGTTTAGGTCTTTTAGGATTTCACATACCGTTTTTGGCTCTTTTAGGATATCTAACACATTTTCTCTTATTTCGTTTAATCTTTTTATGTTGTAGTTAATTACATCGATACTCTCCATTTTGGTAAGTAGGTTTCCGTGTGATGGGAGAATGTAATCAAAATCCAAATTTTTTAAAAATTCGAGTTTTTCTAAGAATTTATCAAAATTGTGAAAGTAGGGGATTATGTATTTATCAAGAATTTCTTTTGAGAAGAAGCTATCAGAAGCGTAAATAAAATTTTTCGCTTTTACGCCAAGCATTCCTATTGAATGGCCACTTAAATCGAGTAATTGAATATCTTTGGGGATTTCTAAAGAAAATTCGTCAAAATCAACAGAAACTTCCTCTGCCTTGATCCACTTTGATAAGAATGTTTTCTTAGGGTTTGCACCCAAAGAAAGGTAAATCGGCTCAAGTATTGGGTTTTCGATAAATACTTTTTCAATCTTACTTGAAATAACCTTTAGATTAAAGTATTCTTTTAAGAAGCGTGCGCCTCCTGTGTGATCTGCATGGTGATGGGTAAGAATTAAATAAGTGGGTTTAATGCCTTTTTCTTCAATAATTTTTTTAATCTTTTTGCCTTTATCTTTATCAATTCCAGCATCGATAATTGCAAAACCGTTTTTTGTTTCAACTATTCCAATGTTTGTTGCATCACTTATAAAGAAATTTGTATCGATTTGTTTTATTTCCATGGAAACATTATACTGAAAGTTTTCGTAAAAATTAATACTGGCATCGTAAAACTTTTTTGGCGGATGTTATTAAAAAATACACAATGCCTTTATTTGAGAGTAATTTTCCATTATTTGTGTCTTGAATTTTATCGCGTTTTTGTTCCTTATCTTGATTTAAACTCGAAAGGAAAAACGCTCCTTCCTTGTCATCCTGAGGAACGATGACACCTGTCACATGATTCTGTTTTCCATTTCTTATCATCATGTTTACTTTTT
>DYKR01000020.1 GCA_020722505.1 Caldisericum exile | reverse complement strand
TGATTCTGTTTTCCATTTCTTATCATCATGTTTACTTTTTCCTTGTCATCCTGAGCGATAGCGAAGGATCTCATATTTGAGGGGGAGTATCGAGGGGGATTATTCCTCCCCCTCGAATTTAAGATTCTTCCTCGCTCACAACGTTTGCTCGTCAGAATGACGGCGGGGCTTAGCAACTACTTAAGAAAAGAGGATAGAGTGACAGAGGAAAGGAAAATAAACCATCTCAAGTATTAAAAGAATGACAAAAAAAGGATTATAGAGGAGGCTTTGCCTCCTCGAATTTAGGGAACTCTTCCCAATTTAAGAACCTAAGAAAGTAGTTTTTTGGAAATTTCGTTTTGCTTTGCAATATACTTTTCTTCATCTATATGGACAAAATGCCCATCTTCAATTACAACTTCTCCATTTATCATTGAGAAATCAACCTGTTTTGCATCGCAAAAAACTAAACAGGCAACAGGGTCGGATAAACCACCTGCAAACTCAAGTCTATCTTCTAATTTAAAGCCTATTAAATCGGCTGCCTTACCCACCGTAATAGAGCCAATTTCATTTTCCAACCTAAGCACTTTTGCTCCACCTGTTGTTGCAATACTCAACGCCTCTCTTGCAGTTAGAGCACTTTCTCCGTATGCAACCCTTTGAAGAAGCATGGCATTTCTTATCTCTAAAAGAAAATTCCCTGTATCGTTTGAAGAACTTCCATCCACAGCAATGCCAATACGCATATTTGTATTTTTCATCTTATAGAGAGGCGCAATACCAGAGCCAAGGCGCATGTTAGAAGTGGGGCAATGTGCCATACCAACATTGTTATCCGACAACTTTTTTATATCTTCATCGGTTAGATGGACAAGATGGGCAAACCAAACATTTTCATTTAACCAACCAAGCTCTTCCATGTAATCAACAGGCCTTTTACCAAATTTTTCAAGACAGTAGATATCTTCGTCCTTAGTTTCGGCAAGATGGGTATGGAGAAGTAAATTATGCCTATTTGCAAATTCTCTTGTTTGTATCATTAGTTCTTTAGTTACAGAAAAAGGAGAACATGGTGCAAGAGCAACCCTTGTCATAGAAAAGGGCTTTGGGTCGTGGTAGAGATTTATGACCCTTTCGTAATCTTTGAGAATTTCTTCATCTGTTTGCACAACAGAATCAGGGGGTAAACCACCGTCCTTTTTTGAAAGAGACATACTCCCTCGTGTCCCGTAGAATCTTACTCCTGTAAGTTTTGCACCTTCTATTTCACTATCAAAAAGGTAAGGATGCCCTTTTGGAAATAGATACAAATGGTCCGTTGTTGTTGTAACGCCAGATTTCATCATCTCCATAACTGCAACAATTGTAGATACATAAACGGCCTCTTCATCAATATTTTTCCATTTCTCGTAGAGAAAAACAAGCCAATCAAAGAGTTTTGCATCTTGCACTTGAGGAACTGCTCTAAAAAGAGATTGGTAAAAGTGATGATGTGTATTTACAAAACCAGGGAGTATAACCATATCTTTTGCATCAATTACAACATCAAAACCACTACTTTCAACCTCTCCTGAGCCAATTTCTTTGATGATGTTATCTTCAATTTTTATGTAGGCGTTTTTGATTTCCTTACCATTGTCAAAGGTTGCAAGGGTATGTATATTTTTAATCAAAGTTTTCTTCACTTTCAGCCTCCTTTATTGCAAAGTAAACAACACTTGGAGTTGCAGGAATTGAGAAAATCCGAGCACCTGTTGCATCATAAATAGCATTGGTAATTGCAGGAGCAGTTGCTACCATAACTGTCTCTGCAATCCCTTTTGCTTTATAAGGACCTGTATCCTCGGGGTTGATAACTGGAATAGTTTCAATTCTTTTTGGAACATCTTTTATCGAAGGGATGATGTATGTTGAGAAATTTGGATTTTTCACAATGCCATTTTCAATAGCCAAATGTTCCGTTAAACCATAACCCATTCCCATAACAAAACCACCTTCTACTTGTGCTTCAAACCCCTGTCTATTCACAACGATACCACCATCAACTGCTTCCGCACCCTCTAAAACAGAAACTTCTCCTGTAAGGGTATTTACTTCAACGTAAGCAGTATGGGCAGAAAAAGCAAAGATATGGTGTGGCAAACCAAAGGCATTTTCAATTTTTATTTCTGCTGTAGGCACAAGGAAATATCCTTCTTCTTCTGGTAGTTTACCTTCTTCTTTAAAGTTTTTTGCTAACTCTTCATAGGTGACTTTATTACCTGAAACTTTATCATAAACATAGCCAAAACCAAATTCAACATTATCTTCATCGGTTTTAAAGAGTTTTGAAACTTTCTCCTTGAGAGTTTTTTTCATTTTTTCTGAAGCAATAAGAGCTGCTTTTCCTCCCGTATAAACACCGCGTGATGCACTTGTAGGGCCTGAGTCTGCCGTAAGAAAAGAATCACCAAGCACAACTTTTACCTTTTCAATTGGGATGTTCATTGCCTCAGCAACTATCTGTGCATAGGATGTGCCAATTCCCTGTCCGTAATCCACAGTCCCAACTCTTACACTAAAACTGCCATCCTCGTTCATACTTAAAATTGCTCCACCGTAATCGGGTATCCCAACACCTAGACCAGTCCCCTGGTATGTGAGAGCAACCCCTACACCTCGCTTAAGCCATGGTTTTGTGCTAATCTTCCTTAGTTCTTCCCTATTCTTCCATATGTTCGATTCCCTAATACCATCCAATACAAGTTCAGTGCCAACACTTGTTGATAAAACATTCCCAATAGAGGTTTTATCACCTTTACGGAGGGCGCTTTTCTTCCTTAAATCAATTGGGTCAATGTTGAGTTTACGTGATGCAATATCCATAATAGTTTCAATTGCAAAGGCCGTTTGCGGTGCACCAAAACCTCTAAAGGCACCAGCAATTCCATTATTTGTAAAAACTGCATAGCCATCAACATGCACGTTATCTACCCTGTAAGGTCCACAGGCATGCTCAACTGCAAGGTTAAGGACAGGACCTCCCAAAGAGGAGTAGGCACCTTTATCTTCCACAAGGTAGGCATCGACACCAAGAAGAGTTCCATCATTCTTAAAGGCAACCTTATAGTGCATTTTGAAAGGATGTCTTTTCCAGTAGGCAATCATTGATTCTTCTCTTGAAAGAGTAATTTTCACAGCTCTTTTTGCTTTTATCGCAAGAAGGGCAAGTATCGGCTGAATTGAGAGTTCGTCTTTTCTTCCAAAGGCACCACCCACAGGATAAGAAACAACTCTTATCTTCTTTGGGTTCCAATTCAAACAACGGGCAAGCTGGAGTTGGTCTCTCTGTGGATATTGAGAGCCAACATATACATTTAAATTCCCTTCTTCATCAACAAAGGCAACTCCTCCTTCTGTTTCAAGAGGTGTGTGATCTTGCCTCCCTGTAAAGAATGTTTCTTCTATTATTAAGTCAGCCTCTTTGAACGCCTTTTCAACATCTCCCCTTTTAATCTCTGTATGAAGGTGGATGTTCCCTTCTTCATGGATTTTTGGAGCATCTTCTTTCATTGCCTCTTCTGGATCATCAACAATTGGAAGGGGTTCGTAATCAACCTCAATAAGGGAGAGTGCCTTTTCTGCAATTGTTTCGGTTTCTGCTGCAACTGCTGCAACTGCATCTCCAATGTAGCGCACCTTATCTTTACAGAGAACTGGCATATCGGGAACAACAATACCAAAGCCATTTAGCCCGGGAACATCCTTATGGGTAATTACAGTAACAACACCAGGAAGAGCCTCTGCCTTACTTGTATCTATCCTAAGGATTTTTGCATGTGGATATTTTGCTCTGAGGATTTTTCCAAAAAGCATATTTGGTAAAGATAGGTCAGACATGTACTTTATCTTACCAGTCGCCTTTTCAAGTGCATCAATACGTGGAACTGAGCGCCCGATGTATTTGTATTTTGCCTCTTCCATTACGACCTCCTAAATCCATTTAAAAACAAATCCGCAAGTCCTTCATAAATGATGTTTATTGATACATCTCTTCTATACTCAAGAGAGCCTCTTACATCACTAATGGGTGAAACTTCTCTAAAAACAAGTCCTGAAATGTACATAATTTTATCCAATGAATCAATTTCTTCACTTTCTAAGGCATTTTCAACAATTTTTGCTCTCACAACTGTAGGGGCAACAGCACCTAACGAAACAAAAGCTTTTGAGAACCTGTTAGGTTTACTATCCTTTTTTAGCCTCACTGCTCCATTTACAACAGAAATTGCAGTTCCTTTCCTCTGCCCTACTTTTCTAAAGAAACCAACTTCGTCATCTTGCATTTTTGTTATTTCAATACCAACTAAAATTTCATTTTCCTTTAGAGAAGTTTTTGAAGGGCCTAAGAAGAACTCTTCTATGGGTATTTTTCTTTCTTCCTCTATGCTTTTAGTAAATACAAAACCGTTGAGCACAAATAAAGCAGGTATTGAATCACCAGCAGGTGAAGCATTTGCAACATTACCACCAATTGTTGCAATATTCCTTATTTGAAGAGATGCAATTGATTTTATTGCATCGTGCAGAATTGGCACTGAAGTTTTAATTAAAGGATGCTCAAGAATTTCTGTATGCGTTGTTGTTGCACCTATGTAGATTTTTTCACCTCTATCCTCTATACCTTTTAACGCATCAATACGGGAAATATCGAGTAGTCTATCTTCTTTAACCTGGCCTTGCTTTAGACGGACAACAAGGTCTGTGCCACCTGCAATAACTCTCATTGAACCTTTATTTTCATTTAAAATTTGTAGCGCTTCTTCAAGCGTCTTAGGGAAAAAGTAATCAATCTCTTTCATGTGCACTCCTCTCCGTCAAAATATCTTTAATTTTACCTTTTTTTACCGCAATAATCTCTGCAAGTATCGCAATTGCTATCTCAAAAGGAGTTTCACTATTTATGGCAATACCGACGGGTGCGTATATTGAATCAAGGAATTCTTTTTTAACCCCTAACTCCGTTGCCTTTTCAAAACATTTGTTTCTTCTATTTAAACTTCCAATCATACCAATGTAAGGGTAGTGTATTCCTTTGTCAAAAAGGCCTTTAAGTATGTAAGGATCATTTTCTCCACCAGGAGTTACGATGATTACTTCTGCACCATCCTTAATGGGTAAGTCAGAAACTTTTTTATACACACCTTCACCCGAAAAGATATTCGCATCTTTAAAAAACTCTTTATCTGCAAATTCGCTTCTCTCATCAACCACAATGAATTCGTAATCATTTGAAATTTTTGCAACTTGATAGATTGCCCTACCCAAATGACCTGCTCCAAAAATCACCATCTGTTTTTTACTGCCCACATACTCAAAATACAACTCTGCCTCCCCGCCACACACCATCCCTAAAGAGAGTGGATCTCCTTCTTTTAAAACGTATCTTTTATAATAAGTCCCTTTTGTATTGAAAAGTCCTTTTGCAATATCAATAGCATCTTTTTCAAGGGTGCCGCCACCAACTGTGCCAAAAATTATGCCATCTTTAAGGACAACCATTTTAAACCCCTTTTTTGAAGCAGTGGATGATTCTGCATTTACAACTACAACAAATACAAAATCAACACCACTTTTTACAAGTTCAGCCATTTTTTCATAAATACTTATCATGAACTCCCCCTTAGATATTCCAAAATTTTCTCGTAATCTTCTTTGGTATCCATATCAAGGACAACTTCCATCCCATTTTCCAAATAGATAGTTTTATCTTTAAATTTATCAAAAACTTCTTTCAAAGTATTGGAAGATTTGGTTAAGATTTCGTTTTTAACAAAATCTGGGAATACAACTGGATGACCGCCTTTTTTGTTGTAGGAAGGTATCACTATATGCTCAAAATCAAATTTATCTATAATCCTATTGATAATGTTTTTTGTAATAAGTGGCTGATCAACCAACCCCAATAGGACATTACTATACTTTGCTTCTTCAACACCTTTTACAACTGAAGCAAACATGCCTAACTCGTAATCTTTGTTATAGACAATACGGAGTTTTTCAGAAGTAAATAGGCTCTCAATGATACTTTCAAGTTTCTCTCCGTTATAGCCAACAACCACAATAAGTTCATCAATATTGGAAGACAAGTATTCGCTTATCAACTTTTCAATAACTAATTTATCTTGAAGAGGGAGAAGGGCTTTCATCTCACCCATGCGCTCTGATTTTCCAGCAGAAAGTAATACACCCGAAATTTTATTATCCATTTAGTTTTTCCGATGCCTTTTTCACAGCATTAATGATCTTAATATAACCTGTGCATCGACACAAATTTCCAGATAGACCTTCTCTAATCTCTTCTTCACTCGGATGTGGATTTTTACTCAGTAAATAGTAAGAAGACACCACAAAACCTGGCGTGCAGAAACCACACTGGACAGCACCTTCTTCAACAAATGCCTCTTGTATTGGATGTGGGTGATCAAAGGTGCCAATACCTTCAACTGTAAGAACTTCACTTCCATCAACTTTTGGGGCAAGTACTAGGCAAGAGCTGACACTTCTTCCGTTAAAAATCACAGTGCAGGCACCACATTCACCTTTCCCACAACCTCTCTTTGTGCCTGTAAGACCAATTCTTGCTCTAATTATTTGAAGTAAGGTAAGATTTGCAGGGACGGTAAGGTTATACTCTTTACCGTTCAATGTGAAATGGATTTCAACCTCTTTCAAGTATTTTTACCTCCTCTCGGTAAAATAGTATACATTGTTATCTAAAACCTCTTTCATCTTTATTGCATCAACTGGGCAAACTTGCATACACATTGCACAACCAGTGCACTTGTCTTCATTAACTGATGGTTTTCTTGTTTTAGAGTCAAAACTAATTGCCATATGACCACCATCATTACAGGCAGCATAACAAAGCCCGCATCCAATACATCTATCAAGGTCTATATCGGAGCGAGTCTTCGGGTTAACGAGGTCTTCTTGGTTCTTAATGTTTTTAAGGGCTCTCCCTACTATTTCAGAAGGACTCTTAAAGCCCATCTCTTTTAGATAGTGTTCAAGGCCGCTTTTTAGATCCCTAATAGAACGGAATCCATAATGCATGGGAAGCGTGCAGAATTGCACGTTAGATGCACCAACCGCCATAAATTCAACAGCATCTCTCCAATTGAAGGCACCACCATTTCCAGAAATCACGATATCCACGTTTTTAGCAATCTCTGCAATTGTTCTAAGGGTAAGAGGCTTAATAGCAGGCCCAGAAAGTCCTGAATATGCACCATTACCAAAAAGGGAAGGATACGGTTCAAAAGTGTAGATATCAACTCCAAGAAGTGATGGTATTGTATTTGAGGCAGTGATACCATCTGCCCCACCTCTTTTAACGGCTTTAGCCACCTCAACGATGTCTGTTACCTGAGGAGTAATTTTAATGAGAACAGGCGTAGTATCGGCAGCTTCTTTTACCCAACGTGTTACCTTCTCTGTTGCTTCAACGCTTTGAGCAAGCATTTTGCCTGGCTCTTCTCCCATACTGCCCTGAGGACAACTAAAAGAGCATTCGATAAGATCGGCTCCTGCTTTTTTTAATCTGTAGACGAGGTTCTGCCAATCTTCTTTTGAAGCGCCCATAATAGAGACTGCTATCATCTTATGTGGAAACTTTTTCTTTAGGTATTCAACTCTACTACTTACAACATCAATATGGTGGTGGGAAATAAGGTCAATATTACCAAGACCAACGACTTTTCTACTCATCGGTCCAAAAGAAGACATCATGGGGTTTTTAAGTTCTACAGGGTTTCCCTCAACAGAGGTAGTTTTGAGTATTACACCTGCCCACCCTTCTTCAAGACCACGTTCAGCCATTTCAAGTTCATCTGTTGGAGGCGCTGCAGAAAGCACAAACGGTGAATCAAGATGAATCCCTAAGAAATCTATTGAAAGATCTACCTTCTTAAACATTTTTTCCTCCTTGTAAGTATTGTAATATTGCACTTGCAGCTTTCTTCCCATCGGAAACGGATTCTACAATTGTGTTTGCACCTCGAACAATATCTCCACCTGCAAAAACACCTTTTACTGAAGTTTCAAGATTTTCGTTAACTTCAATTAAACCGTTCTGAGTTTTCTTTAGTTCGGGGAAGATCTCTTGTGCCTTTTGTCCTATAGCAATCACAATATCTGTGTATGGTATAAAGAAATCAGATCCCTCTACTTCTTCAAAAACTCTTCTGCCACTCTCGTCAGGTGCTCCAAGACGTGCCCTTCTTACAACGAGTCCTTCAACAGAATTTTCTCCTTTAATTTCCATAGGAATTGCAAGGAATTGGAAACCAACACCTAATTCAAGGGCTTCGTCAATCTCGTCTTTAAAAGCTTTGAGTTCTTTTAATCCCCTACGGTAAACAACTTCAACGTCTCTTGATGGGTCTTCTCGCTTTAGAGCGGCTGCAACTTCAACTGCAACGTTACCTCCACCTATAACACCTACTCTTTTACCAACGTTGGTCTCTAATCCAGATTTTATAGTTTTAAGTAATTTTCTTGCCGTATGGACATTCTGTAAATTCACGCCCTTAATATCTAATTCAAGTTCTTCTGTAAGCCCCGTTGCAACAAAAATCGCATCAAATTCGCCCAAAAGTTCTTTGAGGTCTAACATCTTTTTATCTTTTACTTCTGCTCCAAATAGAGTTAAAATTTGTTTTGCTCCTTCTCTAACAACATTATCAGGCAATCGCTCTTTTGAAATCTCCTGTGCAGGAATTCCACCAAGTTCTTTCTTTTCAAAAATTACCGGTTTTACACCAAATCTCCTAAGTTCTCTTGCACAAGCAAGCCCTGCTGGACCTCCTCCGATGATTGCAACTTTTTTACCATTAAGAGGTGGAAGATCAAGCTCAAGATCGGTGAGTTTTACGTTATCGGTTACAAATTTATGGAGTTCTCTTATTTTAATAGGATAGTCAATTGCCGCTCTTATGCAAGCTGACTGACAGAATTGTTCCTCTGGACACACTTCACCACAAACTCCAATTGAAGGATTGGCAAAGGTTATGAGTTCCATAGAGCCTTTTAGATTACCCGTTCTTATAGACTGTATAAATTCAGGTATGGGAACATGCGCAGGACATGCCTTCTCACATGGGGCATCATAACAGTATAGACATCTTTCTGCCTCTATAAGCGCTTGTGTTGCATCAAGTTTTCTACCCACATAAACCTCCTTTAAAATTTTATTTTTGTTTTATATATTATAAATACATTTTATAAAATCCTAATGGCTAATTTGATATAAAAGAGACGTTACACAGAACCCTCGTCCCGAAAAAAGCGCTTGCTTATGCAAAGTGGATTGCAGAATGACACCATAACGTCATCCTGAGCACGTTCGCTTCGCTCAGTGTAAACTCTA
>DYKR01000019.1 GCA_020722505.1 Caldisericum exile | reverse complement strand
TCTTCTGCCTCTGCACTCTCAGCACCTAATACATCTATCTCTTCTCCTGATATTTCACCCAATGGCTCTCCCTCTGCATCCCCTAATATTGCTGCAGATTCTTCTGCCTCTGTGCTTTCAGTAACAGGCTCCCCTAAACTTTCAGGCGTCAAATCTTCAACACCTTCAGGGACATCTTCTGTTATACCACCAATCTGTTCATCTGCTAAAGTCCCCATATCTTCGGAAGCCTCTTCAAGACTTTCAAGCACTGCCTCTCCAGAATCTTTACTACTTTCAGTAACCTCTTCTATTCCCGCTGGCTCAGTCTCAGGTGCTGCAGACAACTCCTCTGTAGAAGCATCAACATCTTCCAGAATATTACTCAATTCATCTTGTGATAAACTCACAGACTCATCCTCATCCTCTTCAAAAAACGAAGTTTCTCCGGGACCAGATTCTTGGAGAGTAGCCCCTTCTTGCTCATCACTAATATTATTATATTGCTCAGTCTCCTGTCGAATTTTCTCCTCAACTATTTTTTCTGTTTCAGTATCCTCAACTATAGCCATTTCATCCGTCCCGCTTGCACTTTTTTCGGGTTTTTCAATCACCTCATCATTAAACACTACTTCATCTTCTTTCTTATTCTCATCTATTATTGAGTCTATTTCTTCTTCTGGCAACTTCTCACCTTCCAAAACTGAAATCTCGGCTTCATTATCTATTAATGTGTCTATACTATCATCAGAAAAAATATCGCTGTCATTTAAAATACTCTCAAAATCGTCGTTACTTCCATTCTGCATCACATTGCCGAAATTCAGATCATCTAAATTTTGACTTTCCATCTTTATTCTCCTATTGTTAAATATTTTTTTATATAATCAAATTTAGCATCACCAATACCATTAACCTCTTTAATCTCCTCAATTGAATCAAAGCCATCATATTTATTCCTGTAATATATGATAGACTTCGCTATTGTTTTATTAATATAGGGAATCCTACATAACTCCTCTACATCTGCTTTATTAATATTAATCTTTTCACCATATCTCACCCTTAGATACGGCACATAATAATCTTTCCCATCTTCCAATATAATTTTTTCAAGGTTACTTACATCTGCATGTTCTTTACAGCCTGTAAAGGCTAATAAATCAAGCAAGGTAGTCCCAACCTTTACATTATAAACCCCTGGCCGTTCAACTGCACCCGTCACTCTTACTTTAATATTATTATCAGTATGCCTGACAACAACGTAGGTTCCCTTTTTATGCTCAATCTTATTTTCAAAGAGCCATTGCATTGATACAAATTTCTTAACAGAAATGCTATTTCTCGTTATTATATGAACAATCACTGCAAAAAATAGTAAAATAATCGGTATTAATAATCTTTTCCACTTATTATATTGTATCGTCACTTATATTATATAAAATTAAAAAAAAATTTCAATGTTTTTCTACTATTTCTTTGACCTTCATAAGTCGTGTAAGATTTGAACGCTCAACTTCCCCTATTTTCATACTTATATACTTTATGGTTTCCTCTAAATCTGGAATTAAGATATATTCCAGGGCATTAACCCTTCTTCTTGTTTTTTCTAACTCCTCTGCCAACTCTTTAACATTATTTTCAGTCTCTGAAAGACGTATTAAATCATCCACCATATCGCTCAATTTATATATTGCAAAATCTATTGACGAATTTGCATCTTTAACACCAAAACATTTAATATCTCCATCAATCGAAGTTTTAAAATTTGGTAATCTCAAATTCATCACAGGCATTATTTTAGTCTCTAATTTGATTTCAAGGTTATTAACAAGAAAAAATGATTTTATCTCTTCAAAACTATATTCCGAAGTTGCACTATAATATTCAGTATAAAAAGCCATAATTTTACCATCAATCTCTTTCCGCATTTTTTTGTACTCTTCTACCAATTCAAGAAACTTTCTCATAAGTTCATCCTGTTTATCTTTTAAAAGTTTATGTCCCCTTCTTGCTAAAGCAACCCGTCTTTTCAGCCGCAAAAGTTCCATTCTTGTTGCAGAAACTTCAAGTTTCATTAGTTACTCCTTCTTAAATTTTTTTCTACTTCTTCTCTTCTTTCAAAAATTTTGGCAAATATTTCTTCAAATATTCCGGTCTGATTCTTTTCAGTTCCATTCTCGGAATCTTGGATAATAATTCCCATCCTAAATCAAGAGTAAAAGTTATAGACCTATCTTCATCTTCACCTTGCTGAATATATCTATTCTCAAATTCTTCCGCAAATTTAAAATAGATTTTATCTATATCACTTAAAGCAGCCTCACCAAGTATAACCTGTAACTCCCTTGCCTCTAACCCTCTTGCATAGGCTGCAAAAAGTTGATTAAAAATATCACTATGGTCTTCTCTTGTTTTTCCTTCGCCAATCCCTTTATCCTTTAGTCTTGATAATGATTGTAAAACATCAACCGGAGGATATATACCTTTTCTATGCAGCGAACGACTAAATACAATCTGACCTTCTGTAATATATCCGGTTAAATCAGGAATCGGATGAGTTTTATCATCTTCTGGCATAGTTAAAACAGGTATCTGAGTTATTGACCCCTTTTTCCC
Source organism: Caldisericum exile (assembly GCA_020722505.1). Taxonomy (GTDB): domain Bacteria; phylum Caldisericota; class Caldisericia; order Caldisericales; family Caldisericaceae; genus Caldisericum; species Caldisericum exile_C. The sequence continues at coordinate 8,231 of DYKR01000019.1, read as the reverse complement.
TTTTATCCTGCCTGCTCGCTCATAAATCATTGACAAATCAGTATAAAGATACCCAGGATAACCACGCCTTCCTGGAATCTCTTTTCTTGCAGCAGAGACCTCTCGCAAAGCTTCACAATAATTTGTCATATCAGTTAAAATAACGAGAACATGCATATCCATATCAAATGCGAGATATTCTGCAACTGTCAACGCCATACGTGGAGTTGCAATTCTTTCAACTGCAGGGTCATCTGCAAGATTAATAAATAGAACCGTTCTTTCAAGTGCACCAGTTCTTCTAAAATCATCCATAAAAAAATTCGCTTCACCAAAGGTTATTCCCATTGCAGCAAAAACAACTGCAAACCTCTCTTCCTTGCCTAAGACTTTTGCTTGACGAGCAATCTGCGCTGCCATCTGATTATGCGGCAAACCAGAACCGGAAAAAATTGGGAGTTTCTGCCCTCTTACAAGGGTATTTAAGCCATCTATAGTAGAGAATCCTGTCTGAATAAATTCAGCAGGATAATCTCTTGCATAAGGGTTGATTGCTGAACCATTAATATCACGCTTAATCTCTGGAATAATTTCAGGACCATCATCAATAGGTTTTCCCTGTCCATCAAATACTCTTCCAAGTATATCTGGAGAAAGCCCAATTTCAACACCCCGCCCCAGAAATCTAACTTTTACAGAGTCAACATCAAGACCCCGTGGTTCTTGAAATAATTGCACCAACGCCTTGTCATAATTTACTTCCAGTACACGTCCGTTACGAACCTCACCGTTGGCTAACTCTATTTCAACAAGTTCTTCGTATTTGGCTCCTTCAACATTCTCAACCAACATTAAAGGACCAATTATTTCTGAAACAGTATAATATTCTTTAGCCATTGCTACTCTCCTTTTCTAATTTTTCAAAAACTTCATCAATCTTCTTTTTTAACTCATCTATCTTATTTGTCTCTTTTTCATCAATAAATTTTGCCTGAGCTATATCTTCCCTGATTGGTAATACACTAATATCCCCAACTGACACCTTATTTTTTAGCGCTTTCTCTGCTCTGCTGTGAAAGAAAAGAATTATATCAATCATTTGAAACTGCTTCTTAAAAGAAGTAAATGTATCTACAGGATGAAAAGCATTCTGATGCAAAAAATCCTCACGAATAGACCTTGCTGTCTCCATAATAAGTCTATTGTCCGGTGAAAGTGCATCCAAACCTACCAATCTAACTATCTCCTCTAATTCTGCCTCTTCCTGTAATATCCTCATTGATTTCTGAATCATCTCCTTCCATTCACTGCCAATCTCCTTTTTATAATACTCATCAAAACTATCCGTATAAAGAGTATAACTTGTAAGCCAATTTATAGCAGGGAAATGGCGTCTATATGCCAGTTTATCTTCAAGCGACCAAAAGACCTGAACAACTCTTAAAGTGGCTTGAACAACAGGGTCGGACAAATCACCGCCAGGCGGAGATACAGCCCCAATAATAGTCAATGCTCCTTCACGTGTATCTTTCCCCAAACACTCAACTCTGCCTGCGCGTTCATAAAATTCAGCAATTCTTCTACTAAGATAAGCAGGATACCCTTCTTCCCCTGGCATTTCCTCAAGACGTCCTGACATTTCACGCATAGCCTCTGCCCATCTTGATGTTGAATCTGCCATAACAGCAACGCTGTATCCCATATCCCTGAAATATTCCGCAATTGTTACTCCTGTATAAACTGATGCCTCTCTTGCAGCAACCGGCATATTTGATGTATTTGCTATTAATACGGTTCGTTTCATCAAAGGTTCACCAGAGCGCGGGTCTTTGAGTTCGGGAAACTCTTGCAATACATCCGTCATCTCATTCCCACGTTCACCACATCCAATATATATAATAATATCTGCATCAGCCCATTTTGCTAATTGGTGCTGAATTACTGTTTTCCCACTTCCAAAAGGACCCGGCACACAGGCTGTTCCACCTTTGGCAACAGGAAAAAATGCGTCAATAACCCTCTGCCCCGTAATTAATGGTATAATAGGCGGTTTCTTGACAGTATAAGGCCTGCCCTGCCTAACAGGCCATTTTTGAAGCATAGAGAGTTTATATTCCTTGCCGTCTTCTCCCTCTATAACAGCAATAATCTCCTCAACTGTAAATTCACCAGATTTTATCTTTTTTATCTTACCCTTAATTCCATACGGCACCATAATCTTATGTTTAACCAAAACTGTTTCATCTACTTCCCCCAATATATCCCCGGCTTCAATCTCGTCTCCTTCAGACTTGACGGCTTTAAATTCCCATTTCTTTTCTCTATCAATAATATCAACTCTAACACCACGTGTAATTGTATCTCCTGCAACTTCTTTTATTTTATCCAATGGCCTTTGAATCCCGTCAAATATAGATTCAATTAATCCAGGTCCTAATTCAACAGATAATGGTGCACCTGTACTAACTATAGGGTCACCAACTCCTAACCCAGATGTTTCCTCATATACTTGCACAGCAGCCTTATTTTCCCTTAATTCCACAATTTCACCAATCAGTTTCTGCTCTCCAACTTCAACAACATCAAACATCTTTGCATTCTCTATATTCTCAGCTATTACTAATGGACCAGCTACTTTTATTATTCTACCTTTATCCATTCTAAATATCCTCCTTGTATATTAACATCGTATTTCTTATCACTTACTCCTTACTACTAAATATATCAACTCCTATTGCTTTCTCTATTAAACCCTTTACTCTCTTTAAACCTATATCCTGAAAATCTACACCATTTGTTATAGGAGTTATAACAGGCAATTCATCTCTATATAAAAATTTTTGGGCTTCATAAAATTCACTGAATTCATCATAATATTCTTCAGTTATAAATAATATTTTAAGTCCTTTCTTAAGCAGTATATCTTTAACTATTATATTTAGTGCCTCTTCTTTTACCATCTCATCAATCGGATAAATTTCAAATCCAACAGCCTTAAATGGTAATACTTCATTCAAATTTCCTGCTACTCCTATTTCAGACATAAGTATCCTTTATCCTCTCCTTAATTTTTTTACTATCTATCTTTGCTCTTTTACTATTAACTACAATATGTAAATTTTTATACTCTATCTCCTTACCAAAAAGGTAACCAAAAAGTGGCTCAACACCAAAACTTAGAACTTTTGTTAATTTCATAATATTTATAAAATATCCCTCCCTACCCTTCTCAAATATATTCCAGTTCTTGTTCTTTTCCCAATTATCCCATCCTTCTTTAAAAATCATATAAAAATCTCTTGACTTAAAACTTGATAGAATATCTTCAACTTTTTTGTTATATATTTGGGATATATCAGAAAGAGTATATATTCCTCCATTAAAAAAGAAGTTACTGTAATAAGAAAAATCTTTGTCAAGCACCTTGAACCTTATAATATTCTCTAAATTAAGGAAATCAATATACTCCCTAAAATAGAAAATTAAAAAATCAACGCCACTCTCTTCAACTTTTTTTATAACAAGAGCAAAATAGAGACTATCAAGTAGATGCTCTATTATTGCAGGAGATTTTTCCTGTTTTGCTCTTAATAGATATTTCCCAACAATATCACCATTAACTTCATCTAAAACTGTAAACCGATTCTTTTCAATCATATTTGATATATCTTTTTCAGACAGATTACCTAGAAAAGAAAATTTTGGGGAATATGAGATTTGATGCGGACTAATAGAATTTTTTAAAAAATTTTTTAAGTTAAATATATCATCCTTAAGAGAAAATATATCTATCAAATTTTTATAACGTTCTTTTCTGCCGACAAGATTATCTAACAGTTTGTAGTTATTCTTTTTATCATTTTCAATAGATTCTTCCAAATCATCAGAATAACCATAATCCGATACTGCTTTTAAAATGTTTTCCAACGCCATATCAGAATAATTTTCAAACGTAGATTTTGATATCATTCTTGTTTCAAGTGCCCTAATAAGTCCAACTCCATAAGCAAAATCAGTGTCATTTGTAAATTTAATATCAGACTTCATTATTTATCCTTTGAGAATAAGATTTGAACAACTTTTTCTTCACTCTCTTCTCTGGCTTCTTTCATAAATGAATCTAAAGAACAGTTTACCCTGATTTTTCCGTGCTTCAAAATAAAACCCTTATCTATCTCTGTTTTATCTGTAGATATCTTCAGGTTCGCTTTTTCTCTCAATTTATTCTTTAATTCATTGTTCAAATCTTCTACAAAAGCATTCGTGATTATATTTTTATCTTGATTCCCAACAATAATCTCTTCATTGCCGGTCTCAATAAATGATATAATCTTATTCTTAATAAACTCTTTATACTCTTTTTCAGGCATATTTTTCACACTATCTTCAGCCTTCTGGAAAACCTTCTGTATCAGTTTCTGTTTTTCGCTTAAGATTTTCTTTCTCATTTCAAGATTAGCAATTTGAATAGCTCGCAGTTTATGTGACTCAACCTCTTTTTTTATCTTCGCTTTCTCTTCTTTCCTTCGTTTTTCCAATTCAGCAGTTTTCTCTTTGATAATTTTGTCAGCCTCTGCTTTATAAGAATTTATTATTGTTTCAGCCTTTTTTTGAGCATCACTTACAATCTTCTTTACAATATCTTCAACAGCCATAAATTACCCTACCATTTATTTATTTTACAACCTAAACTTACTATATAACAAACCAGAGTAAGAAAAACGAAGTAAGAAAACCCAAAACCGCATAAGTTTCAACAAAAACACCCATAACAAGTGCTTTTCCCATATCAGCCGGTTGCTTTGATGCCATTTGAATACCAGCGGCACATACTTTACCCTGATTCACTGCGGAAACAAGTCCTGCTAATCCTACTGGTGCTCCAGCTGCAAGGACATTCAATCCTTTTGCAATAGAAACAGGTGGAATACTACCCGAAAGGATTCCCAATTTCATTATTGCAAGAAACCCTATGACAAATCCATAGATTCCCTGCGTTCCTGGTAAAGCAATTAACATAAGATACTTACCAAAACTTTTTGGGTCTTCACTCATCACTCCTGCAGCGACCTGTCCTGTCAATCCAATACCTATTGCAGAGCCTGCTCCAGCAAGAGCAACCGCAGTAAAAATACCCATTCCTGCTATAAATAAACCTACTGTCATATTTTATCCTCCTTAAAATTTTATTCTAATTATGAAAACATAGTGGGACAGTCATACCTGTCCCTTGAAACCTCGAACCCTTGAACCCTTTAATTTACCTAATATATTTAAACTCCTGCTTAAATGGCTTAAACTCTGTTCCTGTTCCTTCATAAAATTTTCCAAAATATTCAACAAATTGAAGACGGGTAGTGTGAATAAATCCACCTAAAGAGTTTATTAACACATTAAAAATATGACCAAAAATAAGTCCTATGAAAAGAAACAATATCCCAACTGGAATACCTATATAAGGCACAGATATTATCATCTTATATAATATACCAACAATTACATTTATAACCAATGCTATAACACCTGTTGACAAAGCAAGAGCAAAGAGTCGTGAATATGAAATAACATCACCAAATAATCCTGTAATTCCATACAGAGAATAAGCGCCTTTTACAAGCCTCATTATGATATTCTTGCTCCTTGAAGAAAAAAAGAGCATAATCACAGCACCAACAAATGGGAACAACCAATATATACTATTTTTTAAAACTGCTGCAAGAACAGTTCCACCCAAAATCAAGAAATTCGGTAATGGGGATGAAAATGCTTCATAATACTCTTTATCCTTTAATAATAAAACTATTTTAACAACCAATCCAGTAAGCAACTGTAAAATCCCTAATGAGAGGGTTATAATAAAAAGTGTTAATGGACTCTTTAGTGGGTCAAGTAGAGTTAATTTATCCCTAAAAGTCTTAATAGCCTTGAAAGTCGGTGGCAAAGAATCAAAATCTATTCCAAACCATCCGCCAGTAACAGCACCAACCAAAACTGTTATACTACCACCAATTATAAGAATTTTCATAAGTTGCTCTGTCCCGATATTGCCTTTTGACTTTTTCAAAATAATAAACCCCAACAGAATAAGTATCAAACCATATCCTGCATCAGTCAAGCAGATTGCAAAAAAGAGAGCAAAAAATGGTGACAATAACGGCGTGGGGTCAGGCTCCCCTTTCCCAGGAACTCCAAAAAGTTTTGTTACTACCTCAAATGGCCGCACTATGCCAGAATTTTCAAGAGCAACAGGTGGAACATCTTCTTTTTCCGGAGGTGTTATGCTTATATCTATCTCTTTGTATTTATTTTCAATCTGTTTTAACTTAGGTATATCCTTTTCCCGAATCCATCCGGTCAATAAAAAAGAACTCTCTGTTGAAATAAACTTTTTCTTTATCAATTCTCTTTCATATATCATACTCCAATAATCCAGAGCAATCAGCATATTAAAATATTCATCAGAAAATTCTTTCAATTCATCCGTAATATCAAGAAATTTTTTATCTAACTCTTTTATCTTTGATTTATACTCTCCGATTGTCTTATGAATATCCTCTTTTACATCTTGAAAATCAACAAGATTGACAGGCATATTCTTAAGAATGTTATTTATTTCACTCTCTTTTTCGTTTTCATATATAATCGTAAAATATATATTATCTTTTGTTTCTGTTATAACGTTTATTGTAGAAAAATCAATCTCGCCTATCTCTGAATTTAACTTATCAAAATTTCGTGTGGATGTTATGCAAAATAAAACTTTAACATTCTCAAAATTTAATTCATTAAAATCAATCTTTATACTTTTCCACGGATTTAGTTCCTCTATCCTGCTTTTAATAGACTCTTTTTCACTATTGATTTGCTGAATATCATGACTGTATCTCTTGATTTTTTCAACAATATTATATTTAAAATCTTTAGCAAGTTTAACTGCGTCTTTCTCTGAAATAAAAGCGTTTTTATTCTTTTTCTTATACTTTTTTGGCAAGTATGCAGATATAAAATTAGTAGAAAAACTTAAATCATCTACTAATTTATTTATCTCCTGCAGACTTTCATTTATATCGGATGTCCCTTTTCCCTCTTCCGGAGAAATATATTCACCAATGCTTTCTCTATCCACTTCGCTTATTTCAATTATACCTGCCCTATGTATCTCTTCAATCAGTCTCTCTTTCATAGTGCTATAAGCAAGTACATTAGTTTTAAACATTTTCGATACTGCCATAACTACTCTTTAAAATTATTGTGAAATAACAAAATCGTAAATATATTTTACAGATTTATCAATCTTTTTCTCTGCAGATGAGATAATATTTAAAATCTCTTTACTATTATCCTCTTCTATTTTCTTTACCTCTTTTTTAGCTGCATCATCAGCTTTGGCAAGTTCTTCGTCTCTATATTTTTCCATCTCAACTTTAAACTCATTCTCCATCTTATCTGCTTTTTTAGAAGCGTCTTTCACCAACTCTTTTCCTTGTTCCTCTGCATCCGATAAGATTTTTTTTGCCTTCTCTTCAGCTTCTTTGATATACTTAATGTTTTCTATAAACATAATGAAAGACTCCTTAATAAATGGTAAAATAGTAGAGATAATAAAATATACTTTTAATTTTATATGTCAAGTTTTTTTCACGTACCTCAGGAATTTTCTCAAATTTTTAGATTATACAAATTGTTGGCTATACTTTTAAAACTATTTGTTGGGACTTATGAATTTTTCACTATTCTACAGAATGCTTTTATGCTTTCAATATCTCTCTCCACATCACGTGCTTTGAGACCTAAATAAGCGACCACTTTAGATAACATATCTTGAAAATCATCCGCTATTTTGCCTGCATCCCCACCAAAAGTACAAAAAAAAGCAGATTCTTTTATATTATTTTGTATAATATAGGTTCTTACAGCAGGTGTCATTCTCCCGGCCCATACTGGTGCCCCAAGTACTATCTTATCATAATCTTTCGGATTCTTGCTAAATTCTATCTCTGTCTTCTTTTTCATACCAGCATCTTTCCCAGAAAGAAACCAGCCAATTATCCCTTTCCTTTTTTTCTTATCTACAATTATATCTAATTCAGCGCCAAGTTCATCTGTTATCTTTTTAGCAAGATTTAGCGTATGCCCACTCCTTGAATATACTGCTACTAATATTTTCATCTTAACTCCTCCTATTAAAATATTCTTAATTGGAAAATACAGTTATCTGCACCTATTGAATTCCTTGTGATTCAAGCACCTGT
>DYKR01000003.1:8555-51165 GCA_020722505.1 Caldisericum exile | reverse complement strand
GGTGGAAGAACAGTAGGTGCTGGAGTTATTACAAAGGTTATTGAATAGAGAGGGTTTTGATAACAATGAGAGATATTATCTTACTTGAATGCACAGAATGTAAAAGAAGAAATTATGCAACCACAATAAATAAGAAAGAAAACAAGGAAAAATTACAGTTGAAGAAGTATTGTAAGTTTTGTAAAAAACATACTTTGCATAAGGAGGTAAAGGCATAGGCTCGTAGCTCAATTGGTAGAGCAACGGTCTCCAAAACCGTAGGTTGGGGGTTCGATTCCCTCCGGGCCTGCCAGTAGAAATGAAAGATAAGGCAAGCGTTAAAACAGTTAAAACAACTACACCGACAACAGTAAAACTTCCAAAAACATCTTTTAAAGATTTTCTAAAAGGTGTATGGGTTGAGTTAAGGCATAAGGTTAAATGGCCTACTAGAAAAGAACTTATCCAAGATTCTAGTGTTGTAATTGCTTTTCTTGTATTCTGGACAGTGTATATTGGAGTGTGGGATTTTGGCTTTGCCCAACTTTTGAAGGTGATTTTGAAATAATATGGATGAAAACGTTAAGGTGCCCCGTTGGTACCTTGTGCATACTTACTCTGGAAAAGAGCAGAAGGTTATTGAGGAACTAAAAAATCGTATTCGTGGTTATGGTTTAGAGGATAAGATTTTAGAAATTCTTCTGCCTTCTGATTACTATAGTTTTATCGATAAGAAAGGTAAAAGAAAAATTAAACCAGTTAAAGTTTTTCCTGGTTATATATTTGTAAAAATGATTTTAACAGATGAATCTTGGTATGTTGTAAGAAATACACCTGGCGTTTTGGGTTTTGTAGGTCCTACAGGAAAGCCTACTCCTATTTCTGAAGAAGAAATTGAAAAGATTGTAAAAGAAAGGGTAACCGAAGAAAGAGCAAAAGAAAAACTTCACTTTGATGTGAATGATAGGGTGAAAATTTTAGTAGGACCTTTCAAAGATATGGAAGGTGTTGTTGAAGCAATTGATGAATCCAAAGGCATTGCAAGAGTTGTTTTAAAGATGTTTGGAAGAGAAATGCCTGTCGAATTAAAAAGTGAGCATATTCAGAAAGTATGAGGTGAGTTTGTATGGCAAAGAAGAAAAAATTAGTAGGTATTGTAAAACTTCAACTTGAAGCAGGTAAGGCAACACCAGCACCTCCTGTGGGCACTGCGTTAGGCCCTAAAGGAATAAACATAATGGATTTTTGCAAGAGGTTTAATGCAGCAACGCAATCAATGGAGGGTAATGTTGTTCCTGTTATAATAAATGTGTATGAGGACAAGAGTTTTGATTTTGTCCTTAAATCTTCGCCTGCTTCCTTTTTGATTAAAAAGGCTATTAAGATTGAGAAAGGTTCTTCAGAACCTAATAAGAAGAAAGTTGGCACTATAAAAAGATCGCAACTATTGGAGATTGCAAAATTAAAATTTAAAGACCTTAACACCACAGATCTCGATGCAGCAGCGCGTATAATAGAAGGCACTGCAAAAAATATGGGTGTTACTGTAATTGAAGGATAGGAAGGTTTGTGGGAGACTTAGGTCGTTAACCACAAGGAGGTTTACGTGAAAAGAGGAAAAAGGTATTTAGAGTTATTGAAGAAAGTTGATAAAGCAAAGGCTTATTCTATTGATGAAGCAATTAATACTGTGAAAAATTTAAAAAGCGTAAAATTCGATGAATCTGTGGAAGTTACCTATGCATTGAATGTCGATCCAAAACAAGCTGATCAAAACATTAGAGGAGTTATTACCCTTCCTCACGGCACTGGCAAGAGTGTAAGAGTGCTTGTTTTTGCAACAGCGGATAAAGCTCAAGAGGCTAAAGAAGCCAATGCCGATTATGTAGGCGGGGAAGATCTAATTCAAAAAATTGAAAAAGAAGGTTTTTTAGATTTTGATGTTGCTCTTGCCACCCCTGATATGATGAGACCGCTTGGTAGGATTGCTAAAATATTGGGACCAAGAAAACTCATGCCAAGCCCGAAATCTGGCACTGTAACTATGGATATCTACAATGCCGTGAAGGAGTTTAAGGCTGGCAAAATTGAGTTTAGAGTTGATAAAACAGGTGTATTACATTCGGTAATTGGTAAATCATCTTTTACAGCTGACCAATTGAAAGAAAATTTGTTAGCTTTTAATTCTGCAGTTGTTAAATCCAGACCTGCTTCAGTTCGTGGCCAGTTTATTAAGAAGGTTTATCTTTCGCTTACGATGTCACCTGCAGTTAAGGTGAATGTAAACGAGCTATTGAAGGCTTAGTTATTTTTTATAATAAACCGAAGACAGTTGGTGGGATCTAATTCCCTTAAATTTGCCAACCGAGGTTAAAAGGAAAGTTGCATGTTACCTCTTTACCCCGGTTGGCAATCAACCGGGTTTTTAATTTGAAGGAGGCTTTATGAAGCGAGAGGAAAAAAGAAAAGTCCTTGATGAAATTAAAGGGCAGCTTGCAAAAATTAGTAGTGATAATGTAATGTTTGTAGATTTCAAGAGTATTAAAGCAAATGAAATTACTGCTCTAAGAAAAAGCTTTAAAAGTGAGGAAGCCTATATATACTATCGAGTTGTTAAAAACAATCTTTTAAAGCTCGCATGTAAAGAATTGGGTATTTCTGTTGGCGACAATGTCTTCAAAAGTAATGTCGCTCTTGTTATTTCTTCTATCGATTCAACTGAACTTGCAAAAAAATTTGTTGAAGCAAAATCAGGAGATGAAACTCCACTTTTTGAATTAAAGGGAGGTTTTGTTGAAGGTAAGTATCTTACAGGTAAAGAACTTGTTGAGCTATCGAAACTTCCACCAAAACCTGTTATTGTTGGAAAATTACTCTATCTTATAAATTCACCAATTCAAAGACTTGTAACAGTGCTCTCAAAACCACAGAGAGATTTGGTTACTGTTTTAAACCAAATTAAAGATAAAAAAGAAAGTTTAGCAGCATAAATTATTTTAGGAGGTTATCATGACAAAAGAAGAAATTATTGAAGCAATTGAAAAAATGAGTGTATTAGAGCTTTCAGAGCTTGTGAAAGCACTCGAAGAGAAGTTTGGTGTAACGGCAGCAGTTCCAATGGCAGCGATGCCAATGGGTGGGGCAGCTCCACAAGCAGCACAAGAAGAAAAAACAGAATTTGACGTAGTTCTTGTTGGTTTTGATGCCCAAAAGAAGATCAATGTTATTAAAGTGGTAAGAGAAAGCCTTGGATTAGGACTTAAAGAATCAAAGGATTTAGTTGAAGCAGCAGAAAAAGAGCCACAGAAGATTAAAGAGGCTCTTCCAAAGAAAGACGCTGAAGAATTAAAGAAGAAGTTCGAAGAAGCAGGAGCAAAAATAGAATTAAAGTAGTTGTTTTTTAAAAGATTGACTTATAGAGGCCCAGATAACCGGGCCTTTATAAGTTTAAAGTAGTAAAAAAGGTGATTTTTCTTTTTTGGAAACAATAACATCAATTGTTAAATTGTATCGGTCAAGTTTTTCTTTTAATGCCTCTTTAAAGAATTTTTCTGTTTCAAAATGTTCTACATCTAAAGTTGTAATGCCTTTTTCTAACATCGTAAGTGCGGTATGGTAAGTGATATCCCCTGTTATAAATAAATCAACGTCTTCTGGTATAGAATCTATAAGAGAACTACATCCACCTGTGCATACTGCAATCTTATTAATTTCTTTATTTATATCTCCTATTACTCTTACATATTTTGTGTATGTAAGGCGTTTAAACGTTTCTATAAATTCTTTTAAATTGAGTGGTCTATCAAGAATTGAGATTGCTCCAATTCCATAGTTCTTATGAAAAATGGTCCTGAACACATCTATTGCAGGCTCTTCGTATGGATGGGCTTTTTTTAATTCAGTAAGTGCCTTATTTAAATCTCTTTCTTTTACAATAACCTCTACCCTAACTTCATTTACATGTTCTTCTTTGTTTTGTGTTCCTATAAATGGATTACTGCCTTCAAGTGGTCTAAAGGTGCCTATACCCTTGCTTACGAAAGAACATCTGTCGTATTTTCCTATGTTCCCGCAGTTTGCTTCAAATAGGGCATCTCTAACTGTATCTACGTATTCTTCGGGCACAAAGGTAACGATTTTATAAATTTTTTCTCTACTTTCAACAATTGGTTTAATTTTTTTAAGGCCAAGAATTTTTAAAAAGTAGTCATTGAGGCCACCCTCTGCCAAATCAAAATTTGTATGAAAGCTAATAATGTTTATACCGTTGGTAATAGCCTTAAACAAAGCTGGTTTTTTCTTTTTTTCAATTGATTTTATTGGTTTAAACATGATGGGGTGATGGGTAATCATTGTATTAGCATTATTTTCTTTAGCTTCTAAAACTGTGTCTTGTGTTAGATCGGTAGTCAAAAGTATCTTTGTTATTTCAGAATCCAAATCTCCAAACTGTAAACCAGAATTATCGTATTCCTCTTGAAGAAAAAACGGTGCTATTTCATTCAATATAGAATATAATTCTCTAAGCTTCATAATCCCAAATCAGTGCTTATGCCTTTTAAAGCTTCAAGAGAAAGCATGAGAAATTCACCAAGTGGAATTCCTAAATCAGTTTCGCATGCTTTTATCTGATCTCTATCTGCACCAGCTGCAAAACTTTTCTCTTTGAATTTTTTCTTCATTGAGCTTAATTCAACTGAGGCTAATTTTTTGTCTGGGCGGACTAAGGCAACTGCTATTATAAAACCTGTAACGGGGTCACTTACCCATAAGGCTTTATCAAGAAGACTTGCTCTTTCAACTCCGTGCCTTTCATTGTGTGCAAGAACAGCGTGGACTATATCTTCCTCAAAACCAAGATTCTTTAGGATTTCTGCTCCAATTTTACTGTGAAGTTCTGGGTTATCCTTGGTTTGTTCGTAATCGATGTCGTGCAGTAAACCTGCGATACCCCATTTTTCCTCATCCTCGTTAAACTTTTTTGCAAGGGCTCTCATAATGGCTTCGGTTGCAAGCATGTGTTTAATGAGATTCTCATCATGCACATGCTCTTTAAGCAGTTTAAGACTTTCTTCTCTTGTGAGCATGGTATTCTATGAACCTCCTATCTAAAAATTGTATAGTTTAAGAAATTAAAAATACTGTCTCTATTTTCTAGGAATGTTAAAAATTTTTCGTCTATATTGTCATTTAAAATTTCGTTGTAAAGTTTGTTAAATGCGTTAATATGAAAATTTTCTCTTTCAGTTGCGTAGTTTATTGCGGTTCCAACTGTTATAAGAAACGCCCAATCTGAACTTTCCGCAAGAAGTAGTTCTCTTGCAAGCATATTTAAAGCCCTTTTTTGCAGATCATTTTTAGGTTTGTCAATTTTATTTGCAATCTTAATCATCCTTTTTCCGATTGTGTATAGATGTGGGTATATCCAATCGGTTTTGTCATTTAACCAAACTTTGAAATATCCTCCATCTCCCCAAGAAGATATAGCTGGTTCAGCAACTTGGTAAGTATCATATTCCTCAAGATACTTTGAAAGTGTTGTTGTTTTTATTACAGATGAGTATTTATCTATTTTTCTAAAGAGTTCACTTAAAAACTCTGGACCTTCAAACCACCAATGACCGAAAAGTTCAGTATCAAACGGTGCAACGATAATAGGTTTTCTATCCATAATGTTAGCAAGGTATTCAATTTGTTTTTCTCTGTTAAACATGTAGTTTCCTGCATGGATTTCAACCATTTCCATTGCCTTTTTCCTATCGTATAATTCTTTTTCATGAAGTCCAACTTTTCCTGTAATTTTATGGATTTTTATTCCTGAGTCAAACCTTAATGAACCTGGATGGATGTATTTTCTTACTTGCCTTTCATCTATATCGTAGACTATATCTTTGTAAAATTCTCTGTAGTTAAAATCTCCTGGGTATCCTTCTTGTGCACTCCATACTTGTTTTGATGCCTCAGGGTCTCTTCCAAAAAATGCAACGGTTGATTCACTTACAATAGGTGCTGAGATCCCATAGAACGCCTTTGGTTTTGCAAAAATTAGTCCATGCGCATCAAGAATGGTGTATTCTATTCCATATTTTGCAAGAATTTCGTCTAGAGGTGGAGTGTATGCACATTCACCAAGCCAAATACCTTTTGGATTTTTTCCAAACACATTTTTGTAGTTTAAAACCCCAACTTCTACCTGTACTTCTTTGATTTTATCGTGCACTTCAATGGGAAGAATCTCATGGGTTGCAGTGCATGTAATAATTTCTAAAAATCCCTGGTCTTGTAGTTCCCTAAATCCATTTATAACATTACCTTTGAGAGTGTTCTTGTAGAAATTGTATAGGCTTTCGAATCTATCTTTATAAAAAAGTAAGTTTTCTTTTTCTTTTCCATTTTTTTCCTTTAAAAGGTCTTTAATGAGTTGAATTCTTAAGTTTACAAATCTTTCAAATCTACCCATTAATAGTTTGTCAAGGAGCATATTTGTAAGAGGAGGTGTTAAAGACATCGTAAGATGAAAATTAACTCCTTCGTCTCTTAATTTGTAGAAGTTATAAAGCAAAGGAAGGTAGCTTTCGATGATTGCTTCGTAAAGCCAGTTTTCCTCCATAAAAAATTCTTCTTCTGGATGTTTTACAAAGGGTAAGTGTGTATGTAAAACTATTGCAAGATAGCCTTTCATTTCTCTTCCTTCCCGTACTTTAAGTATTTTAACTCTTTTCTTGTTTTTTCTTCTTGCTCTATGTATTTACTCATCTCTTCTTGTTTGACTTTTCCTTCCCTTGCCTTTTTAAGAGAATCCAGATTTCTAAAAGTTGGCGAGCCAAAAGTTTGTTTAGAAGTTGGGACTATTACCTTATTTGAGTCTAATAACTTTTTAAATTTTCCTTTTTTATCTATTGTTCCCAATTCTACCTTTACTTCTTTATCTTCTTCTACTTTGATATAACTTTTCCCCTCTTTTAAATTAACAGGGATAGAAAATTTTTCTACGTTATTTTCTAAAACTCTAATTACTCCTTCTCCAACCTTTTCTGTTTCCCAATTTACAAATACGTATTCTGGTTCTTTTGCAAGAGCAATGAGATGCTCTTCATTTGTTTTTTCAACTTTCTTTTTAAGTTCGTCTTCTAATTTTTTAATTTCTTCGATTGCTTTTCTTGTATTTTTAATAGCTTTAATTATTTCCTCTTTTTTCATCTTAGTTCTTTTCTTAATACCTAAAACTTTCGCAATGTTTAAAAGCTCTTTCCTTGTTAGTTTATTTAAGTTTTCAGTTTTTTTCATGTGTTAACCTCCCTCTTCTTCATAAAATTTCTTTGGAAAGACAAAATCCCTCTCAATAACAACAATATTGCTTTGCGTAACGTAGAAGTATTTTTTATCGAATTCTAAATCATAACCAATTTTTATATTATCAGGTATGTTTACATTTTTGTCGATCATTGCTTTTTTAATTTTTACGTTTTTTCCAATCCTAACACCCGGGAAAATAATAGAATCTTCAATTTCACTTCCTGCTTTTACTTTCACATTATAGAACAGTATAGAGTTTTTTACCTGAGCGCCACTTATAATTGAACCTTCACCAATTATTGAATTTTCGACTTTACTTTCAATGAGTTCTCCATTCTCATACGCTTCTGTGATTTTACAAGGAGGGAATTGCCTTGAATTCGTGTAAATAGGCCAACTTCTATCAAATAAATCGATTTTAGGGTTTGGTGAAAGGATATCCATATTTGCAAGATAAAAAGCATTTATAGTTCCAACATCTTGCCAATAGCCAAAACTGCCATCTTTATTAATAAATTTATGAACATACACATTATAACCGTGATGTATTGCATATGGAATTATGTCTTTTCCAAAATCATGTGAAGATGTTTTAACTTCTGCATCGTGTATGAGTAGTTCTACAAGAACCTCTGGTTTAAAAATATAAATACCCATTGAGGCAAGGCATTTGTTAGGGTTATCCTTTAGCACTGGTGGATTGTTCGGTTTTTCTTTAAAGTTGGTTATTTTTCCGTTTGGATCTGCTTCAATTATCCCAAAGCTACTTGACAACTCTTTATCTATTACCAAGGCTGAGAGCGTTATATCTGCGTCGTTTTCAATATGTGTTTTAATGAGATCTCTATAATCCATTTTATATATATGGTCTGAAGAAAGCACTAAAACAATTTTTGGTTTTTCTTGCTCAATAAAGTAAAGATTTTGAAAAACGGCATCTGCTGTCCCAAGATACCATTTCTCTCCTTCAATCTGTTGAGGAGGGACATCCACTATGTATTCGTTAAATCGGACATTGAGAAAATTCCATCCAAGGGCAATGTGTCTTCTTAACGACCAGGCTTTGTATTGTGTTGCAACAGCAATTCTTTTAATTCCTGAATTTACACAATTGCTTAGAACAAAATCAATTATTCTAAATTTTCCACCAAAAGGCACAGCAGGTTTTGCTCTTTTCTTTGTAAGTGGATAAAGTCTTTCCCCTTTTCCACCTGCAAGAACATACGCAAAAACATCTTTTTCTATTTGCATATATACCCCTTTTTTAATTATTAATTATAATTCCTTTTTTAAAATAGTGTATCTTTTTCTTTTATGTTGAGGTATTCTTTTGCGGATTGTGTTAAAATTCTCCCTTTTGGTGTTCTTACGATAAAATTAATCTTTATAAGGTATGGCTCCACGATTTCTTCTATTGTGCCTTTATCTTCTCCCATTGATGTTGCAATTGCTTCTATACCTGCAGGTCCACTGTTAAAATTCTCAGAGAGAGTTTTTAAATACTTTCTATCTATTTCATTTAAGCCGTTTTTATCTATATTAAGGCTTTCAAATGCCTTGAGTGTTATTTCTTTATCAATTATTTTGTTCCTTTGTGTAAGTGAAAAGTCTCTTACCCTTTTTAAAAGTTGTATTGCAATTCTTGGGGTTCCTCTTGCCCTTAAACCTATTTCATAGGCACTTTCTTCATCTATATCAATTTCAAGTATGGAAGATGCTCTTAAAACTATTTTTTTAATTTCTTCCTCTGAATAAAGTTCAAGATGGAAAATGATACCAAATCGATCTCTTAAAGGTGGGGAAAGCATTCCAAAACGTGTTGTTGCTCCTATTAATGTAAAAGGTTGCAAGTTAATTGTGATTGTATGGGCACTTCTTTTTGATCCTGATACGATTGGTAATTTAAAATCTTCCATTGCAGAGTATAAAACTTCTTCTACAGGTTTTGGAATTCTATGAATCTCATCAATAAAGAGGATATCATTTGGGGAAAGGTTTACAAGGATACCAGCAAGATCACCTACTTTTTCAATTGACGGTCCTGTTGTATATTTAAGAGACACACCAATCTCATCTGCAATAATTTTAGCAAGTGTCGTTTTGCCTAAACCAGGTGGTCCATAAAAGAGGATATGGTCCAAATGGTCGTTCCTTGTTTTTGATGCCTGTATTGCTATCTTTAAACTATTGATTATTTTATCCTGCCCTATGAATTCCTCTAAGGATTTTGGTCTAATATTCTTATGCATTTGTTAGTTTTTTAATTGCCTCTTTTGTAATATCTTCTATAGACCCATTTGCATCTATAATTTTAAGAACATCTTTTATCTTTTCTTTTTCAAAACCAAGAGATATAAGTGAATCATAGACTGTTTTCAATTTTTCATCCAACGGCTTTTCATCTTTTAGGGCACCACTTAGTTCTAAAACAATTCTTTTTGCTGTTTTTTCTCCAAGTCCTTTTACTTTTAGAAAAGGTTTATAGTCACTTTCTTTTATGGATTTTTTAATTTCTTCGATATTCATATAGTGAAAAATATTAATTGCCGTTTTAACGCCTACACCTTTAATTTTTTCAACAATGAGTGAGAACAAATCAAATTCCTCTTTGCCTACAAACCCAAAAAGATTAAATTCTTTCTCTTTTAAGTCTTCAAAAACGTAAAGCGTGTAAGTTTTCCCAATTTCGTATTTGTCAGTATCGTCAACAAATATTTCAAATCCAATATTATTCACTTCCAAAATAATTGAACTATCCCCTTTTTCCATTATTGTGCCTTTAAGAAGTCTAATCATCTTCTGCCTCTACAAGATAATTATAAGAATAAATATGGCATAATGCAATTGCAATTGCATCTGCTGCATCATCAGGCTTTGGAATCTTTTCTAAGTTTAGGATTTGTTTTAGAGATATTTGTATTTCTTGTTTGGTTGCTCTACCATTGCCTAAAATATTTTTTTTAGCTTCAAGTGGTGTATACTCGTAAACTTTTTTGCCGTATTCTTCTGCGGCTAAAAGAATGATTCCTCTTGCTTCACTAACGCTTACAACCGTTTTTAGGTTTGTATTAAAAAATATTTTTTCTATTGCAACAAAATCAACAGGGTATTCCTCTAAAATATTTTTAATAGATAAGTAAATAGTCTTAAGGCGCTTTCCTAAATGAATACCTTTAGCAGTCTCAATTGTGCCGTATTTTAATACTGTAATGTTATCCTTATCTTTTTTAAGAATTGCAAAGCCTGTTGTTGCAATACCTGGGTCAATGCCAATGACCGAAAACAGAGTATCTTTATGAACCAATTTTTTCAGCTATTTCTTTAAGTTCTTCTTCATCAATATCGTAATTTGTAAAGTAGTCTTGAACGTCGTCGTGGTTTTCGAGTTCATCCGATAATTTGACTACCCTTATTGCATCGTCTCCGGTTACTTTTACAAGATTCTTTGGAATCATAACAAGACCTGATTCTTTGATTTTGAACCCTTTTTCTTCAAGTGCAGTTTGCACTTTATCAAGATCCTGTGCTGCTGTATAAACGGTAAAGGCACCATCTTCTTCTTTAAGATCCTCTGCTTCTACTTCAGCTATGACCATAAAAAGATCATCAAAACTTAAACCTTGGGTATCTTCCAATTCTATCTGTCCTTTTGTTTCAAAGTTCCATGATACAGCACCATTTTCTGCAAGACCACCACCGTAGTTAGAGAAAATTTTTCTTAGTTCTGCAATAGTTCTGTTTTTGTTGTCTGTTGAGATTTTAATTATAAAAGCAGTTCCCCCTGGTCCGTATGCTTCGTAGGTGTATTCTTCGTATGAGACACCGGGGAGTTCTCCAGTTCCTCTCATGATTGCCTTTTTGATATTGTCCATTGGCATGCCGAGGCTTTTTGCCTTTTCAATTGCGTTTCTCAATCTTGAGTTGGTGTCTGGGTTTCCTCCACCGTTTCTTGCCGCAATGATGAGTTCCTTGGTTAATTTTGTGAATAGTCTACCTCTTTTAGCGTCTTGAACACTTTTCCTTGCTTGAATATTATGCCATTTAGAATGTCCTGACATTGTTACCTCCTAAATTTTAGATTTGTTAATGTATTCTATAAAAATTTTATGTATTCTTGGATCTTTTCCTAACTCTGGATGAAAGGCTGATGCAAAAATATTATTTTGTCTAACAAAAACTGACCCTTCTTCAACTTCTGCAAGAGAAAATACATCCTTTCCAAGGTCTTTTGCAACGGGGGCTCTTATAAAGATTGCATGGAAAGGAGTATCTAAACCTTTCACATCTAAATCGATCTCCATACTATCCGTTTGCCTTCCGAAGGCATTTCTTACAACTGTAATATCTAAAACATCTAATGAAAACTGCTCGTAATTTTCAATTCTTTTAGCTAAAAGTATCATCCCAGCGCATGTTCCGTATACAGGAAATCCATTTTCAATTTTTTCCTTTAAAACTTCATCAAGGTTAAACTTTGTTATGATTCTTCCCATTGTGGTGCTTTCACCACCAGGTATAATTAAACCGTTGATGTTATCAAAATCTTTTTTACTTTTGACAGGAATTGCATCGACTCCAAGGGTTTTAAGCATGCTCACATGTTCTGATACTGCTCCTTGTAAAGCTAATACTCCTATTTTCATGTTATTCACTCCTTACCTGCATTAAGTCTTTTTCTGTAAGATCTCTAATGTCTAAACCTTTCATTTCTTCTCCAAGGTCTTCGGAAACTTTTGCAAGAATTTTTGGATCATCAAAATATGTTGTTGCTGCTACTATCGCTTCGGCTCTTTTTCTTGGATTGGATGACTTAAAGATACCAGAACCTACAAACACACCATCAGCACCTAACTGCATCATAAGGGCAGCATCAGCGGGAGTTGCAATTCCACCTGCAGCAAAGTTAACTACAGGTAATCTTCCAAGTTGTTTTACTTCCCTAACAAGTTCAATTGGGGCTCCTATTTCTTTTGCTTCTACGTAAAGTTCTTCTTCACTCATGTTTTGAATTTTTCTAATTTCATCCATTACTAATCTTATATGTCTAACTGCTTCAACAATATTCCCTGTTCCTGGCTCACCTTTAGTTCTTATCATTGCGGCTCCCTCTGAGATTCTCCTTAATGCCTCTCCTAAATTCCTTGCACCGCATACAAATGGGATTTTGAAATTCCATTTGTCAATATGGTGTGTTTCGTCTGCTGGGGTGAGCACTTCACTTTCATCTACGAAATCGATGCCTATTGCTTCAAGTATTTGTGCCTCAACGAAATGCCCAATTCTCACTTTTGCCATAACAGGTATTGAAACTGCATTCATTATTTGTTTAACAAGTGCTGGATCTGCCATTCTTGCGACCCCACCTTGTGCTCTTATATCTGCAGGGATTTTCTCCAATGCCATTACAGCCACTGCACCAGCGGCTTCAGCGATTTTTGCTTGCTCAACTGAGGTAACATCCATTATTACCCCGCCTTTTAGCATTTGAGCAAGACCTCTTTTCAGTTGGGTACTCCCAAAAATCCTCACCATTTTTATACCTCCATAACCTTTATATTGTATATTTTTTTTGCAAAAAATCAATACAATTTATTGTTGCATGTAATTCATTAGAATAGCGAATTCCTTTTAACTCTTTAAAAATTTTATTTTCATAACCTGAAAGTATTTCTATGAGAATCTTTACGTTTTCTTAAAAGTGGATATTTTGGAAAGAAATTCAAAATTGCTCGTTTCTTGTTTAATTTTTTCTTTAAGATTTTGAAATAAAGAAGAGCATTTCTTACCTTTTTATGGATGGAATACCTTTTCTACTATATTATCGGGTTTATTAACCCAAAAAGAGAAAGTGTTTTAACGAGTAGATACGTAAAAAGTAGTAAAAAAATTATTCCCGTAAAAAGCTTTATAGTTGCAATATTTTTTCTAAACCAAGTAGTAATTCTTTCTGAAGTTGCACCTTTATAAGCAAAAACTGTAATAACTACCAAAGGGACAATGAACATAAAGTTATATAAGATAAGATAAACAAGTGCTTTTGCTTCCAAGTTTTCCATACTAAAAATATAGACGATTGTTGGTAGATACGTTTGCCCTGTGCATGAGAATTCAACAATTGAAACAGGAAAAGCAATAAGAAATGCAGATAAGGACTCAAGTGCGGTTATACGTTTTCTTAGCAACGTATGGATTGACTTTTTTTCTGCGTAAGAGAGTTGAAGAGTCATATTTTTTGTGTTTCCCTTTTTGGCTTTGAAGTAATCTGAGAATGTTAAAACAACAAGTATAAATGTTATTAGTGCTGTTACAAGATAAACCCAGCGTGATATAAAGTCAAAATATTTCCACTTAGCAATTATTTGAAAAAGCCCAATGCCAAGTAAAAGGTATGAGACTCCAATACCAAGTATAAAAGAGACCCCCACTAAAAGCATTTCTTTTTTGGATTTACCTTTCAAGGTTAAAAGTGAAATAAAGAATATTAGAACAGTAATAGCACATGGATTATAGCCATCTATTAAACCAGCGCTAACTACGGTTAATACTCCAAATTTCTTAAACATCTCTACAAGTTGTGAATTTTCTGTATTTTCTTGGAGTGCTTTTTCAAGAAAAGCGTTTTCTTCTGGGTTGAAATTTTCTATAATTTTGTCTAAATTGTGGAAAGTCTCTTCGCGGACAAAAGCTTTTTCGCCTATAAATACTGCAGGGGTTACATTGATTTGATTTTCTTTAAGTCCGTATTTATTACCAAGTTGAGAAAGAAGTTCTTTATTCTTGTTTTCTGAAACTGAGTATTCAATTATTTCTATTTGTGGATAGACTTCTTTTAAACTCTCAAGATAATTACGGGTAAGTGCACACTCGGAACATCCAGGAGTAGAAAAGAACACAACTTTTACATTGGTAGCAGCGTTTACTTTTGTAAGTGGTATAATGAATAATGCAACAAAAATTAGTATAAAAATCTTTTTCATAATATTTGCCATGCTATTTTATAATCGTAATTGATTTTGTTTTTTCATCCCAATTTACTTTATACCCAAATGCTTCACCTATGAATCTTAGAGGAACAAAAGTTCTAGAATTAATAATTACGGGTGGAGTTTCAAGCTCATATTCAACTCCATTAATTAATGCTGTTTTCTTGCCTATGGTAAGTAAAATTGTTTTCGAAGAGTTTTTTATTGTGACAGTTTTTATAATCTCGTTCCAACCTACATCAAATCCTAAAAATTCAGAAATAAATCTTATAGGAACAAGAGTTCTTCCGCTATTTTTATCAATAAAAGGTGCAACGTCCATGGTGTAAGAATTATTGTTAACTGTGATTTCCTTTTTTCCAATTGTCAAAACAATTTTAGTAGGCGGTGGCATATAATAGACGATGAGTTTTTTTTCGACACTTGTTTTTGTGAATGGATAAATAGCTATTATATTAACAGGTAGTAAGGAGTTATTAGTTTTTGGTATGTATTCAAAATTAAATTCTCCATTCTCATTAACTACAGCTTTTTCGTTATTTACATAAACATCACAATTTTGGGGAGACACACTTCCTTTTACAGAGATTGCTTCTTTTGTCCATTCTTGAAAATTTACTGGGGTCTCAATGTCTAAAACAGGAATTGTAGTATCAAGTATAATTTTTATTTCCTTGGTTGTTTTGTTGCCAGCTGTATCAGTTACTTTAATTACAAATTTATTCTCGCCAATTTCTAATGGAACAATTTTTACAAATGAAAGATTGTTGTTTACATTTACCATTAATCCGTTTATGAATAGGAATGATTGTTCAGATGGCTCAGAAATTTTGCCTGAAATTACAAAAGTCGATCCTGCGGTGTAGGTAAGGTCATTACAATCTAAAGAGATTACAGCTGGAGTTAGATCAATCTTGAAAATACTAGTTTTTACATCCTCTGTAAGTGTATCTGTTTTGCTATAAAAGGATACATAATAGACCCCTTCGGATAAGTTAAATGGTTTTTCATAGAGCTTGTATTCGCCATTGTTTATTTTGTAAAATGTGGTTACTTTCTCTTGTGTGTTAGTTTCTCCAAAGAGGCTTATAGTTATAGGTGAGATAAAGAAACCGTTAATTCCGTTATGTTCAATTGGGTCTGTTTGAATTAGTGTTCTCACAAAATCCCTTTCTCTTATTTCAACTTGGGCGCTTACCAATTCAACTTCTGTATCAGTTGAAACGCTAAAGGTATAGATTCCCTTTTTTTGTGGTGTTATAATACCGAAAGATGGATAAATTTTTATTGTAATATTTCTGTTTCTTCCAATAGAACTTGCAATTTGAAGAGCAAGTTTAGTGCTATCAATTTTTGCTT
Source organism: Caldisericum exile (assembly GCA_020722505.1). GTDB lineage: Bacteria > Caldisericota > Caldisericia > Caldisericales > Caldisericaceae > Caldisericum > Caldisericum exile_C. The sequence continues at coordinate 35,548 of DYKR01000003.1, read as the reverse complement.
CAAGTGGAACAAGTGAATTTATAGAAATAAATTCTTTTTTTGCTATTTGCGGAAGTGTAAATTCGCTTGGAAATTTGATGTAGATAAATTTTCCATTTGGAATATCACCCAAGTTGCCTGTAGTGAAATTTATAGAAATAGATGTTTTTGAGTTTGTGAATTCAGGATCTACGGAAACAGTAAGATTACTAATCTTTGTTGAAGTGATATCGAATTCGTTTGAGGCTACATGTTCTACTTCCTGGGAAGTCCAAACCTCAATTTTGTATTTACCAGGAAGATACGGATTTCTGAAATTTGCTGATTGTGAAATGGATACTTCTACTTGATTTCCTGCAGGAATATTTATTGGCACTCGCAAGTATATTGCATTCTTGTAGTTTTCTACCGTTCCTGCTCCTGATGCATTTGTGTCGTTAATTTTAAAACAACCAACACAGTGTGCGTAAGCACATGATGTGCATGGAATAGAACACTCTTTTGGAAATTGGATGAATATATAATCAACTCCTGTTTTTAATTCCTTATTGATTGTGAAGGTTATTCTGTATTCTGCATAAGTATTCCTATAACTTGGGTTGACATTAACGCTTACATTAGAAACAGATGTTTGTGCTTTTAGGGTATGGATTAAACTAAAAAGCATAACTAATAAAATTGCTAACGACAGTAATTTTTTCATAACTCCTCCTTAATGTGTTAAAAATTCTTTTATATTCTCTAACGTATCTTTGTTTGGTTCTGCAGGTCCTCTAAAGTATAGTGTTAAATCTTTATCAACAAGGGCAATGTATGGTGAAATGTTTAATTTAAGTTGTGTTGCAATCTCTCTATTGTTATCTATAACTCCAATAGTTCCGTCAGGAAGAACATTGGTTAATTTCTCAAGAGCTTCTTTTGTATCTCCAAAGGAAAGCACTATAAATTTTACATCGGATAAGTCTTGTTGCTTAAAGACCTTACCTAATTCTGAAACACTTGATACACAAGAACCACAATCAGGATTGCCTGCGATGATCACTAACTTATAATTTCTAAATTCATCAAGGTTATACGTGACTCCGTTTACATCTTTTAAAGAAAGTGGATTCACTTTTACTCCTCTTTCTGCAAATATGTATCCGCCTCCCTGTAAGGAAGAGAATTTTTGTAATCCGTATTTCTCAATATAAAAAAGACTTAAGGATTCTCTTACTTTGTTTTTAATAACTAACGCAGTATTACTGTCCCCTACGTTAATGCCATCTACTTGTTTAATTATTAATTCGGCATTCTTTTGCTTGTAAGATTCAAAGTATTTATCAAATTCTATCCCTAAATCAAAGTATGTGGGGTTAAATGGAGTTATAGAAAGAACATTGAGATTAGTATCAACAATAAGTAGAATAGAAGCATTTGAAGGAATATTTTCTTTATCTAAGTTATAAGAAGGATTGTCAATTATTATTATTGCTTCGTGTGCAACAACTTTTCCATTTTCATCTTGGAGGTCTTCTGCGGCAAAATTATCGGCAAACCGTAAGGGGTCAGTAAGCACGCGTGGGTTTGTTACTAATGTTTTAAAGCCTAAAGTTTTTTCCCTTACTTCCTCTTTACTAATGACTGTTGCATATTTACTTATTGTGGCTCTTTTTTGGCTTAGTCTTATTAGAAAAAAGCCCGTTAATAGCAATACAAATATTACTGAAGCAATTAAAACTTTGACAAAAAATTGCTTTCTTTTTCTTTCTTCAATTTCTTTTTCTTTTTGTTTTTTAGTTTTTGACCTTGCCATTTTTACGCTCCTATTCATCCAAATTATCTTTAATCTATTTTATCACTTTTAAGTGAAAAATAAAAGCAAATTGTTTTTAAATTCACAAATATATGCACTATTTTTTAGTTTTATTCATAAATCATTATACTTCTAATGGTTTTAAAGTTACAAATTTAACTTTGAGAATTTCTTTTAAAAGCATTAAAAATTGTTTATGAATTTTTTAACAAGCTCCTGGGTTGAATATCTAAGCATTTTTTGTAAAAGTGTGTTTTTATTGCCTTAAATTACAAAATGACTATTATAATAAATATACGATAGGAGGTTTATGTGATAAAAATAGAAAACCTTTTAAATTCAGAGGATCAATCTTTAAATGAGGTTCGTAAAGACGTCCTGTCAGGCTTTGAGTTAACTTTAGAGGCTGTTAACCCCTACAAAAGTGTAATAAATACTTTGAAGGTCAAGGGTTCTTTCTTGAATTTAGATGGTAAGAACTACGATTTAAATGCTTTTAAAAAAATTAGACTTATTGCCTTTGGAAAAGCAAGCATAAAAATGGCAGAAGCAATTTTATCAGTTGTCGATGTAGATGAAGGTATTGTTGTAGGGGTAGAAGAAAATAACTTTATTCATAAGGTTGTTAAGTATATAAAAGGAGGGCATCCCATACCCGATGAGAATAGTTTTAAAGCAGGTGAAGAAATTTTAAAAATTGCTGATTCTACTGACTTTAATGATTTAACTTTTGTTCTTATTTCGGGTGGTGGTTCTGCTTTAGTTGAATCATCTTTTATTTCTCTTGAAAGATTGCAAAACCTAACTAAAGAGTTACTTAAAAGAGGAGCAAATATTAACGAATTAAATGCAGTAAGGAAACATCTATCAAAGATTAAAGGAGGAAAACTTCTCAAAAGAATAAAGGGCACGGTAGTTTCTCTTATCATTTCTGATGTTGTATCTGACCCTTTAGATGTAATTGCTTCAGGGCCAACATATTTTGATTCATCCACCTTTTTGGATGCCTATAGAGTTCTTGAAAAATACAATTTATTAGACGAATTTGATGATGTTCCCTTAATATTTAAAAAGGGTATTGATGGTTTGATTGAAGAGACTCTTAAGGAAAACGAAAAAATTGAAGCAAATTTCCAGAATGTTCTTGTAGCAAGCAATTCTATTGCATTAAAAGTTCTTAAAAAGTATTTTGAAGAGAGTGGATACACTGTATTTTTTCTTGGTTCTTCTATTGAAGGTCTTGCTTCTGAGGTTGCAAAGGTGATGGCAGGTATCGGTAAATCAGTATCAAAAGGTGAAATTTCTCTTAATAAGCCTGTTGCCGTCGTTTTTGGTGGAGAGACAACTGTCATTGTAAAAGGCAAAGGTATTGGAGGGAGGAATTCTGAGTTAACCTTGCATATGGCAAAGCTACTTAAAGGAACTCGATTTGTTTTCTCCTCAATCGGAACAGATGGAATTGATGGCGTAAGTCCTGCTTGTGGTGCTATTGCAGATTCAGAAACTTTAAAAAGAGCAAACAAACTTAATCTTGATGTTGATGATTTCTTAAATAGAAACGACTCTTTTACGTTCTTTAATATATTAAAAGATGCCATTATTACAGGTCCAACAGGCACAAATGTTGCAGACATTGCAACTCTTGTAATACTTTAAAAAATCCTTTTAAAAGCAAGATCCTTCGCTTAAATCGGAATGACACCGTAAAGGCAAAATACACTTCGTTATAATGGCATAGGGACCTTAAGTGCTCGGAATGACCGATTGGACAGATGTTCCTTTAGAATGTCCAAAGTGTGCTTCTTCTTAGATCTTGTATCATTTCCTGAATATATCCTTCTATCCTCTACAATAAATATGTGTTATTATATTTTTTAGATAGTTTTGCTTATTTTATTAGGAGCAATGTTAATATTATGGAAAAGAGAATTTACATAGGAACTTCTGGGTATTTTTATTCTGGTTGGATAGGTAAATTTTATCCTCCAGAAATAAATAGTAAAGACTTTCTTTTGTATTATCAACAATTTTTTAATACAGTTGAGATAAATTCAACTTTTTATCATATGCCAAAGCCTAGCACAATGAAATCTCTTAAAAACAAGCTAAAAGAAGATTTTAAAGTAAGTTTAAAAATGCCAAGAATTATCACCCATATGAAGAGATTGAAAAACGTTGAAGATGAGTTGAGTAAATTTTTCGAAAGTGTTTCTTTTGTTAAAGATAATTTGGGAGTAATTTTAATTCAACTACCACCTTCTTTAAAGTTTGATACAGAACTTCTTAAAGATTTTTTTGTAAAGCTTCCTAAAGAATTTTCATTTGCAATTGAATTTAGGCATAAAACTTGGCTCAATGATTTTACCTTTAGTATCTTAAAAGAATTTAATGTTGCTTTTGTAATTACCCATGGCGATAACTATCCTTTTTTAAAGACTGAAACATCAAGTATTGTTTATATAAGATTACACGGTCCAAAAGAACTTTACGCATCTTCCTATTCTAAAGAAGAGCTTGAGTCTTGGAAATCTTACATCATGGAATTATGTGCTAAAGGTTATTCTGTTTACGTTTATTTTAATAACGATTTTTTTGGATATGCAGTTGACAATGCACTGATGTTAACAAAAATGCTTGCTTGAAAAGGGATTTATACAATGGCAATTAGAAAAGTTTTAGCGTTAATGTTTCTAATAATTGCTACATTGATTTGGGGTATAACATTCCCTCTTGTTAAGTATATTCTTAATTACTTGAGTGAATTTCAACTTTTATTTTTAAGGTTCTTATTTGCCTCTTTAATAGGTATATTTTTGTATTTAGAGGAAGAAAATACCTTAAAAATTGAAAAAATGTTTTTCATCTTTCTTTATTAGGACTTTCTTTATATATTGCTTTTGTATTTCAAACTGTAGGACTACGTTATACTACTCCTACTAAAAGCGCCTTTATAACAGGGCTTTACATTGTATTTACTCCCATACTTGCAACACTTTTCTTAAAAGAACGCATAAAATTGCATTATATTATTTCATTAATCCTTTCTTTAATCGATTTGCTTTTTCTTTCCAATATTGATCTAAGAAGCCTTGCAAGTTTAAAATATTGGAGATTTGTTGACACTTTTATGTGCAGTTACATTTGCCTTTCAAATAGTCTTATTAGAATTGTTAGTTAAAAACATAGAACCTCTTTTTGTAACTTCTTTTGAAATTTTAGTTGCCTTTTTATTTACAATACCTTTTGTGGTTTTTAATCCTCCAGTTTTACTAAATTTAACTTTGATTTTATCAGTTGCCTTTCTTGGTATCTTTGCAAGCTTTTTAGCACTCCAAGCAGAATCAGTTTCTTTAAGATACATTGATTCAACTGAAGCGTCTCTTATATTTGTGCTTGAACCTGTTTTTGCCTATTTGTTTTCTTTTATTATTTTTAGAGAAGTTTTGAACTTAAAAGGAATAATAGGAGCTTTTCTTATTATTGCTTCTATGGTAATTATTGCTATTTATAATAGAGAATAAACGGCACAAGCATTTCGTCACTTGTGAGGTTTCCGTGTTTTCCGATTAGTTCCAATTCTTTTTTATCTGAAAGGTATGAAATTGCACTCCCGTCTTTAATGACGATTACAAGATCACCAACTCTTTCTTCAAAAATTCTCTTCTTACCAAATAAGTTTAAATTGAACGCCTCTTCTTTCGTTAAAACTTTAATATTTGTTAATGCACCAAGTGTATTCTTTAAAGCGCTTTCTTTTAATGTAATATAAGGAGCTCTAACATCCGTTATTGGGAAGATGATACTTTTAGATTCTTCAAATCCTTCTAATTCTATAACCTCATTATTAGTTGTATCTATTTGTCCGTGATCTGCTGTAATTAGAAGAAGTGTATCATCATCAACTTCCTTTAAGATTTCTCCCAAAAGGAAGTCGATGATTTCTAATTCATTTAGGACCACCTTAGAAAATGGACCAAATCTATGGGATAAAGCATCTATACTCCACAGGTAAACATTTATAAAGGCAACATCAAGTGTAAGTAAACTCTTAACTTGTTCTATCATATCCGAGTAAGTTAAATATCCTATTTCTTCACTACCTCTGTATACTGCCTTATCGAAAGCACTTTGCAGGTAGTCTGATCTAACTATCGAAAAATTAGGGATATTGTTATCTTTTAATATTTCAAAAAGTGTTTTTATGGGAATAAGCCAATTTGGTTCATATTTGATGGAACAGTTTTTGTTAACTGATAAAGTTTGGAAAAGAGGATTTATTATGTTGCCAAATTCTTTTGCATAGAATCTAAAGCCCATTACTCCATGTATTGAAGGATCACTAACTGAATAGATTGATGGAAGTGCAGTGGAGGTTGTGGAAGGAAATGTTGAGGTAAGCACAGTAAACATACCTTTATCTAAAATATGTTTTAACGTAGATATTTTTGATTTATTGAGTGCAAAGTTAAGTAGGTTATACCCCAGAGCATCAATCAGTAAAAGTAAGACTTTATTTTTTTTAGGAATTGTAAGATCTTTAAATGGTTTTAGTTTTTCAAAATTATTCTCTATATGAAAATTGTCTAATATTAAACTCCCTATATTTGAAATATTAAGACCGTCATAGATGGGTGTAATTAAACCTTCTAAAGTTGAATTTTCTTTTATTTCTTCTAATGAATCTATAAACATTTTCCAAAGATGGCGGAGGGGATAGGATTCGAACCTACGAGACTCATCGTCTGCCGCATTTCAAGTGCGGTGCCATCGTCCACTCGGCCACCCCTCCGGCTTTTTTTATGCCTTTACTATTTTATCAATTCCTATATATTTTTGCAATACCTCTGGGACTGAAACACTTCCATCTTCATTTTGGTAATTCTCAAGTATTGCAGCCATCGTTCTTCCAACTGCAAGCCCAGAGCCATTTAATGTATGGACATATTTTAACTCATTTGTTTTAGTTCTGTATCTTATGTTTGCTCTTCTTGCCTGAAAATCTTCAAAATTACTTACGGAAGATATCTCTACATATTTTTCTTGTGCTGGCATGTATACTTCTGGGTCAAACTTCATTGCTGCCGTAAAGCCCAAATCTCCTGTGCACATCATCTTGATTTGATAAGGAAGTTTTAGCGCTCTTAATATATCCTCTGCATTATCAAGTAATTCGTATAGGTGTTCATATGAGTCTTCGCTCTTTGTGAATCTTACCATTTCAACTTTATTAAACTGGTGAACTCTTATTATTCCTCTTGTATCTTTTCCTGCTGCCCCTGCTTCCTTTCTAAAACAAGGAGTGTATGCAACATATTTTATAGGAAGGTCGTCTTCAGAAAGAATTTCATCCCTATGTAGATTTGTTACAGGCACTTCTGCTGTTGGATCAAGGTAGAGATCTTCTCCTTCTATCTTGTACATATCTTCAGCAAATTTTGGAAGTTGCCCAGTGCCAATCATAGATGCCCTATTAATAAGCACAGGTGGAAAAATTTCTTTGTATCCGTGTTTCTCTACATGGAAGTCAATCATAAAAGATATAAGTGCTCTTTCAAGTTTTGCTCCTAAACCTTTTAACACATAGAATCTTGAACCAGAGATTTTTGTTGCCCTTTTAAAATCTATAATATCAAGATATTCTCCAATTTCCCAATGGGGTTTTGGCTTAAATTTAAATTCTCTAATTGAACCTTCTTTTCTCAATACAACGTTTTCTGTTTCATCTTTTCCTACTGGCACTGATTCATGTGGTAGGTTGGGTATGCTTAAAAGTATTTCTTCAAATTCTTTGTTAAGAACTTCAAGTTCTTTTTCTTTTTCACTTATTAAATCTCCAATTTTTCTTACTTCTTCTTTAATTTCCTCGGGATTTTTTGATTCTTTTATTAGTTTTCCAATTGTTTGGGAAAGTTCTTTTCTTTTATGCCTTAGGTCATCAACAGTTACAATAACCTCTCTTCTTTTTTTATCTATCTCAAGGAATTGGTCAACCAACGTTGGATCTGCACCTTTACTTGCTATACCTTTTTTAACCTTTTCGGGGTTTGATCTTATTAAATTTGGGTCTAACATATGCCATCTCCTTATTATGGTGTTTGTTTTACTTCAATTTCTTTTGCACCATACGCAATAGTATTACCGAGTGGATCTCTTAAGTATGCTTCAACTTTTACAGTGCCAATCTTTAAAGCAAGTAGTGAATATTTAAATACTCCGTATTGAGTCGATGTAAGATTTGTTATTGGTATTCCATCAACAATTAAGTCGAATTTGTTGTTATTCAAATCAAACGAACTTACGTCAACAGTTATTGTTATCGGTTCACCAACTATGTAACTATCTTTATCTGTAAGTATTGTAATATTTTGAGTATTTAGTGGATAACGTGGGTCATACTCGGTAGGTTCTGTTCCTTTTATGTAAGTTCTCTCCTCGGTTAGGTCAATAGGACAGCTTGGGGGAGCAAGTAAACCTGAATCTTTAACAACTCTCACTGTAACAAATCCTATATCTCTTATATCGTAAGGGGGAACAAAACCATCGTGATATGCGTATTTAATAATGTTTTTCCCATCGGATGGTAATTTTGTTAGGTATCCCGTATTGTTATATGCGTTAAATAAAGTCAAATTAGAAGGTTTTGGAAAATCATTTTTTGGAAAGTAATTCATTGCAGTATACATGAATTTTTTCCATATCATTGCAGGGAATCTTGCACCTGCATTGAAAACGTCAGGAAAGGTTACTTCTTCAGAATCTGGACCAACCCATACGCTTACAGAAATATTTGGTGTATATCCATCAAACCACGCATCTTTCCAGTTATCTGTGCTACCTGTCTTTCCACCAGATGGTAATCCTGTGATCTTTGCGTTTACCTTATGTGCCATTACGTAGCTAAAGATATTGTTCATTATGTATGCAACATCTTCTGGGATAGCTCTGTATGAATCGTCTTTATGCTCGTAGAGGATTCTTCCATCCGAAGAGACAATTTTACTAACTATGTAAGGTTCATGGTATATACCACCGTTTCCTAAAGTTGCATAGGCGTTTGCCATTTCAAGTTGTTTTATTTCAAAACTTCCAATTGCAATAGAGGGGAATGGTTGAAGAGGTGTAGTTATACCAAATTTTCTTGCAGTTAGTATTACTCTGTCAAGTCCTACAGTTAAGGCTGTTTTTACAGCGCAGACATTTGAAGATTGGTTTAATGCTTCTCTTACGCTTAGATAACCAAAATATTTACCTTCCCATTCGTGAGGCGTCCAGTTGTGAACCGAGTAGTTTTCGGATAGAATTATATCCGAAGGAGTTAAAGATCCATACAGTATTGCTGTAGTATAGTCAAATATTTTAAAAGAAGAACCAGGTTGTTTTAGTGCAACCGTCCTATTGAATTTTGTGTTGTCGTAGTCCCTTCCCCCAACCATTGCAAGTATTGCCCCAGTGTTTGCATCGACTGCAGTAAGAGCTGCCTGAGGTTGAATTACCCCTTTTGAATCTTTTTTGTTCTTAGGAAATACTCCATCGTTTTCTGCCTTTGTTAGAACTTTATCAATTGCTTGTGTTGCTGCCTTCTGTAACTCTGGTATTATGGTTGTGTAGATTTTTAAGCCACCTGCGTAGAGCATGGTTCTTCCAAATTTATTTGCAACAAAGTCTTTTACGTAATCAATAACATATCCCATATTATCTTTTTCAATTGTTTTATTCGATAATTTTATTTCCTCAGAAATTGCTTTATTATACTCTTCCTGGGTAATAATTCCATACGACAACATTTTGTCTAATACTTCTTTTTGGGCAAGTTTTGCGTATTCAAAGTTTGCATAGGGATTGTATTCAGATGGAGCTTGTATAACACCTGCTAACATCGCAGACCCAGCAAGATCAAGGTCTTTAGCATGTTTTCCAAAGTATGTTAACGATGCTTGTTCTATGCCGTATGCACCAGATCCAAAATAAATCTGGTTGAGATACATTTCAAGAATCTGGTCCTTGGTAAATCTTTTTTCTAATTCTATTGCAAGAATGGCTTCCTTTATTTTTCTGTCAATGGTTCTTTCAAGAGAAAGAAACATTGTTCTTGCAAGTTGTTGTGTTATTGTGCTTGCCCCTTCTATTCTTTGACCTCCACTTGTTATTGTGACGAAGATTGCCCTTACAATACCTTTGTAATCTAATGCTCCGTGTTCGTAGAATCTTTTATCTTCCTGCGCAAGGACTGCTTTTACGGCAATTGGTGAAATATCTTTTAAACTAACGTAAATTCTATTTTCTGTTGCATAGACGTTTGTTATAAGTTGTCCTTTGTAATCAAAAATTTGGGATGCTTGTTCTGGTGATAATGAATACATTTCGATATCTGGAAGTTCTTGTTTTGCTTTACTAATGTAGATACCAAAAAGGATACCCCCGACAATCACAATAATTGCAACTGTTGAGATTATAGTTAAAATAAAGGCTTTAAAAACTGATCTTTTCTTTTTTCTGTTGCTTTTTGTTATTTCTTCCATATTAGTTTCCTGCTCCTTTGAACATCAAATAGAATAATAAACCTATAAAACCCTCAAGAAAAAGTAGCACTCTAAAAAGAGGTGGTAATTTTTCTTTTCTTAGAAGAATATTTGTAATTATTCCCGAAAGGATCCATATAATGATAACAACAACAAAAAATGTCTTCATTATTTGAACACCCCCTTAATGAAGTATTTTCCATTGCCTTCTACTCTTACAATTCCCTGCGGATCTTTTATTTCTCCTTTTGTTATGAGCATGTTATGAACTATGCTAACAGGATAGCCTACAGCAATAAGTGGTTCTCCAACTTTACAATGCTTGAGGTATTTTACATTTAATTCAACAGTGTAAACTATAAATCCATCAAGAAATTTGGTATTTGCCATAACATCATCGAGGATCGAGGCAAGGATGCCCCCATGAATGATATTCGGGTATCCTTCGTAATTGTTGCCAAGTGTAAACTCTGCCGTTGCTATATCGCCAATTTTTTTAATATCTAATTTAAGTCCCTTTGGGTTGTTTTTGCCACAAACAAAACAATTATTATAGCTCATTTTACCCTTTCAATCGGTGCGTATCTTAAATCAAGGTTTTTAATTCCAATTTTTAAGAATTCTATTGTTGCATAAGGCACATCTGCATCGTAAACTATATCAATTACTTTTCCAAGCCCCCAAATTCTATGCATTACCGTATCACCTTTGTTAATGTTTACCACTTTTTTAGTTTCGTTCTCTTTATTGTATATAAAAATTTGCATTTCTGATATAAACCTCGATTGTTTTGTAAGAACCAAGCTTCCAAACTTTGTCCGCCTTTCGGCAAGTGTTATGAATAGCTTTTCTTTAGCACGAGTTATTCCTACGTAGCAGAGCCTTCTTTCTTCCTCAATATCCGATGAACTATCAAGAGATCTAAAATGGGGAAGTAAACCTTCTTCAAGACCAACTAAAAACACAACTGGGAATTCAAGGCCTTTTGCAGCATGAAGTGTCATTAGGGTTACTCTATCTTCATCTTTTGCTTCATCAATACTTGTGATAAGAGAAATTTGGGTAAGTAAATTAGTAAGTGTTGCTTCTTCGGTTTCTTTTGTAAAACCTGCAACCATATTTAAAAATTCCTTTATGTTTTCTATTCGCTCTTCTGCGTTTTCTTTATAAGTTGCTTCTAAATAATCGTAATACCTTATTTTTGATATTATATCTTCAACAAGAGCAGGAAGTGGGGTTGTGTCCTTATTAGAATGCAAATTATTTATTAATTCAAAAAATTCTTTCAATGACTTCGAGTCTTTTTCTTTAAGGTATTCTTCTAATGCTTTAAAAAGCGGTATATTCTTGTTTGAAGCAACTCTGTTTATTTCACTAAAAGTTTTTTCTCCTACGTGTCTTTGAGGAGTGTTTACAATACGTTTAAAACTGATATTATCGTCTGGATTGTTAATGAGGGAAAGATAGGCAATGATATCTTTAATCTCTGCTCTTGAATAGAATTTTTGGCCACCAATTACTTGGTAAGGAATACCGTTTCCAATGAGGTATTCTTCAAAGGTCCTTGATTGAAAATTTGTCCTGTAGAGGATGGCAAAATCCCTATAACTTCTTTTTTCTTTTAACTCTTTAATCTTGTTAATTACAAATCGAGCTTCATCAATTTCATCTAACCCTTCGTAAAAATTAACTGCATCGTCTTTGTTGATCGAAGAATATAATTCTTTTTCGCTTCGCCTCTTGTTGAATTTAATAAGTCTATTTGCAACATCAAGGATTTCTTGTGGTGATCGATAGTTCTTTTCAAGTTTTATTGTTTTTAATTCTTTAAAATCTTCGTAAATTTTATCTATAAACTCGACACTTGCCCCCCTAAATGAGTAAATACTCTGGTCATCATCACCTACTAAGGTAAATTTTCTATCTTTTAAGAAAAGTAGTTTAAGGAATTCGTACTGCATTTTGTTTACATCTTGATACTCATCTACGAGTATATGTTTGAATTTTGTTTGGTAGTAGTAGAGGACTTCTTTAAATTCTTTAAATATGTTAATCGTAAATATTATTAAATCGTCAAAGTCAAGACTGTTGTTCTCTTTTAGTGTTTTTTGATACTTTGTATAAACTTTTGCGACTATTTCTTCAAAATAATCACCAGAGTGCTTTGAAAAATTTTTCTCATCTATTAAGTTTGTTTTTGCTTTTGATATGTAATCTTTAACAGTGGATGGGTTTACATACTTCGTGTCTATGTTGAGCTCTTTTAAAATATCTTTAATAATATTTTGTGAATCTTCCTCGTCTAAAATATTAAAATTTTCGCTGTATCCTAAAAGTTTAATTTCTTTTCTAAGGATCCTTGCACAAATTGAGTGAAATGTTCCAATATAGAGGTCTTTTATATCTCTACCAATGAGTCTTTCTGTCCTTTCCTTCATCTCTTGAGCTGCTTTATTTGTAAAGGTAACTGCAAGGATCTGTGAAGGAAGGTATGCTACCCCATCAATCAGGTATGCAATTTTATACGTTATCACCTTTGTTTTTCCTGAGCCGGCACCTGCATAAACAAGAAGTGGTCCGTCAATGTATAAAACTGCTTCTCTTTGTGCTTCGTTTAAGTCTAAAAGATAATTTTCCTTCATCGTTATATAAATAGAGGGAATAAAGAAACAACAATTAATATTAGTGGTAAAAAGTAAATAAGAACTGCTTTAGTTTTATCGATTTCATATGTCTCAGAAATAGCAAGGATAAAGAGTAAGACTTCCCAGATTAAAAACACAAAATTTATTAAAGTTAAGAAATTGACGTTAAAAATCATAGATATTGAGTAAAGTAATCTTGCAAAAACCATCGGGACAGAAGCAAATGCCAAATTCTTCATTAGTTTTATGCCGTTTTGTTTTTTAAAGAATAATTGAGCACCCATTTCGTAAATGGCTGTAGTGAGGAATAAAAATATCACCGGTATTATGATTGAGAACAGTAAGAGTTTTACTGGATCAATCGAGAAAGTATTAATAAAATCGTCAATATTTGGAATGATTTGCTTGTATAAATTTAAGAAATTTTTTAATCCGAATCTAAGGAAACTCTCCACATAAAGGTAGTTTACTAAACCCGCAAAAATAAGAAACATAACAAATGTAAAATTAGGAATCTCTTCTTTAAAGGTTTTTTTAGGTGCTTTTATAACTTTAACTATGAATTCAAACATCGCCGTCTCCTAATATGAAAAATTGTACTGAATTGGTTTTTCTACAATTTGAATAAACAATTGTATGTTTCCAAATAGCATTTCAACAAAATTTCTTTTTACTTGAAATTCTACAGTATGCACATCTTTTAGATTGAGGTCTTTTTTCATTGTTTCTATTACATCGGATAAGTTTCCAAGTCCATTAACAAGTCCTAACGAAAGTGCTTGCTTACCCGTGTAAATTTGTCCTTGGGCAAGTGGTCTTAGATCGTTAACGGGTATTTTTCTATTAACACTAACAATGTTTAAAAATCTTTCGTAAAATTCATTAATGATGCTTTCTAATATCTTTTTTTCTTCATCTGACATGGTTCTATAAGGGGAACCTATATCTTTAAACTTCCCACTTTTTATTGTTTTTATGTTTATACCAATTTTATTAAGTAATTCTTCGTAGTTAACTATATTTAAGATAACTCCAATACTTCCGGTGATAGTAGTAGGTTCCGCAAAAATTTTATCCGAAGACATTGCAATATAATAGCCACCAGAAGCGCATTCTTCACCCATTGATGTGTAGATTTTTAATCCGTTTTCTTTTTTAAAATTAAGGAGTGTTTCATAAATAGCGTCGCTTTCGTATACACTTCCTCCTGGGCTTGAAATCGCAAGAATAATTCCTTTGGGGTTTATACTTTTTACTTCGTTAAGGATTTTCGAAATATCGTTTTTATTAAATGAGTTTTGATCAACTCCGCCAACTACTCCGTTAAGGTGAATTATTGCAATATTGTTATCTTCTTTTTTAGAAATATTTTTAAAATTAAAACCAACTAATATGATTGTTATTAAAATTGCAAAGATCAAAATATCTAAAAATAGCTTCTTAAATTTCATTTTTTAACCATCCCAAGACTATTTTTAAAATTTCTTCTTTGCTTAAGTTTGCCTTAAAGCCTGCGGCCTCTTTATGCCCACCCCCGCCAAATTTTTCAGCAATAGTTCTTACATCCACATGGTTTTTACTTCTTAAACTCCCCTTCCAGCCGCCTTCTTTAAGTTCTTTTAAAAAGAGGACAGCTTCACAATCTTTTTCCTTTCTTAAGTAATCAATAACTCCCTCAGTATCTTCATCTGAAGCACCTAAATTTTTCATGTCTTCCTGTGTTATGTATGAAAACCCCAATTTCTCAATTATTTCCATACGCATTAGTGATAAACCAAGTAATTTGAGGTGAGTTAATGTCTCCATTTCGTAAACCATTCCTGCAATATGGTATGGATTTGCTCCATTTTCAACAAGTTCTTTTGCAGTAGAAAAAGCAACTTTGTTTGTGTTGTTGAACCTAAAAGATCCGGTATCGGTAAGAAGGCCAGTGTAAAGACTATCCGATATCTCTTTATTTATTGGAAATTTACCGTATTTTAAGATTTTCCAAACAATGCAAGTTGTAGAAGGATAATCTATTTTTACATAGTTGAATTCAGAATTATCGCTTTTATCTTTGTGGTGATCAATACGCATAACCAATTTGTGCTTAATTGCATTTATATTGAATCTTTCAATACGTTCAATGTTTGGTGCATCTAAAACTAATATTACATCTACTTCGTTTAAGTCTTTAATGCCTTTATTAATTTTTTCAAAATTGTTTAAAAATGAGAAGTGTAAAGGCACTGGCTCTGGCACAAAATAGAATACCTTCTTCCCTAAAAGTTCAAGAGATCCTCCTAAGCCAAGAATAGACCCAATACCATCTCCATCTGCGTTTACGTGTGTTGTTAAGAGAAAAGAATTGTTTGACTTTAAATTCTCTGTAATTTTTTTGATACTATTCATCTTCACCTTTTTCTTTTAATTCCTTTTCAACTTCGTTAAGAATCTTAAGCACTTTATTTCCCTTTTGAATTGATGTGTCAAAAAGGAAAGTTAAAAGCGGAACGAATTTCATATTCTTTAAGCGTTTTGCAACATCTCTTTGTATACTTCGTGTTACTTTAATCAACCTTGTTTCAATTTCTTCTTCCTCGTTTTCATGTCCTAAAATAGTGTAGTAAACTTTTGCATACCTTAGGTCATCTGAAACACTTACATAAGTAATTGTTATATGATTAAGTAGAGGATCATCAAGAGTGTGTATGTAGTTTGATACCTCTCTTAAAATTGCTGACTCTACTTTATGTTTTCTCACTTCGCTCATTTTTATTGCCTACCTTCCACATTGAAATTATACTTGCAATGAGAAAAATAACAAAAGCGATAAGAGTTTTGTTTAAATAGCTGTTTTCTAAGAATTTTATTTCTGAAGTTATTAGAATAGATGCAAAAATAGATACAATACCTAAAATAGTTGAGATTGTTATCTTTTGTGTTGATAGTATCGTAAAGCCAGTTGTAGCAAGTACAATGCCAATTAGGTAGTTAGAGTGTAATCCAATATGAAAAACGAGAGCAAGTCCTACGCCTATAATGAGAAGTCCTGAAAACATTTCGATTTGTCCAAAGAACTTTCTAAGAGATGCAAATACTTCAAAGAATTTATTTATGGCAAGTGCTGTGAGGATAAAGGGAATACCCATACCCAATGAGTATGCTACTAAGAGTATTATTCCTTGGACTACTGTTTCATGTGTGCTTGCTTGAATTAGTATTGTGCCTAAGATTGGCCCTACACAGGGAGTCCAACCAAAACTAAAAGCAAAACCGAGAATAAAAGCCTTAAAGATACTTGGGGTTTTGGTATCAACTTTTAACTTTTTTTCATAACTTAGAAATCTGAAATTGATTATGTTTGCTGTATGCAATCCAAACAGAATGATTATTGTGCCAGCAATAGCTTCAAATAATAGTTTATTTCTTGAGAGAAACTTTCCTATAAAAGTTGCAGAAGCTCCCATAATAATAAAAACTACGGAAAAGCCAAGCATGAAAGCAATTGAGTTTACAAGAAGTTTTGTAGAAGAAACTTTTCCTTCCTTCATGTTGGTGAGTGTTTCTCCTGTTATGTAGGAAATGTATGCAGGTATCAAAGGCAAAACACAAGGAGAAATAAATGAAACAATTCCAGCCAATGTTGCTTGAAATAGTTCAGCGCTACTTACTCCCATATTAACCTCCATTGCAGTTTTTAAGATTCGTTATAAAGGTATTTTACCTGAATAACGTAATTTTGACAAATTTAAATTACCAACTAAAATAATTAAAATAATCCTTGTTTATGCAAGAAGTGTAGAAATAATACCAGTTAAAAATACACCATCAAATGTGCCTGCTCCGCCAATACTTACAACTGGTGCTTCTAATTCGTTAATCCTTTTAAGGTTGAGTAAATCAGCGCCTATCAAGGTCCCAATGGTTCCTGAAATATATGCAATCGAAGGTGCGTATTGTCTTGAAAGTAAAAGAGCAACTATTGCAGTTATAATAGGCGGAATAAAAAATGGCACTGCTATACCTACCCCTTTTACTGGTTTTGCAAACAAGTGGATAACTACGGAAACAACAATTATCCCAATTATTGAAGCAACTGCTGGGTAAATGTTGTTATAAGTCAATAATCTAAAAAATTCATAGATAGAGATTAAAGAAGGAATGATTGCTCCACCTAAATTTATAGTAACAAGGGTTTTTTCTTCTTCATATTGGGGAATTTTGTATGCAACACCGTAGAAATAGACAATTTTTTCTACAAGGGCATAATTTTTTGATTTCATTTCAAAGAGAGGTATATTTATTGCACTTCCTAAGATTGATATCAAGAAAAGTAGTGTTCCAACAACTGGACTAAAACCTAATCTTGCAAAAGCCTCTACGATACCTCCAGCAAAGATGAGTATAAATAAAGGATAAAGAAGCAAGAATAGGATAATAAGCATAATGATAAAAGGTAATTGTAGCGGAAAGTAAAAATAATCTTTTTTCATTTTTCACCCCCATTGTGTTTTTACATTATATTTATTTTTATTTGCTTCAAAAAAATTTTTTGTATAATTAAGTTATGAGAAATCTCATTTTGATAGTTGATTATTATAGAATTTTTTTCTCAGCAGTTTTCTTTGCCTTAGGCGCTACACTAGGCTCCTTTCTAAATGTTGTAATCTATAGACTCCCAAAAGGTGAATCAATAGTGTATCCCCCATCGCACTGCCCGCATTGTGGGCATAAATTGGTAGCCTCAGATTTAATTCCAATTTTTAGTTATATCTATTTAAAGGGTAGATGCAGGTACTGTAATGAAAAAATTTCGATTATTTATCCACTTATTGAGGCTATCACAGGTATTACAACCGCTCTTTTGTTCTTAAAGTTTGGCTTCTCTTTAGATTTATTGAAATATATTATCTTTGCTTGCATTCTTATTGTTATTGCGATGATTGACTTGAATACTGGTTATGTCTACGATGCAATAGTTATTCCTTCTATTTTTGTTGGTTTAGCCTTCTCTTTTTTTACTATTGGCTTTAGGGAAGCAATTTTTGGAGCAATTTTTTACGGCGTTCTGTTTGTTCTCATTATTCTTATCTCAAAACTATTCTACAAAGAAGGAGGAATGGGTGAAGGGGATTTAACCGCTGGGATAATGATAGGAGCATTTTTAGGATTGAAACTATCGATTGTTTCTTTTATTCTTTCTTTTATTTTTGGTTCTCTTGTTGGTATTCTTATTATGCTTTTTGAAAAAAAGGATGGTAAAACTCAGATACCCTTCGTGCCATATCTTGCTTTAGGCGCAATTGTTTCGGTATTTTTGGGTGGTAAATTAGTTAGCTTTTATCTGCAATTATTTTAAATTGGAGGTAGCAAATGGGACTATTTAGCAAAAATAAAATGCCAATTATCGGAGTTGATTTGGGCTCCGGTTTTATAAAGATGGCGCAGTTTGAAAGAAAAGGAGATAGTTTAAAACTCGTAAACTTTGGATTACTCGATTTACCTGAAGGCGCAATTGTAGAAGGTAGAATTGAAAAAATGTCTGAAGTTAAAGATGCATTACAAAATTTGCTTTCTTATTATTCTTTTATCGGTAATAGGGTTGTCACTTCTGCTTCAGGTAAACTGGTAACCGTAAGAGAGCTCATTATGGATGATCTTCCTCCTCATGAGTTGCATGAAGCTATTAAATGGGAAGTTGATAAAATTCTTCCAGCACAAATAGACCAGATGTCTTTTGATTATCAGATATTGAGTAAGGTAAAGGATGGCAATCAAGAAAAACTACACATTTTGTTTGCCGCAGCTCCCATGGATGCAGTTCAAACTACAATAGAACTTTTTAAAAGTTTAGGTCTTGAACTTGTCTCTATTGAAGTTGAAGCATTTTCTATTTTAAGACTGTTCCGTTTTTTGGGTGAAGTTGCAATGGGTAAAAATAGAATTCTTGCCGTTGTGAATCTTGGCCATAACTACACAACTATTAATTTGGTTGATAAAGGATTGGTGAGATTCTCAAGAATCATTCCGTGGGGAGGAAAAAAGTTAACCGAGAAAATATCTTACTATTTCGGTTTAGACTTTAAAGAAGCCGAAGAAAAAAAGAAGAAAGACCTTGATTTACTGGACACGAATTCCGAGATTTTCAATTCAGTTTTAGAGGATTTAAAAGAACTTTCTTTGGAGTTAAAACGTTCCATCAGTTATTATTTTGCAAAATATAATGATAATAAAATAAGTGAGGTGACAGTGATATTAGAAGGTGGAACTGCCAATTTGAAAAATATTGATAAATACCTTGAAGCTGAAACTAATTATCCTACCGTTGTGAATAGGCTTTTTGCTGATATTGCAAAATACGACCCTAATCTGTTTACAAGAGAATATATGTATGAAATGGCACCCATGTTTGCAACTGCTACAGGTCTTGCGTTAAAAGAGCATCAAGTTAAAAAAGTTGAGAAAAAGATGAAAGTGAGGAGCTAATATGGCAAACCAACTTGATATTTATGAGATTGATATTAATCTTCTCCCCCATAAGAGGAAGATTAAGAAACCTTTAGACAGAGAGACGCAAACTATTATTAAAATTGGTATAACCTTTCTAATTGCTCTCTTTGTTATCTACGCTGGTATTTACTACCAAGTATACACTAAAACAAATTATCTAAATGAACTAAATATTCGTATTGCTTCTTTGAAAAAGGTCGAAGATACACTTAACCTAAGAAATAAACTTGGAGAAAGTGTTTTTTACTATGAGACTACAATTGAAAAACTGGTGAATTCACAAATCGATGTAAATAATTTACTTAACGATATTGCAATTTCCATTCCGAAAGAAACTGTTATCGAAAACGTTAATTTAGATTCGGTGGATAATGTTGTTAAAATTACAGGACATACAAAAGACTTACAGCATCTTGCTTGGACAGTAAGAGGACTTTCGATGAATCCTAATCTATCAGATATTAAAGTAGATAATTATGATGTGCCTTATGTTCCGCTTCCTAATAGCCCCAACTATGTTACATTTAGCATTTCTTTTAAATGGAAAGGGATGGGAAAATGAAAGACAACATAGCAAATAAGCCATTGAGTTTAAATGTTAGCACAAAGATTGTTGCAGCAGTAATTGTTTTTGTATTGATTGCAGTTGCTTTTTACTTCTATATAGTTGCACCTAAGATTGAGGAAATTAAAGGACTTAACGGCCAGATTTTAAAAGCGGAAGAAAAACTAAACCTTTTATTGCTTGCTCAGGAAAGGCTTACTTCTCTTGAAAATGAGATCAATTTGTATAACGACAGGCTTGTAGAACTAAAAAATATTCTTCCAGAAACAAAGGATGAATTTCTTTTCTCTCTTCAGTTTGTTTCTTTAGCAAAGGGTAGCGGCGGTTCCATTGTTTCGCTAACTTTTCAAGGAGATACTAAAGGTGCTGCCCAAAATGTTGCAGTCTTTGATTTAAAATACGAGGGATCAAAATACGAGAATGTTACAAAATTTTTAAGCATGCTGAAAAATAACTACCCCGAGATAATTTCTTTTTTAAGAGTTGATATTTTAAAAACCGTCGAAACAGGTCAAACTTCGACTACAAAGTATATAGTTTCGATAAACGGTAGTATAAATCTTTCCCAAAGGAAGTGATTAAAATGGACGATAAAAAGCAAAAAAAGCCTGTAAAATTTAAAATTTCAAAGGAAACGATTATTATTATCCTTGTGCTTCTTTTTATTTTCTTTGCCTGGAATGCAGCATTACCTTATATATTTAAGATTGAAAAAGTTACAAATGTAAGTTTACCACAAGTTAAGAGAGGAAATGTTGAATTCATCGACGAACAGATCCAGATAAGAAAAGTCCCTGTGCCATCACTTGAACCACAGCCCACCGATTTAGGCAGACAAAACCCATTTGACTAAGGAGGTTGTGATGGAAAAGATTTTTGAAAAGATAGAAGAGTTTAATTTAGGTGCCTTTTTTGTTAGTAAAATTGAAAACGTGAGGTATCTTACAAATTTCACAGGAGAAGAAGGATTTGCAGTTGTTGTGCCACCGGAAATTTACCTTTTTGTTGATTCCCGCTTTACCGAACAGGCAAATAAGGAAGTAACAAAAGATGTTAAAATAATAGAATACGCAGGAGATATTGCATCTAACGTAAAGAATGTTCTCTTAAAACACAAAGTTCACTTTTTGGGTGTAGAGGAATACAAAATTAACCTTCATACTTACAGAGCGCTTAAAAATTTAGGTTTTTTGGTCATTGCCCCATTAACAAATTTTGTTGAAGAAATAAGGATGGTTAAAACAGACGAAGAACTTGAAAAAATTAGAAAAGCATGTTCTATATCTACTTCGGCTTTTTTAGATACCATTAAACTTCTTAAACCAGGTATTACTGAAACGGATATTGCTTCTGAGTTGGAATACCGTTTTAAAAAATATGGTGGTGAAAAGCCCTCTTTTACTACAATTGTTGCTTCAGGAGAAAGAGGCTCACTTCCGCATGGTGTTGCATCTTTGAATACCATAAAAGAACATGTTCCCATTGTTTTTGATTTTGGTGTATTTTTTGAAGGTTTTGCATCAGATACAACAAGGGTTGTTTCCATAGGTGATGTTGATAGCGAAGTTAAAAAGGCATATTCCGTAATTGAAAATGCCCAAAAACTCGGAAGAGAAAAAGCAAAAGCGGGCTTAAAGGCTTCAGAACTTGATAAACTTGTTCGGGATTATATTGCTAATAATGGTCTTGGAGAATACTTTAAACACGGTCTTGGACATGGGGTAGGCTTAGAGATACACGAACTTCCCTATGTAAATGCAAACTCTCCTTATATTCTTCAAGAGAACATGGTCATTACTATTGAGCCAGGTGTCTATTTTGAAGGTAGGTTTGGTTTAAGGCTTGAGGACACGGTAATAATTAAAGAAGATTCAATTGAAAACCTAATCGATTTACCTCACGATATAATTGTAGTTTAGTGTAAAACGCTTTTAACTTAAAAGACTTGTAGGTTTTTTAGAAACCTCTTGTATAATTTTTTTAAATTTTTATTTCAAAATTTTTGAGTTCATTTAAAACATCGAAATTTGTTTGGTCTATAAGAAGTGGTGTAATGGCTATAAATCCTTCCTCTACGTATTTTGAATCTGTCTCATCTTCTAATGGATCGTCTAAGGTTCCCCCGATCCAATAGAATTCCTTTTGGAAAGGGTCTTTACCAACTGTAATTCTGTTCTTGTATCTTCTTCTTGCAAGTCTTGCAAACTTTACTCCTTTAATGGTTGTTTTCCTTAAGTTTGGAAAATTTATGTTAAAGTATAAATTTTTTCTTTCAATAACCTTTATTAGTGCATCGATAATTTTAACGGATAGTTTACTAATGTAAATAAAATCGGGGTTTTCAAAATCATTTACAGAGATTGCAAAAGATAGTTTATTGTTTATCGCACCTTCCCTTGCTCCAGCTACAGTTCCTGAATAAATTACATCGTCGCCAAGGTTTGGACCTTTATTTATGCCCGATACAACTATATCAACAGTCTCTTTTATAAGAAGGTCAATTCCAAGAAGAACACAGTCGGAAGGAGTTCCAGAAACTCTAAAGGATGATATTTCTCCAATGTTTAGCGGGAATTTTTCTGCTCTCAAAGGCTTATGGAGAGTTGTAGCATGACTGCCTGCACTTTGAGGTTTCTGTGGTGCAACTACAAAAACCCTCCCAATAGTTGAGAGTTCTTTTCCAAGCGCCTTTAAGCCTTCAGATTCAATACTATCATCGTTTGTAAGCAAAATGTTCATAGTTATATTATAATGATATAATAATAATTGATATTTTCAAAGGAGAATTTTATGGTTGATGAAATTGAAATGAATCGACCCACATGGGTTGAAATTAATCTTGAAAGTATAAAGAATAACTTTGAAGCAATAAAGAATTTAACGCCTACTAATAGGGTGATCTGTGTTGTTAAGGCAGATGCATACGGTCTTGGGGCAAAAGAAATCGCAAGGGAGTTAGAAAAACACTCGGCTTTTGCCTTCGCCGTTGCCTCAATGGAAGAAGCCCTTGAGTTAAGAGAGGGTGGTATTAAAAACCCAATTCTTGTTTTGGGTTATGTTGATACAAGAAACTTAGAAGTTGCAGCAGTTAATGACATTCGGATAACACTTTTTGATAAAGATTTTATAAAAAGGTTAAAGGAGTATAAGTTAGATACCCCCCTTTATATACATTTGAAAGTAGACACAGGAATGCATCGACTTGGAGTAGACCCTAATGAGGTAATGTCCATTTTTGAAGAATTATCCTCCTTTAGAAATGTTTTCATAGAAGGTATATACACGCATTTTTCAAGCGCAGATAGTAGTAAAGAATACACAGAATTTCAAATTAAAAAGTTTAATACACTTTTAAACGGTTTACAAAATAGGAAAATTAAACCACCTCTTGTGCATGCTGCAAATAGTGCTACTATTTTAAATTTTAGGGAGGCTTATTACGATGCCCTAAGACCTGGCATACTCCTTTACGGCGTGTCTCCAAATATAAATTTGGCTTTGCCAAACGATTTTTCTAAAGCAGTTTCTTTAAAAACAAGGATTATAAAGGTATCGCATTATAAAAAAGGTGAAGCGATTAGTTATGGTAGAACTTATATAACTGATGGTGATAAGACTATTGCAACTGTTCCCATTGGGTATGCAGATGGAGTGCCAAGAAATCTTTCCAATACTGGTTATGTGCTTGTAAAAGGGCAGTTTGCAAGGATTGTTGGCACAATTACAATGGATATGCTAATGATTGACGTTACTGGGTTTCCTTATATACATCCAGGGAATGAGGTTGTAATTTTTGGCTCTCAAGGTGATAAGGCAATAACACTTGAAGAATTCTCACAAAGAGCCTTAACCATTCCCTATGAAATCCTTACAAGACTTAATAAAAGAATAAAAAGAGTGTATTTAAAAAAGTAGGTTTTTGTTGCGTTGTTTATTTTTACTCCTTCGCAATTGTATTTCTGTGCGATAACTGAGTGTAGAGTGTCATTCTGTAATCTTTTCCTTACATAAGCAAGTGCGAAGATCAGCCGTCATTCTGACGAGGCGCTGTTTGCCTTCACGGTGTCATTCCGACGAGCAAACGAATTAAGCGAGGAAGAATCTTACATTCGAGGGGCAAAAGCCCCCTCGATACTCCCCCAAAACCACAAAACGACAGAAAAAAAGCATTAATATGATCTTCCTTATCCTTTTTATTGTATTTGGGAGAGTTTTGAGGAGGTTGTTTTTTACCTAGGGGAGCCTTGAGGAGGTTCCTTTTACTATTACTCCGTCATTCCGAGTGTAAGCGAGGAATCTCATCCTTTATGTTTGTTGTTATTCAGGGGGAGTCTTGAGGGGGATATGTTTCACGCTCAAATATTAGATCCTTCGTCGCTACCGTTCCTCAGGATGACCGAGTATAGAGTATGCCATACAAAATTATTTTTGGTTAAGAAAAGGTCTTTGGGTATTTTCTTATCGGCTTTCTGTATTTTTATCCTTTTTACTGCATGCCTTCAACAGTTCTTTTGGCTTCATTAAAGAAAAATAGAACTAAAAAGGCTCAAATTTTTATAAAACTATTTTGTTTTTATCTAATTTAATGTAAAATTGAAACGTGGTTGAGAGTTACCTTAGGGAAATTAAAAAAATTTATGATAAAGGCGATACAAGAGAGGAGAGTTTTTACTCTATACTCAAAGATTTCCTTTTAAATTTTTCAAAAAAGCACTTAAACTTTGATATCGATGTGCGCATCCTCCCGAAACAAACCGAAGCAGGCAACCCAGACATTAAAATCTGGAAAGGCAAAGATGAAATCATAGGTTATATAGAGGTTAAAGATATTTCAAAAGATGATCTCAACAAAGTAGAAAGAAGCGAGCAACTTGACAGATATCGTAAGGCATTCCCTAATTTGCTTTTGACTAATCTTCTTGAATTTAGACTTTATAGAGATGGGGCCCTTGTTGATAAAATTGAAATTATTCGTCCTTATGACTTACTTACCTTAAATGTAACACAAGTTGCAAGGTCAAAAGAGAAAGAGATTAAGAATTTCTTTAGTAAATTCTTCTCCTTTGCACTGCCTCAAACTTTCACTCCCGAAGAAATCGCAAAGTTGCTTGCAGACAAAACAAAGATGCTTAAGTGGGTTGTATTTTCACAACTCAATGAGGGTGAGAAATTTTTGCAAGGGCTTTATGAAAGTTTTGAGAAATATTTAATTACGGGCATTGATAGAGATGATTTTTGTGACCTATATGCGCAAACCCTTACTTATGGACTGTTTACTGCAAGGATGCGTAGTAAAAACGAGTTTAATAGACGTGAGGCATTTTATGTAATTCCTAAGACCTTTGGAATTTTAAGGGATATTTTTAGAATTATCTCTCTTGAGGATATCCCCGAACAGATGGAGTGGATTATTGACGATATTGCCTATCTTCTTAAGAATGTCAACATAAATGATATTTTTGAGAAATACAAAATTGAGAAAAAGGGGGAAGACCCTGTTATCTATTTTTACGAAAATTTCCTCTTCGAGTATGACCCTGAAGAAAGAGAAAGGCGCGGAGTTTACTATACACCACATCCTGTTGTTTCTTATATAACGCGCTCTTTAAACACAATTCTTAAAGAAAAGTTTGGCATAAGCGATGGGCTATCCGATAAAAAAGTTACTGTGCTTGATCCTGCAGGTGGCACGCTCTCATTTTTGGAGGAGGCGATAAAAATAGCAGTCGATGAATTTAAAGAAAAGTATGGCGAGGGAAATCTAAAAGGCTTTATTAAAAACCATATTCTTGAAGATTTCTATGCCTTCGAGCTTATGATGGCACCTTATGTAATAGGGCATATAAGGCTTTCTTTCTTGTTAAAAGATTACGGTTATGAACTTTCCTCAGATGAAAGGATAAAGTATTATCTTACAAACACTCTTGAAATGAGTGAGATTGGTGTTTCGGATATACCAATAATGACTTCTATTTCGGAAGAGTCAAAGAGCGCAGGGAAAGTCAAGTTAGAATTTCCTATTCTTGTGATAATGGGGAATCCACCCTATTCTGGAATATCTTCAAACAATAGTGATTGGATAGAGAAACTCCTTAAAGAAGATGTTGATGGAGTTCAAAGTTATTATGAGTTTAATGGAAAATCATTAAACGAGAGAAATCCAAAATGGCTTCAAGATGACTATGTTAAGTTTATCCGCTTTGCCCAGTGGAAAATAAATAAGACAGGTGAGGGAGTGTTAGGCTTTATTACCAATCATAGTTATCTTGACAACCCCACCTTTAGGGGAATGCGCCAATCGTTAATGAAGACCTTTAATGAAATTTATATTTTGGATTTGCACGGAAATAGTTTGAAAAAAGAAAGATGCCCCGATGGCAGTAAAGATGAAAACGTTTTTGATATTAGGCAAGGAGTTGCTATTGCATTCTTCATAAAGAAAAAGGATGAAAAAGATAGCAAGGTTTATCACTCTGAGGTGTGGGGCCTGAGAGAAGAAAAATATGAGTATCTCTTATCAAATGACATTAAAACAACCGAGTGGAAGCAACTTGCGCCGAAATCAGAATTTTATCTTTTTGTGCCAAGAAACGAAGAACTTTTAGAGGATTATGATAAGTTCCTGAAGATAACGGATATTTTTCCTGTTAATAGTACGGGAATTGTAACTGCAAGAGACAATTTTGTGATTGATAGGGATAAAAAAGCACTTGAGAGTAGAATATTGAATTTTAAAAATAGCAAACTTTCAGATGAAGACCTACACACATTTTTCCAAATAAACAAGAAGAAAGGGTGGAGCATCAGAAAGGCATGGAATTCGCTTCAATCTATACCCGATGCCAATCTTTATAAATATATTTTGCCTGTGCTTTATCGTCCGTTTGATGTTCAGTGGATATTTTATCATGATGCGATTGTATGGAGAACCGTGAAGAGGGTTATGCGTCACATGATGCAGGAGAATTTGGGGCTTTTGACTTGTAGGCAAGAGA
>DYKR01000003.1:0-8455 GCA_020722505.1 Caldisericum exile | reverse complement strand
CCTCTCTACCTCTATCCTTCCGCCGACAAAAGTGAAATGTTTAAAGAAACCACAAATGTTGAGAGAAAGCCCAACATCAACCCTGAGCTTTTTGACAAACTCTTTCAAACTTTTGGCAACTTATTAACTCCAGAAGAAATTTTCTACTACATCTATGCAGTGCTCTATTCAAATATCTATCGCACAAAATATGCAGAATTTTTGAAAATTGACTTCCCGAGAATTCCATTTACAAGTGATTACGAGGTTTTTTCAAAAATGTCTTCATTAGGGAAAAGACTTACTGACCTTCACCTTTTGAAATCACCCGAGCTTAACCCACCTATTGCAAAGTTTGAAGGTCACGGAAACTCTGAAGTAGTTAGAGTAAATTTTGTTGAAAAAGAAAACCGCGTGTATATTAACGAAACCCAATATTTTGAGGATATTTCAAAAGAAGTATTTGAGTATCAAATTGGTGGTTATGATGTGCTTTCAAAATGGCTCAAGGATAGAAAAGGGCGGTATCTTACTCTTGATGAAACAATCACCTACTGCAAGATAGCTACAGCCATTTATAGAACTATCGCTATCCAGCAAGAAATAGACATACTTTATCCGTCCTGCGAAAATGCTCTCCTTTAAAACAATCTTTTCTTGTTTTGGTAAGGCAATCCGTAGTTTTGAAAAAATCCCAAAAATTTATTATACTTGAAGTAAGGAGGTAAAAATGGAAATAACAATTACAACTAAAGGTATTGAGAGTATACCTGATTTTGTTGTAGAAAACATAAACGACAAAATAAATAAACTTGAAAAGTATTTCGACAACATTCAAAGGTGTAATGTTGTTGTAAGTAAGGTGCGTGGTTTGTTTGAAATGGAAGTTACCATTTTTGCATCACAAAAAATAATTCGAGGAGTAGGTAAAGGTAGTATTGTTGACGGAGCGCTTGATGATGTTATTGATAAACTTGAAGTCCAGATTAAGAAATTAAGTGAAAGGTTAAAGGGCGGTAAAAGAATCCCTAAAGAAGAACTTTTTGCTTTAGAGGGAGGTGCCGAACCCAAGGATGATTTACCCAGGATTACAAAGGTAAAAACTTTTCCTGTAAAACCTATGAGTATAGAAGAAGCCATGTTGCAAATAGAACTTTTAGGACACGATTTTTATATCTTTAGAGATGAAGAGACAAATGAAATTAATGTGCTCTACAAAAGAAAGGATGGTAACTACGGTTTAATAAGGCCGCAATAATATGATTTTAGATTTTTTAGACCCAGTAAAGAGAAATCTTAAAAGATACGGGGAAATTGTAAAAGAAATTAACGAAAAGGAATCGGATATTTCTTCTTTATCAATCGAAGAACTTTCGAAAAAGACAGAATTATTTAGAAAAAGACTTCAAGATGGAGAGAGTGAAGACGATATTTTAGTTGAAGCGTTTGCAACGGTAAGGGAAGCTGCAAAAAGAACAATTCAAATGAGGCATTTTGATGTTCAACTTCTGGGCGGTATTGTGCTTTATTACGGTGGTATTGCAGAAATGAAAACAGGTGAAGGAAAAACCCTTGTTGCAACACTGCCTTTATATCTAAACGCCCTCCTTGGCCATGGTGGTCATCTTGTAACAGTAAACGATTACCTTGCAAAAAGGGATGCATTATGGATGGGTCCTATTTATAAACTACTTGGCCTTACCGTTGGTGTAATTCAGCATGAAGAAGCATACCTTGTTGAGTGGGAAGATCGTAATAAATTTACTACCAAACTTGTGCCTTGCTTACGAAAAGATGCATATGCTGCAGATATTACCTACGGAACGAATAACGAATTTGGATTTGATTACTTAAGAGACCATCTTGTTGTTTCTCAGGACCAAATCGTCCAAAGGGAGCTTTTCTATGCAATAGTAGATGAAGTTGATAGCATTCTTATAGACGAAGCAAGGACACCATTAATTATTTCTGGCCCTTCTCAAGAATCTACAGACATGTATTATGTTGCAAAGAGAGTTGCCGATAATTTGCAGACAGATGTTGATTATGAAACTGATGAGAAATTAAAAACAGTTAATTTAACTCAGGATGGAGTAAGGAAAGTCGAAAAACTTTTAAGAATTGACAATCTATTTGATGAAAGATTTGTTGACGTTGTTAAGCATATCAACCAAGCCTTAAAAGCAAAGGAGTTCTTCAAAAGGGATGTTGATTATATCGTAAAGGACGGAGAAGTAATTATTGTAGATGAATTCACAGGCCGTCTTATGTTTGGAAGAAGATACAGTGAAGGCTTACATCAGGCAATAGAAGCAAAAGAGGGCTTGAAAGTAAAAAGCGAAAATCAGACTCTTGCAACAATCACCTTCCAGAACCTTTTTAGGATGTATAAAAAACTTGCCGGTATGACAGGAACCGCCTTAACCGAAGCAAGGGAATTTAAAGAAATCTACAACTTAGATGTTTATGTGATACCAACAAATCGACCTGTTATAAGGATAGACCACTCCGATGTAGTTTATAAAACTGAAGCAGCAAAGTTTAGAGCCATTGTTAAAAAGATTGAGGAACTGCACAAAAAAGGACAACCTGTTCTTGTAGGAACACGTTCAATTGAAAAATCTGAGTACCTTTCAAAATTACTTAAGAGAATTGGAATTCCTCATAACGTTTTAAATGCAAAATACCACGAGATGGAAGCTGAAATAATTGCCCAAGCAGGAAGGTTAAGTGCTGTTACCATTGCAACAAACATGGCAGGAAGAGGTGTCGATATTCTCCTTGGAGGCAATCCCACTCATCTTGCTAAAAGTATGCTTAAAAAAGGTAAGTATAGCGATGAAGAATACGAGTTAGCTTTAGTAAAGACTAATGAAATTTGTAAAGAAGAGCATGAAAAAGTTGTTTCTCTTGGAGGCTTGTATATTTTAGGCACCGAGAGGCATGAATCAAGGAGAATAGATAACCAACTAAGAGGAAGGGCGGGAAGGCAAGGAGACCCAGGCGAATCACAATTTTATCTTTCTTTGGAAGATGAGCTCATGCGGTTATTTGGTGGAGACCAGATGAAGGCGTTAATGAATACACTAAACGTAGATGACGATGAGCCTATTGAGCACCCATTACTTTCACGACTTATAGAAAATGCTCAAAAAAAGGTCGAAGCCTACAACTTTAGTATAAGAAAGAATCTCCTTGATTATGATAACGTCCTTGAAAAGCAAAGAGAAGTTATCTATAGAGAAAGAGAAAAGATACTTAAAGAGCCATCTATTAGAGAAGATATTATCAAGATGATTAGAGAGGTTATACAAAAAGTTGTTTTTGTGCATTTTGTTGAAGATGAACTTGAAAGTGAAAACCTACTTGAACTTGAAAAGGCTTTGAGTAACCTCTTATCAAGACAGATTAAACTTAATGGTGTAGAGAATATTAAAAAAGACGAGTTGGTTGAAGAAGTTTTTAACCTTGCCTTGAAGTTATACGAGGAAAAAGAAGAACGATTTACAAAAGAAGTTATGAGAAATGTAGAAAAGTATATTCTATTGAGCAATATTGATTCAAAGTGGAGAGAGCACCTCTATGCAATGGATGATTTGAAAGAAGGTATTGGTCTTAGAGCGTATGGACAGAAAGATCCACTCCTTGAATACCAGTTTGAAAGTAGAGCCTTTTTCGATGCAATGCTTGAAAACGTAAAATACGATACGGTCTATCTTTTGTATAGAGTTGAACTTACAAAAGAAAATGAGAAAAGCGCGGACAAAAAGAAAAAATGATAAGTGATGAAGTAAAAAAAGACTTAACCAACACAATTGAGAAAATTGGAGCCTTACTTGATGAAAATTGGCTTCTAAGTAAAGAGGATCAAATTAAAAAGATCGATGAAGAAATCCTTTTGCCCGATTTTTGGGCAAGAAGTGATGCAAAAGAAGTTTTAAAATTGCTTTCGGTGCTAAAAAAAGAAGTTTCGAAATACCATGAGCTTAACAAATTAAAGGATGAGCTTTTAGTTACCTTGGAGTTATACGAAGAAAGCCCCGATAATTTTGATAAAGAAGTATTGGAACTTCTACACAAAGCGCAAGAATTGTCAAAAGAAGTAGAAATAGAACGCTTCTTGAATGAACCATACGATGATTTAAATGCCTTTGTGTCTTTTGCTACTGGAGCTGGTGGAGTTGATGCGCAAGATTGGACTGAAATGCTTCTTAAAATGTATCTACGTTTTTTTGAGAAAAAAGGGTTTGAAGCAAAAATTGTTGATGAGAGTTTTGGAGAAGAAGCAGGCATAAAAAGTGCAACTGTTTATGTAAAGGGTGAGTTTGCATACGGCTTACTTAAAGGAGAAGCAGGTGTTCATCGATTAGTTAGGATTTCCCCTTTTGATGCTAATAAAAGAAGGCATACCTCTTTTGCTTTAGTTGAAGTAGTCCCAGAGATGGAGGAGGTAGAGGATATCGAATTAGATGAGAAGGATCTAAAAATTGATATCTTTAGAGCAAGTGGTCACGGTGGGCAAAATGTTCAGAAAGTTGAAACAGCAGTAAGGATAACACATATTCCAACAGGTATAGTTGCAACATGCCAAGATGAGAGATCCCAAGCTCAGAATAAGGCTATTGCTATGAAGATTCTCAAGTCTAAACTTTTACTGCTTGAAAAGAAAAAACATGAAGAAGCAATAAAAGACCTTAAGGGTGAATTTAGATCAATTGAGTGGGGTAATGAAATTAGGTCGTATGTGCTTCAACCATACAAACTTGCAAAAGACCATAGAACTGGTGTAGAAATTGGTAATGTCGATGAGGTATTACAGGGTGAAATTGATGAGTTCATTTGGGCATATCTTAAATCTAAAAAATAAATTCAAGCAAGGTGCTAAAGACCTCATTGGTATCACTGTAGGTTCGGCTATTTATGCTGTAGCTATTGATGTATTTATCCAACCCAATAATATTGCACCAGGTGGCTTTATTGGGGTCGCGATAATACTAAACCACTATTTTAGTATATTAAAAGTAGGTTTTCTTGTTATTTTGATGAACGTTCCCCTTTTAATAATTGGCTTAAAGAGGATAGGATTAAAATTTTTTATAGGGACCATTGCTGGGACTATTTTGTCTTCTATTTTGATTGATCTTTTTGCTCCTTATTTACCTCAATTTCGATCAGAGCCAATGCTTGCTGCCCTTTATGGCGGATTTTTAATGGGTGCTGGTATTGGTATTGTCTTTAGGTTTTATGCTTCAACTGGGGGTACAGATTTGCTTGCTCAGATTGTTTACGATACAACCGGCTTGCCTTTTGGTCAATCTTTGATGCTTGTAGATGTTGCTGTAATTATTACTTCAGGCGTTGTCTTTAAGAATGTCAATGTGCCTTTGTATTCAATTATTGCCGAGCTTGTTAGCAATTACGCTATTGACTTAGCGCAGGAAGGTTTCTTGTCTTATAAGGTTTTATTTATAATAACTAAAAAACCAGAAGCAATAAAGCAGAGGATTTTTGAAGAAGTGGGAAGAGGTGTTACAGAGTTTGAAGTTGCTGGTGGATATACAGGTGAAATTAAAAAGATGCTTGTGGTGGCTGTAATACATACAGAGACTATGAAGGTGAAGAGGATTGCCATTGAAGCGGATCCTGAAAGCTTTACCATAATTGGGAATTCTTCAGAGATTATAGGGTATGGATTCAAGTCTTCAAAGGAGAGAATATGATTGAATTGAATGATGTAGTTAAAGTTTACCCAAACGGGACTCTTGCCCTTGATAAAATTAACATTAGATTCAATAAAGGTTCTTTTACTGTGCTTATGGGTGAGTCAGGGGCTGGTAAGACAACACTCCTTAAAATTATAAGGGGGGATGAAGATCCCACATCTGGGTCTGTGGTCTTTAACGGCAACGATATTAAAAAATGGAATAAGGTGAGTTTAAGAAGAAAAATTGGTTTTGCTTTTCAAGATTTTACTCTTATAGAAGATAGAACTGTTCTTGATAATATTTCTCTTCCTCTACAATTTTTAGGTGTAAATTTCCATACACTTCACGATAAAACTGAAAGTATTCTTCAGGCAGTCAAATTGAGAGATAAAATGTATAAACTTGTAAAAGAGCTCTCTTACGGTGAAAGACAGAGGGTAACAATTGCAAGAGCGTTAATTTACGAACCAGAGGTGCTTCTACTTGATGAACCTACTGGGAATTTGGATATTGATACAGCAAGAGCTGTTTTATCTTTTATTGAAATGCTTAACGAAAGGGGTACAACGGTTATAATGTCTACACACCATTTAATTGACTTTGGCAAAAAACCAAAAGAAATGATTAAAATAAAAAACGGAAAGATAGTGAAAAAGGAATATGTTTAGGCTACTGTATATTTTAAGACATACATTTCTTGTATTAAAAGCAACAAAAAGGATTGCCTTTATTACAGTTGTGTCTCTTCTTGTTGGAATGGTTGCTTTGGGGTCTACTTATATCGTCGGATTTAAACTATTTAAAAGCTCTCTTTCTCTTAAGGAAAAAGTTAAAATCATCGTCTTTTTTGAAAAAGACCTCCTTCCAGAGGATGTAAACAAGGCAGTTTCGATGATTGGTTCTATAGAAGGTGTTAAAAGCACACAAATTACTACACCTGAAGAGGCTAAAGTTGAATTTGAAACTCTTTTTCCTCAGTATAAGGAGGTACTCGATAGTTTGTCAAAAAATCCTTTGCCGTATTCTGCTACCGTCGAACTCAGTGATATAAGCATGGGAAAGAGAATCTCGGAGATCATTAAAGGCATACCTATTGTTGATGTAGTGGTCTTCTCTGAAGAAACCGCAAGTAAAATTAATGAACTTATTAAAGTAGTTTGGCTCATTTTTATTTCTGTTCTTCTTGCTGTATTAGGTGATCTGGTGTTTACAATTCAGAACTCAACAACTTTACTTCTCGATTTTAGAAGGCATGATATTCTAGCGTTGCAATTAATTGGATCTGATAATGCCTTTATTTTCTTGCCGTTTATTTTCATTTCCATTTTATTGAACTTGATAGCCTTTGGTATTTCTGTTTATGTGCTTACTTTTGTTAATAAGATGAGTTCAACGATTGTCCAGAGCATTATTCCCTATGCAACCGTATCAACAAGCATGAATTTTAACCTTATTTTATTTGCAATATTAATCTTCTCGCTATTTTCTACAGTAATTGGAAGTTTTATATCTTTGCTGAGGTTTAGAGATGTTAAATAGCAAAAATTCTTTTGTTAAGTTTATTGTTGTTTTCATGATTTTCCTTTTAGTGTTCCTTTCGGGTTTTGGCACAGTTCGATCTGGTATCGAAAAAGAAAGGAAAAAACTTGAAGAATACCAATCTCAACTTAGACAGATAAGAAGCAATATTGTAAGCGTAGAGCAGTCATCTAAACAGATTGGGGCACTATTAAATAGTTTAAATACACAGTTGAATAACCTTGAAATACAAATTAAAACAACACAAGAAAAGATAACTTACTTGTCAAATGAAATTACCAATAAAGAAGCGCAAATAAAATTTAAAGAAGAAGAAATAAAAGCAAGACAGTCAAGTTTAGCTGATACAGTAACGCTTTCCTATGAACTTTCGAAAATTTCTCCTGCTGATGTTTTTTATGAAGGTGGTGACCCTAACTCTGTTTCTAAAAGAATTATATATATTACCTATATTTCAAATTATACTGAGAAACTATTGAACCAAGCAATCAATGATAAAAAAGAACTTGAAAATTACAAAAAAGAGTTAAATAACTCAAAAAGTCAGTATGAATTAGTCCTAAATGAAAAGATTGAACAGGAAAATATCTTAAAAGATGAGTTAGATATGAAAAACCGCCTTTTGGAGAGCCTAAAAACTAAAAAAACATACCTACTCTACAAGGAAAATGAACTTGAAGAAGAAATAAAAAAGGAAGAACAACTAATACAGAAGTTAATTGAAGAGGCTAAAAAGAAAGGCATCTATACCGGTACATTTATTTGGCCTGCAAAAGGCCCAATTACTTCTGAATTTGGAATGCGATTCCACCCAATACTTCATATTTGGCGTTTACACGATGGTATAGACATTGGCATTCCTACAGGCACACCTATAAAGGCATCGGCAGATGGCACTGTTACCTATGTTGGCGCTTTAAGCGGGTATGGAAATGTTGTTATACTTTCTCATATGGCGAACTTTTCTACACTTTATGCACATCTCAAGAGTGCAGTTGTTAAAAAAGGACAAAATGTCAAACAAGGTCAAGTAATTGCATATTCTGACAACACAGGTTGGTCAACAGGTCCGCACTTGCACTTTTCTATTTACAAGATTGACATAGAAACTGGGAAGTCTACCCCAGTAAACCCGCGGGATTACCTTCCGTAGTTTTAAAGGGAAATTAAAGCGTTTGTTTTATTAAGTGGGTTTTTAGAAGCTAAATCACAACATCCCCCTATGTAGTTTG
>DYKR01000018.1:9305-12216 GCA_020722505.1 Caldisericum exile | reverse complement strand
AATGAGGAAGTATATTTTGCCTTAAAATAATAGAAGAAAGTAGAATAAGAAAGCAAAGCTATATTTCGGAATAGCCAACAAAAATCACCAGAAATAATTTTGACAGATTCTACATGAAAGGATAACTAATCATAAAGATTACTATTCACTACTACAACTTACTTAAGTATGGGGTTGTCTTTTATCATTTATCTCACATACAGGGCACAACTTTCCTCTTCCATTAAACAGTGCACCGCATTTCATACATCTTTTATAGTTTAAGAGAATCATTTTCTTCTCTGTGAGTTTAAAAGTAGTTAACAACTTTCTATAACTATCTTTTAAAGCTTTACTTCCTTTAAATTTACTTACTTCGTTTTCAATCCACTTAAAGTCGTCTTGATCAAGGGTAACCTCAATGTCTTCGCTATTTTTACTTTCCTTTGGCTTTTTTTCGTACACCACATTAGAAGAAACTCTAAAACTCAAATACTTAATGGGTGTAAAACCTAAACTTTTTTTACTAATAATTGCCAAAAGTTCCTCTTTCATATTCTCAAGTTCTCTTTTAAAAAGAGGTGAACTTACTTCTATTATGAGCGTTTTATTTTCATACTTTACTGGCCTTGTGTATTTTGCTAATTCTTCTCCTACAATTGCCTGCCAATCTACAATAGGATAAAACCCTTTTACCTTATTTAATATACCGTATTTTTCTAAAATACCGTCAAGTATTTTTTTAGGTGAATCCATTTAAGAATCCCCCAAAGTTATAAGATTTGACTTGTCAATCAATTCTTTATTAAGGTCCATATTAACAGAGGTTAAAATTACCTGCATATGGTTAATCATAGAAAGAATTTTACTTCTTTTTATCTCATCAAGAAAAGAATTAAAATCATCAATTAAAAATATTGGCTTTCTTTTTGTGTAATTAAAAATTAAACTGGATTCAACAATTTTTAAAATAAAGCCAACACTAAACGCCTCGCCTAATGAAGCAAAATTTCTAAGGTTTATATCAGAATCAAATATTTCTATTTCATCAAGATGTATCCCATAGAGAGTGCGTTTTTTATTAATCTCATCAAGAATAGAATCACTATCAAGTATTTTTTTTAATGGACTTGGATTATAAACGATTTTTAAGTTGGATTTCTTCCCAAAAAGTTCACTATAGAAATCTTTTGCTAAGTTATTAAATTCTTTTATGATGTTTTCTCTCTTTGAAACTATTTTCATACCGATATCGTATATCTCTTGTGAGAGAAAAATGAGAATATCCATCGTAAAATTACCATTCTTTAGGTATTCGTTTCTTTTCTCAAGATAAGAGTAATATTTTAATAAGTCTTTATAGTAATCTTTATCGGTGAAAATTAGAACATGATTTATAAAATCTCTTCTATCGGACGGTAAGCCTTTAACAAGGTTTGAAAGAGAGTAATCAGTAAATATTACAGGAATTTTACCCACAAGGTCTGCTAAGGTGCTTATTTTTCTTTTGTTAATATTGATTTCTTTTTTTCCTTTATAGTAAAGAATAGAAACCAAATAAGTATCTTCACTATTGGTTTTATCTAAAAAATTTCCTTCAACAAAAGAATATTCTTCATTTACGTTTATGCAGTTTTCAAGAGATTTTGTAAGATAACTTTTCCCTGTAGTAAGTAGGTAAATTGCATCAAGAACAGTTGTTTTACCACTTCCATTATTTCCAATTAATATATTAAACTCATCTGAAAAATTAATCTCCTTCTCCTTAAATCTTCTAAAGTTTTTTAGTAATAACTTTTCAATTTTCATTCAATAGGTTTTTGAGGCATTATCACATAGATGTAGTTTGAATTATTGGGACCTTTTAAGAGCACAGGATGTAATGGACCAAGTATACCAAAAAATACATTTTCATCTTTTACGTGTTCTATACCTTCGATAATTTTTTCTGCATAGAATTGTAATGATATTTCCCCGTTAGTCTCACATGGGATTACTTTAGAAGCATAGCCAACTTCGGATTGTGGAGATTCAAGCGTAAGAGTATTTGAAGAGAAGGTAAATACTATTCTATTAGTGCCCCTTTTAGCAAATGGTTCAATTAATCGAAGTGCATCTATTAGTATGTTTTTATTTACAGAAGCATAATAGGCAGTATCCTGCGGAATTACATTCTCGTATTGAGGGAATTGACCATTAATAAGAAGAGATATAAGAGAGATATTATTTATGTTAAACTTTACTGCACTTTCAGATGTCGTTATTTCAAACTTATCCGAAGAAGTTGTTGGAATGTGAAGGAGAATATCAACTGCTTTCCAGGGGATAATGAAATTAACATCTCTTAAATTGCCTACTTCAAACGTATTTAATGCAAGCGCAGTGCTATCGGTTGCAACTAAATTTACAACGTTACCCTTTATATCAAAATAGACTCCTCTAAACTCTTTTCTACTCTCCTCCTTTTTAGATGCTGCAAAAACAGTGTTTTCAATTAAATCTTTTAGTATATCTGCAGGTATCTCAAATTTAACATCTGATTCAACTTCTGGAATCTGTGCAAAGGCTTCTGGACTAAATGTGTGAAGAGTAAATTTGCCACTATCTTCAACTATTTCGACTGTCTTTTTTGATAGATCAAGTTCAATGTATTCTCCTTTAAATTTTGGAGTTATATCTTTTAATAAGTCGTAAGGTAAAACAGTTTCAGTAACTCCAGATGGATCTATAATTTCTGCATCTAAATCATACTTCATTGCTTGTTCAAGGTTTGTTGTAAAAAGGGAGATACTTTTGTTTGCCTGCAATAGAATGTTATCGAGAATTAAATCGATTGGTTTTGAAGAAATGACCTTTCCTACATTTACAATTGCTTTTGAGAATTCACTTGTTTTTACTTTTATTTTCATTTTTCCACTCCTTTATTATTATT
>DYKR01000018.1:0-9205 GCA_020722505.1 Caldisericum exile | reverse complement strand
TTTTTCCACTCCTTTATTATTATTAATTATTTTAAAATATTAAAAGAATAATAATACTCATAATAATGGTTGTTGAAACTGTGGAAAAATCAGTAAACGATCTATTTGGACTTCTATTCTTCTGTGCAGAATTATGTGGAAAGCGTATTTTAGTTTTCAACTTATCCACAGGCTTGGACGAATTCCACAATTTTTCCACATTTATCCACAGAGTTTTCCACAGGTTGTTCATAACTTTACTACTCCTTTAACCTTTCAATAATTTCACCCACAAGAGCACTCATTGTTTCCGTTTTTTTAACCTCTTCTTCGATTTTGTTAAATGCATGCATTACTGTTGTGTGGTCTCTTCCACCAAAGGCTTCTCCTATTTGGGGAAGTGAAAGGTCTGTAAATTTTCTTGCAAGATACATTGCAACTTGTCTTGGAAGGACTATATTCTGTGTTCTCTTTTTGTCTGAGAGACTCTCTACATCTATACCAAAATATTCAGCGACGATTTTTTTAATTTTATTAATGGTGATTGGCACATCTGCCTGCTTAATAATATCAGAAAGTGCCTTTTTAGCAAATTCAACCGTGATGTTCTGATTTAGTAGCGATGCCTTTGCAATAAGTCTAATAAGGGCACCTTCGAGTTCTCTTATATTCGAAAAAATGTTTTCTGCGATGTAGTTTATAACATCATCATTTATGGTAATGTTTTCTTTTTGTGCTTTCTTTTTAAGGATCGCAACCCTTGTTTCAAAATCTGGTGGAGAAATATCTGCAATAAGGCCGACTTCAAAACGTGTTCTTAACCTGTCTTCAAGGGTTGGAAGATCTTTTGGGGGCACATCAGAAGTAATTACGATTTGTTTTCCTGCTTCATAAAGGGCGTTGAATGTGTGGAAGAATTCTTCCTGTGTTCTTTCCTTTCCTGCAAGGAATTGTATATCATCAATGAGAAGCACATCGGTGTTCCTGTATTTTTTATGGAATCTGTCTATAAGGTCGGTATTGCTCTGCGCGTTTTGAATGGCATAGATCACTTCATTTGTAAACTTTTCTGTGCTTGTGTATATGATTGATATTTTTTGTCCAAAGTTTCTTATAAGTTCGTGTCCTATTGCATGTAGTAAGTGGGTTTTTCCAAGTCCCACTCCACCATAGATGTAAAGAGGGTTATATGCCTTACCTGGATTTAGGGCAACATTCTTTGCTGCTGCATAGGCTAATTCATTACTACTGCCTACAATAAACTCCTCAAAGGTATAATCTTTATGGAGGGTGATATTGTTCATAATGATTACTGGAGGTTCTTTTGGTTTTTTCTCTTGGACAATAATGTTAAGTTGAAGATCTTTTCCTGTTTGTTCTTGGATTGTTGCCTTAATGAGCCCCGCAAATTTAGTTTCAAGTAGTTCTCTAATGAGGTTTGAAGGCACCTTGAGGACGAGTTCTTTTTCATTTTCATCTACAAATTCAACTGGTCTAAACCACGTCTCAAAAGCAGGCACGCTCAGTATTTCTTTTAATTGGTTTAATACTTTTTCCCAGGTATTCATACATGATAATTATACAAAATTTTCCACAATTAAAAATTATGTGGATAACCTGTGGAAAAATCACTTCTTTAAAATTGGGGGGTATCTTCCTAAGACTCCCCCAAGTTTAAAAAACACAAAGAAATACTTTATCAACTATTTCCAGTGCGTTATTTCTATTTTTAAGGGATCATCAACGGTTTTTGTCCCTCTTGAATTTTATTCTTCCTTACTCACATAGGTTGATTGTTAGAACGGAGAAGTAGGTGCTCTCTTATAATAACAGAAAGACTTTCCCAAGTAATCTCGGAATGGATGAAAAATTTAAGGGTTCATATTAAATCTATGCTAATTAATCTTCAATGTGTATTTCACCTTGACATCTATTTATGTTTTTTTTGGTTTTTTCATAAAATAGAGTGATAGGACATTTTGCGTTTAGTGGAAGAAGGAGTGATTAAAATGATTAAATTCGTCCAAAAAAGAGATGGTAGAATTGTATCTTTTGAAAAAGAAAAGATAATAAATGCGATACTAAAAGCAGGAAATGCAACTCATGAGTTTGGAAGAGAAACTGCCGAGTTTCTTACAAACATCGTTTGTATAGAAATAAACGAGTCCCAGGTAGAACCTCTTAGTATCGAGGTTATCCAAAACAAAATAGAAGAAGTGTTAATGCGAAAAGGATTTTATCAAACGGCAAAGGCGTTCATCCTCTACAGGGAAAAAAGAAGACAGTTACGAGACTTCAAAAATCATCTCAACGTGTTAGAACTCTTTAATTCCTACATAGGTGAGTCAACCTGGGAAGTCCACGAAAACGCAAACATAGACTACTCAATTCAAGGACTTAAATCTTTTATCACAGGTAAGGCCGAAAGTATTTACTGGCTTGAAAAAGTTTACCCCCAAAAGATTTCTCAATACCATAAAGATGGCTTTGTGCACATCCATAACCTCTCATTTTTAGGTGCGTATTGTGTTGGTTGGGATCTTGAAGACTTAATAAAGCGAGGCTTTGGTGGTGTGCCTGGAAAGCCGTATTCCACGCCTGCAAAACATTTATCTAGCTTATTAGGACAAATGATGAACTTCCTTTTTACTCTACAAAATGAGGCTGCAGGAGCTGTTGCATTCTCTTCATTTGATACTTATCTTGCCCCGTTTGTTTACTTTGACAAATTAACCTATAAAGAAGTTAAGCAACAAATCCAAGAGTTTGTTTACAATATGAACCAAACGATGCGAACTGGAGGACAGTCGCCATTTTCAAATATTACCGTGGACCTGACATCCCATCCGTTGTTGAAAAATAGACCAGTCATTGTAGGTGGAAAAGAACAAGATATAACATACGGAATGCTTCAAAAAGAAATGGATATGATAAACAAAGCACTTTTTGAAACATTTTTGGAAGGTGATGGGCACGGAAGACCATTTACTTTTCCAATTCCAACAATTAACATAACAAAAGATTTTGACTGGGATAATCCTGTTATATCTCCAGTTTGGGAAGCAACCGCAAAATATGGCACTCCATACTTTGCAAATTACATAAATTCGGATCTAAAACCAGAAGACGCAAGGAGTATGTGTTTGGATGGGAAAGAAGAGATTTTGATTAGACATTCAAATGAAATAAAAAGACTACCAATTAAAGAAGTTGTTGAAACTTATAAAACTGGGGATTTTGATGAAGACGGTTGGGCTGATTGTAAAGATGAAGGTTTGGAAGCTTTATCATTAAATCCACATACTTTAAAATTAGAATGGACACCAATAAAAAGATTTCTAAAAATTTCCGATAATAAAGAAGTGGAGATTATTACAGAAGATGGTAAAAGGGCAACGTATTCTTTAAAGCACCCTGTCCCTGTTTATACACAAGAAGAAATAAAGATGAAATTTGCTAAAGACATCCAAAAAGGCGATTATCTTTTAGCTTTGAAAAAAACAGAAGAAGATATCTTAGGAAAAAAATACCAAAAAATTGAAGACCTTACCTTCGATGAAGATTTAGCAAAAATTTTGGGCTATTTTACTGCTGATGGAAATTATCTTTTTGAGAGTAGACCTCAAAACCATTTTGGTGAACCAAAGGGATTGCAATTTACTTTTAGAACTGGAGATTCTGAAAATTTAAATTTGATTAAATCTCTAATTAAAAAGACTTTTGGTGTAGTTGGAAAAGAAAGGCAAGACCCAAGATACAATACCTACTATCTATACATTTACAACACTGAAATAAGTAGAAAATTATACAAAGCTGGATTTAAAAAGGACGGCAGATTACCTCAGATTTTGTTTAACAGCCCTAAAAGTGCTATAAAAAGCTTTTTAGAGTTTTATTTCAAGGGTGGTGGATGTAAAAGGCGAAAAGAAATTCATTTAAATGACTTGGAATTATCTAGGGATCTTGTTTTACTTTTTTCTCTTATTGACCAACCAGTAACTTATCGATTAAGGGAAAGAAGTCAGGTAATTTATTTACAACATGCTAAATCAAATATAAAAGTTAGAACTAACTACCTAAATAACCAAACCTTGGCTCACAAGGTTTCAGGGTGGTTGGCTTTTTCTACAACAAAAGTTCCTGGCTTAATAAAATCAAGAATGGTAGGACTTTCAACTTTGGAAAAGGACGATGCTCAAACGTTAGAAAGCTTAAAAGTTAAGGAAAGCGATATTTATTTAGTTAGAGTAAAAGAGATAAAAATTAAAGGACACAAAAATTCAAAAGAGTTTTACGATATTGAATTAGAGAAAAACCACCTTTTCGTCCATTCATTAGGGCAAATCTCCTTTAATTGTTGCAGGCTTAAGTTAGACACTCGTGAACTTAAAAACAAAGGTGGTGGCGGTTTATTTGGCTCTGCGCCCCTTACAGGCTCTGTTGGTGTTATCACGGTTAACCTTCCACGTATTGCGTATCTATCTAAAAAGAACATTAACGAATTTTATAACATGTTGGATGAAATCCTTGTTGCCGCAAAAGAAGGACTTGAAGAAAAAAGAAAAACGGTTGAAAAATTTACGGAGATGGGTTTATACCCCTATTCAAGGATCTATTTAGAGCCAATAAAAGAATCCTTTGGGCATTACTGGGAAAACCATTTTAACACAGTCGGAATAATTGGTATGAATGAAGCCTTACAAATGCTTTTTGACCCAGAAGTTAACATGGGAACTCAAAAGGGTATAGATTTTGCTGTCCAAACTATGCTTCACATAAAGGAGAAGTTAAAACAATTCCAAGAGGAAACTGGGCACCTATTTAACTTGGAAGCAACACCATCTGAATCAACA
This sequence comes from Caldisericum exile, assembly GCA_020722505.1. GTDB lineage: Bacteria > Caldisericota > Caldisericia > Caldisericales > Caldisericaceae > Caldisericum > Caldisericum exile_C. Next base: position 4,373 of record DYKR01000018.1, on the reverse strand, counting down.
ACATACTCACTTGCTCTTAAGGATAAAAAGGACTTCCCTGATATTATTACAGCGGGAACACCCGATAACCCTTACTATACAAACTCAACAATGCTTCCTGTAGATTACACCGACGACCCTTTTGAAGTTGCAGAACTACAAGAATCAACACAAAGACTCTATACGGGTGGTTGTGTAGTGCATTTCTTTGTAGGAGAAAAACTAAAAAGTAACGATGTAAAAACGTTTGTAAGAAAAGTTCTTTCTAATTTTGAACTTCCATATATAACGATAACTCCAACATTCTCTATTTGCCCAAAACATGGGTATATCCCAGGAGAACACGAATACTGTCCTTACTGTGATGAAGAATTAATCCAAAAAACAAAAAGAGGAGAAGTTGGTAAAAAGGAAGATGTAAAAGTGGATGTAAAAATAGATTTGAAATTTTAAAACTGATTTGTGATACTTTGTTTAAGGTCTTGAAGTTCTAAAGGACTTATTGAAAAATTTTTGAAATGTATTAAAATTGCTTTTGTAAAAGAAAGATGTGGCTATGCGAAGAAAACTACTAAAAGTAGAAAGCAAATTGTTGAGGCTCATTAAAAAGATTTTTAGAATTGGCAAAAAAAAATTAGCAATATTATATTCTGTTAACAAGGGAGAATTAAAAGTAAGATGGCATTAACTCCTTCTGTGACCTTATTTGCCTACACACCCAACCCTGAAAGAGTTGTTGCAACCGCAATGCGTCAATCTCGTTATAAAGGTAATGTGAAGGAAATAGACCTAAGTGAAGAAGATATTAAAAGACTCATAAATCTTGCGTTAAACCTTAGGCATATGTCTGTTTTTGAACATATCTCATTCTCTTTTGCAATTGAAGGAATATCACGGGCTTGTTCTCACCAATTTGTAAGACATAGATTTTTTTCATTCACTCAACAAAGTCAAAGATACGTAAAGTTTGACCAACCGCTCTTTATTACTCCTCCAACTGTTTTAAACAGTTTAGAGGCGCTAAAAATTTACAACAATCTAATGGATGAGATATTAGATACCTACAAAAAACTACTTTCAATTGGTGTCCCAGAAGAAGATGCGCGTTTTGTTTTACCAAATGCAACAGAGACAAAAATCGTTGCAACAGCAAATGCAAGAGAGTTAATGCACTTTTTTAAACTACGCATGGATAAGCATGCCCAATGGGAGATAAGAAAACTTGCAGATCTAATGTTTGAGCATGTTAGTGCTGTTGCTCCAAATATATTCAATAAGGATAATATAAAATATTTTGAATGATATTCTCTACAAATAAAAAGGGGGGCAAAAGCCCCCTTTATAAGTTTAATTACGGTTCTTATGGTTGCACAAATGTTATTCTTCCGTCAACTTCTTTAGATACTTTAGGATGAGCCTTTATGTATGCAACAAGGTCGTCTCTCATATAATTGCCTGTAACAATCTTTATTGAAGTTGCATTCTTGAGAGATGCATAACCATCGCCACCTGCGGCCATAAAATCATTCGTTGCAACAGTATAGTATTTATTAGGATCAATAGGAGTTCCATCTAATAGTTTTGCTTCAACAACCCTACTTCCTGGTTTTCGGGATAGATCAACTTTTACCCTAATGCCAGATATCTGTGGAAATCTTCCTGCAACTGCTTCGACCTGTGAGAAACCATTCTCAAGAGCAGCAAGAACATCGGATCCCTTTAATGTGAGAAGCAGTATGAGGTTATTAAATGGTAGCGTGGTATACACGTGACCTACCGTAATAGGTCCTTTAGGAATTGATTGCCTTATTCCTCCTCCATTTGTTATAGTGATATCTGCACCAGCAATTTCTCTCATCCAATCAGCAATGAAGTCGCCAAGGTTAGTTTCTTTAATTCTTACATTTGGTCTAGAGCCATCAAGGTCAACAAGCGCCTCACCAATAACTTCACTCATCTTCTTCGTAACTTCATCATTGTAAGGTTTAATTATTGAAGCAATTGTAGAGTCCTCTTCTACGTTTTTATCGACAGGTAAAAGTTTGTAGTCGAGTTTTACAAGTCTTACTGAATTTGCCGTCGTTTCGAAATGGAGTCTTACTCTTCCAAGGTTATTCCCATATGAACCTGTTTGGACAATGTAAGTGTTGTTAATAACAGTCGGCTTATCAAGGACTGTATGTGTGTGTCCACCTATAATCAAGTTTATTCCGGAAACTTTAGAAGCAAGTTGAACGTCTCCTATATCTCCTGTGTAATAGTTGGATGCTGAATATCCGAGGTGTGAAAGTAAAACGATGTAGTCTGAATTCTCTTTAAGTGTAGAAACAACATTTGTTGCAGTAGAAATAGGGTCTTTTATCTCAAGGTTAGATAGACCATTTGGATTAACTAAAATTGGAAGTTGCGGTGTAGTAACACCAAAAATACCGAGTTTAACAAAACCCAATGACTTGATATCATACGGTTTACTCATAAATGTAGAATTTGTAGTAGTATCAATAACATTAGAGCAAACATAAGTGTATTTGGCTTCATTTACTCTTTGTGATAGAAGGTCCTTACCCCAGTCAAATTCGTGGTTGCCAAATACTGCATAGTTATACCCCATTGCATTATAAACTTCAATTACATCTTTACCGTCGAAGAAGGCGCCAATAGGAGGACCGCCACCGATTGCGTCTCCCGCATCAACAAGAAGGGTTCTATCAGGGTTATAGGCTCTTTCTTCTTTCACAAGTGTATAGATCCTTGCACTTCCGCCAATTGGCTCTTTGTTTTTGTTAAGAGAACCCAAAAGATACATATGAAAATCATTTGTATGAAGAATGGTAATCACAGGGAAGTGAGAAGAAGCTAAAATATGAACAAATTTCTCTCTTGTAAGTGGGTTTTGGACACCAAGTGTATCTCCTTCCACCTTATAAAATCCCTTGTAGACAAAGTAATTTACAAGCGGTTTTACTTCGGGGGAGAGTAAATTTGCATCTTTAAAAGATGAAATTACATCTGGAACATTTGTGTCTTGAATTTTTAAAGCTTTTGAAAGAGCAAGAATGGTGTCTTCAAAAAGTATGGGGGCGTTTGGCTTGAAGTATTTACCTTCACCAACTAATACTTTTGCTCTTGAGAGAGTTTCAATGTAAGGGGATGCCCAAAAGTTCTTTCCCAAATCTTGATAGGAGTATTTTGGAAGATTAAACCACGGTATGTAGTCGTAAGGGAAAGCCCTTACAAGCATTTTTGCAAATTCTGCTCTTGTTATCGGTCGCTCAAGATGAAGAGAGTTATCTGGGAAGCCCTGGATTACACCACGTTCAACAAGCACATCTACATCGACGTTGCCGTAAGAAGTTGAATTACCCATTGCATTGTAAGCTCTGGGTGTAAATGAGGATGCAATAATGATAAGCATAACTAAAATTAATAAAATCTTTTTCATTTTTTACCTCCTTCTTTATATATTTTATAGTATTTTTCAAAAAATAACACAAGGCAAAGAAGCGTTTGTATAAATTTTTCTTGATTATTTTTGGGAAAAGCAACCATAAATTACGCAATAGAAGGGAAAGTTTTGGGGTATCCTTCTTCCTTTTGTGTTTTAAAAAGAGGAGTTTGAAATGATTTTTTCCTTCAACTTAAGGAATAATATCTTAGTTTTAAGTAATTACTTATTTTTTAAAAAGCGCGCAAGGTGTTATAAAATATTTTTTGTTATTAGTTTTAATCTTTTGAGTAAGCATTTTGTTCTTTTTTTAACATAATTTTGTGAGATATTACACTTAAAAATATTGTAAATTTTCAATATTGTGATATAATATCAATTGAGAAAATTGAAACTTTTATAGAAAGGAGTGTATTATTATGGAAGACATGAAAAAGAAGTTAGAGGATTTTATGAAAACTGCCAAACAAATTGGAGAGGCTGACAAAGGTTACTTGGATGCAATTATGGGTTTAATTAGAGAAGCTGAGAAACCAGGGGCTCTTTCTACAAAAGAAAAAGAACTTATATCTATTGCTCTTAGTATTGCTAATCATTGTGTATATTGCATTGCACTTCACGTAAAGAATGCAATTGATGCAGGTGCAAGTAGAAGAGAAATACTTGAAGCTTCGTTTGTTGCTGGACTTATGGGTGGAGGCCCTAGTATTGCTTATATTAGGCTTGTTTTAGATGCTTGTGAGCAATTTGGGGCAAAATAGTTGAGGTAATTTTGTTGTTTACACAGGGGGATGCATCCCCCTTTATTTATTTTATGTTGTATTATTATAAGGAATTTGTAAAAACTAAGATTCCTTATGGAGTTTACACTAGGTAAAGCAAATGTGTTTAGAAGGTAATGGTCCAAAGGGCATATTCTTCACCTTCTTTATGAAAATTTACTTAAAAG
>DYKR01000017.1 GCA_020722505.1 Caldisericum exile | reverse complement strand
TATCTTCAACGTTAATATCAGAATAAGGAACGACAATATAGTTTGAAGCATCTTTATTCTCGGCTGAAACATCAAAAATTTTAACTCTATCCCTACAAACACTTGCAAGTGATTCGATATAATTTCCTTTTTCATCTTTGGTTTGCAAACCGTGTTCGTTATGCATATCAAAGATAAGCAAACTCGAAATATTTTTCTTGATAAGACCTGAAAAAAGTATACGGGCAAGAAAAGACTTACCAGAGCCAGTTATACCAAAAAGCCCAGTGTTGCGCATGGCAACTTTTTCTAAATCAATGAACATCTTCGATTGTGAGGTAAGTGGTGTCCCAATATAAAGGGAGGTTTCCTCTTTAGAGATCTTCTGAAAATCCTCGTCCTTTGCAAACCTAACCATTGAAAAATGAGCTGGAAGTGTTTTTATGGATTTAGAATAAGAGGTTAAAGAACTTTTATCAAACATTAAAAAAGGAAAGATACTTATTTCAGTATAAACAAAAGAGGAAATGGCACTTTTTTCTAAAACAGTTTTTGGAGGGTCAAAAAATACTTCATCAGTTGTATTTGCAAGCCTTATATCTTCTATAAGACACAGGAAGTCGAAATTCTTACCTTCAACTACTACGTAATCGCCAATCCTTATGTTCTCTATATTTACCGATTTATGCAAACGGAAGGTCAAGCCTTCTGAAAAAGAACCAGCAACAACAAAGCCTATTGATTCTCCGTCAAACATTGTCGATACCTCTTACAATCTCAATAAGCGATGCAAAATCTTTTCTGAAGACGTTTGACAACATATCTGCTATTTTTTCTTTTAGTTCTTCTTTATCGGAAGTTATTTCCAAAACGTTATTTAAAAAATTTATAATCGCCTTGTTTCTTTTGGGATACTTATGGATATCAATTAAAGAAAGTTCTTTTACAAGAGGTGAGTTAAATAAAAGTTCTTTAAACTTCTCTTCCTCAGTTTTATAAAGGAGTTGATTTAAGTAGATAGAATGCCTTAAATTATAAAAACCTTTTCCATCACTTTCAAAAAGTGGGTATATAACTAACAAATGCCTAATATACTGAGATAAATGTGGATAAGATTTTGTTAACTCTTCTTCGTTTAGACCGAAAGAACTCACACTCCCATAGGGAAACTCCTGCTCATAAAAAGACTGAAGCACAACAAAAAATGTATTAAAACTATTTTTAGTCTCGAGGATAGTTCCCACGGGCAAATCTTCTTTGAAGCCAGTTTCTGCAAAAATAGTATCAATATCAACCTTTACTATTTCTGCTATATGTTTTTCCATACTTTTATATTATACTTAAAAAAACAAATAGAGTTAAAAAGTAAAGGGGGTAAAAAATGATTATTAACGGAAAAGAAATTGCAAAGAAAATTTTGTTAGAGTTAAAAAACGAGACAGAAAGACTTAAACAAAGGCTAATTACACCTTCACTTGCAGTAGTCCAAGTTGGAGAAGAAAAGGCCTCAGAAAGTTATGCAAAAAACATCATTAAAGAAGGAGAAAATATAGGCGTATATGTAGAATACCACAAATTCAAAAAGGAAATCTCAGAAGAGGAGCTCTTATTTAACATCAAAAATCTAAATTTGAGAAAAGATATACATGGGATACTTGTTGAATTTCCACTTCCAGAAGGAATAGACAATAAAAAGGTGTTAGAAACTATACAACCAGAAAAAGATATCGACGGCTTTAACCCGGTTAACTTAGGAAGATTGTTAGAAGGAACTGCTTTTTTTGCACCGGCAACTGCTCAAGCAGTAATTACGGCAATCAAATCTGTTACAACAATTGAAGGGAAGAACGCAGTCGTAGTTGGAAGAAGTAATATCGTTGGCAAACCTACGGCACTACTTCTTTTGCAAGAAAATGCAACAGTTACGATAAGCCATTCCCGCACTAAAAATCTTTCTCAAATCACTCAAATGGCTGATATCCTTGTTGTTTCTGTTGGCAAACCCAAAATAATAAACAGAAACTACGTTAAAAGAGGAGCAATTGTTATTGATGTAGGTATTAACAAAATCAATGATAAAATTGTTGGTGATGTTGATTTTGATAGTGTGGTAGATGTTGCATCTTACATTACACCCGTGCCAGGTGGAATTGGAATACTTACAACACTCATGCTTTTTAAGAACACAATAAAAGCCTGTAAAATACAAAATAAGATTCCATAGGAGGTAAGAAGTGAACGAGGGAGAAAAAAAGTTAGAATGGGCATATTCCCATATGAAAATTCTTCAACATATTAACGAAGGTTTTACAAAGCGTAAACCTTTTAAAGGCATTAACATTGCTCTTTCTATTCACCTTGAGGCAAAAACCGCAAATCTTGCAATAGTCCTAAAAAACGCAGGTGCAAATATATATGTATCAGGATCAAACCCCCTTACCACCCAAAATGACGTAGTAGAGGCACTTAAAAAATACGGCGTCACTGTGTTTGCTTGGTATAACGAGACAGATGAAGAACATTTAGAAAACATTAATAAAACTCTTGATGTAAAACCTCACATAGTAATCGATGATGGAGGAGACCTTGTTCATCTTTTACATACAACAAGAAAAGAACTTCTGAAAAATGTAATCGGAGCATGTGAAGAGACTACAACAGGTATCATAAGAGATAAAGCCTTAGAGAATGCAAAACTCCTCAAATTTCCGGTGATAGCAGTGAATAACGGTAAATGCAAACATCTTTTTGACAATAGATACGGCACAGGACAATCCACATGGGATGGAATAATGAGAACAACGAATATGAATATAGCAGGTAAAAATGTGGTTATTGCAGGTTTTGGTTGGGTTGGGAAAGGTGTTGCAATGCGAGCAAGAGGATTAGGAGCAAGGGTTATAATTACTGAGGTTGACCCTATTAAGGCAATAGAAGCGTATATGGATGGTTATGAAGTTATGGAAATGAAAAAGGCAGCCAAGATAGGCGATATTTTTGTTACAACAACAGGCAACACAAATGTCATTGACTCAAGACATTTTGAATACTTAAAAGATGGTGCAATTCTCTCAAATGCTGGCCATTTCAATGTTGAAGTTAAAATTGACGAACTTGAAAAGATAAAAGTGTCAAAAAGGGAAGTAAGAAAAAATATCCTTGAATACACCCTCCCAAACAAAAGAAGAATCCATGTTCTTGGAGAAGGAAGGCTCGTAAATCTTGCCTGTGCAGATGGTCATCCAATTGAAATTATGGACTTATCTTTCTCACTTCAGGCGCTATCTTCTGAATACTTACTCAAAAACAAGTTAGAAAATAAAGTATACGATGTGCCCGAGGAAATTGACCTCAAGGTTGCAAATGCTTTTCTTAAGGTAAACAATATTAAAATTGACAAACTAACAAAAAAACAGATTGACTACCTTACAAAACCGCACTAAAACTAAAACAAGTTTTAAAATAGCTTTTTATTAAGTTAAACATCAGGAGGAAAAAATGTCTTTAATAGTTACAATTTATGTCCCCTCAGGGATAGTAATGGCTTCGGATAGTAGACAGACAGTTTTTATTCAAATGCAAAATGCACCCAACGCAACCCCAATTCCGATTGTAAGTTCAGATTATGTGAATAAAACCTTCTTAATAAGTAAAAATAATATTGGTGTTTCAGCCTTTGGAGAAACATTCTTAGGTGGCATTCCTATGGACTTTTACATACAGAAATTTGAAGAAGAAATTCTACAAATAGACGATACTGTTGAAAAAGTAGTTGATAAACTATTGATGTTTTTTAAAGAGTCATACCCAAATGCAGATACTTCTTTCCACGTTGCAGGATATGAAAAAGAGGGGAAAAGTAGCGTTCCTTATGTATACCACATAAACATAAAAAGAAACGAGAAAATTAGACTGAATTTTAGCTATGAAATGAAAAAAGTAGTTTATGGTGCAAGTTGGGGTGGTGAAGGAGATATTCTTAACGAAATCCTAAATCCTGTTTATTTAAAAGACCCTTTTGGAAATTACAATCAAATACCAAAAAGCCCAATTCTCTGGGATGCAATGCCTTTACAAGATGCAATTGATTTTGCAGTCTATGCCATAAGGACTACCATTGACACAATGAGGTTTCAAGCAAGACCAAAAACGGTTGGAGGACCTATTGATGTGCTTTTGATAACAAAAGATGGCGGAAAATTCATAAGAAAAAAAGAAATTAAATAGATTATGTTGAAATTAACAGTTTTAGTAATTTTTGCTCTGCTTATTTATGGCGTATTCATAGAGAGAGATCAATTAACAATAACAAGGTTAAATTTTGGTAAAGAAAACGCAATTAAATTTATCCAGATTTCGGACTTACATTTCATAAGAGAAGGAAGAAAGGAGAAAAAGATTCTTGAAATTATATCGGATGAAAATCCCGACCTCATATTCATTACTGGTGATGTAGTAAATTTCAGAAAGAAATTTGAGGCAAAAGAATACCTTCAAAAAATCTCGGCTTTAGGTATAAAGACATATTTTGTTTTAGGTAATTGGGATTATAAAGTAAAAGATGTAATTGCTCTCAAGAAGGACATTGAAAGTATTGGTATGAAAGTCCTGGAAAATGAAACAGTTGAATTTACAAAAGACGGCTTAAAGGTAAATATCACTGGAGTTGGGGATCCTTTCACAAACCACGATAAACTTGAAGAAGCAGTAATCTCAATGGATAAGAAAAATTTCTCAATTCTTTTGAGTCATTCACCAGATATATTCTACAAAGCAAAAGAAAAAGGAATAAACCTAATTCTCTCTGGGCATCTTCACGGAGGGCAAGTAAGTTTGCCTTTTGTTAAATTCGCTATCTACATCCCTTCTAATTATGGAACAAAGTTTCTAAGGGGTTCCTACAGAGAAGGAAACAGTGTAATGTATATTAATAGAGGCATAGGAGAAAGTCATTTTCCTATTAGAATATTTTCGAAACCAGAGATCTTAATAGGAACCATATGAAAGGAGGTCGTTATGAAAGAAATAAAAAAGGTTGTTATCCCTGTGGGTGGTTTTGGCACGAGATTACTTCCGATAACAAAATCTCAACCCAAGGAAATGCTTCCAATAGTTGATAAACCAGCCGTGCAATACGTAGTAGAAGAGGCTTTAAATTCAGGCATTAAGAATGTTTTACTTGTAACAGGACGTGGAAAAAGAGCAATTGAAGACTACTTTGACTATGCAGTTGAACTTGAGCGTGAACTTGAAGAAAAGGGAAAAACAGATCTTCTTGAATTAGTAAGAGGCACAAGTGAAATTGCAAGGATCTTTTACGTAAGGCAAAAGTTAGCAAGAGGCTTGGGTGATGCAATGTACTATGCAAATGGATTTATTAACGATGAATATTTTGGTGTTCTTCTTCCTGATGATATAATTGATGCTCCTATCCCCTGTCTTAAACAGATGATTGAAATTCATCAAAAATACAAAAGTAATGTAATTGCCGTAATGAAAGTGCCATTCTCTGAAGTTAAAGCATACGGAATAATTGAAGGCAAAAAAATAGGTGATGGCATTTACGATATTGTAGATCTTGTAGAGAAACCTGAGGTAGAACAAGCACCGTCTAATCTTGCAATTGTTGGAAGGTATATCCTCAATTCAACAATTTTTGAAGCAATAGAAAAAACAGAGCCAGGCAAAAACGGAGAGATACAGTTAACCGATGCAATTAAAAAATTACTCTACAAGGAACGCTTTATTGCATACGAATTCAATGGAGTAAGATATGATGTAGGAGAAAAATCTGGTTTAATAAAAGCAAATATTGCATTTGCCCTGAAAAGGGAGGATCTAAGAGAAGAAATTAAAAAATATTTGGAAGACTTATTTAGAAGAGATTAAAGAGCCTTCCACGTGGTCTTCAAAAACTGCCTCAACTTTAACAAGGGCAATCGCGTTTAATTTTGCTTCTTGAGGAAATGAAACTTTTATGTAGTGTGGCGAAAAGCCCCAGTAGACACTGTCTTTTACTTCTTCAACCAAAACAGGAACAACCCTATTAACGAATCTTTTTTTGTAATCAATAGAAATTTCATTTGCAAACTCTATAGCCCTTTTACTTCTTGTTGATTTTACGATTTCTGGAACGCTTTCCTTAAAGTAAAAAGCGGGAGTAAATGGCCTTTTAGAATACCTAAACACATGGACTTTTGAAAATTGAACGTTTTTAATCAAAGTTAAAGTATTAAAAAACGCAGTTTCAGTTTCGAAAGGAAAACCAACGATCACATCTGTTGAGATAGAAAAATCAGGGTCGACATTTCTTAATTTTTCAACTATTCTTAGGTAATCTTCTCTTGTATAACCCCTATTCATTTGCTTTAGAACTTCATTATCACCAGATTGAAGCGAAATATGTAGGTGTGGTTGTAATGCATAAGACTCTATGAATTCATTTATAAGTTCATCTGTTACGTATTTTGGATGTATTGAGGAGATTCTTAAGCGACTTAATCCCTCAATTTTCTTGAGTTTGTTTACAAGTTCTGCAAGGGTTGTGCCTATATCTTTCCCGTATTTTCCGATCTCTGTTCCCGTCAAAACAACCTCTTTATAGCCACGACCAACAAGGCCTCTTACTTCATCAACAATGCTTTCTTCATCTTTACTTCTTATCTTATAACCTCTTACTACGGGCACAATACAGTAAGCGCAGAAGTTATCACAGCCTTCCTCAATTTTCACAAAGGCTCTTGCCCTTTCTAAAAAGCTTTCTATTCTTTCAAAACCTACGGTTTCCTCTATCCCTGTCTCTATAAAGGAAGCAATTTTTCTCTTTGCACCTCTGTAGATTACCACCCTTTTATCCTTATACTCTTTGTGCAAATTTGTAAAGCAACCAGTTAAAATCACAAGCGCATTTGGATTTTTTGCTAAAGCTTCGTTAACAGCCTTCCTTGTTTCTCTTTCTGCTTTCTCGGTTACAACACAAGAATTGATAATATAGACATTCGCAAATTCTTTAAAATTGGTTTCAACACAACCTTTCTCCAACAAGGACTCACGCATCAATTCTGATTCGTATTGATTTGTTTTGCAGCCTAAGGTAAAAATTGAGAATATCATCCTAATAACTTTTCTGCCATCTTTTCTAATTTATCTGCAATTTCTTCAAGAACTAAAATACCTCTTACGTAATTCATACGAATTGGACCTAAAAGTCCAAGAGTGCCTTCGAGTTCTTTTATGGTGTATTTAACGGTAATTAAACTGTAGTCCCATAATTCTGGGATTTTATTTTCGTCACCAATGACGATCTGTAATTTTTCGTCTTGCTCTAACTCAACAAGGAGTTTGTTGATGGTTTCTTTTTTTTCAAGCATATTAAAGAGAAATTTCAAACGCTCTTCTGCAATTTCAATTTGGGTTGTCAATAAATTAGAGATACCCCTAATAAAAATTTCCTGTGTTTTTCTTTTGTACTGTTCTTCTTTTAATTTCTCATAAAACTTGAATGCAACAATCGCTAAATCTTTATTTAATTCATCACTAAAGAAGTTATTTTCAACAATTCTTTTAGAAGCTTCCAAGATAGCCAAATTTTTTAACTTCTCATTCAAAAAATTCTCCAAATAGATGACCTGTTCCATCTGTAGGTTGCTTTTTAAAAGAGGGATTGCCTCGGTAGTTTGTAGTGTTGAAACAATAACTGTATACAAAAACTCTGAAGCTATGAAAAAATGAACATATCTTAATTTATCCTCTTCTATACAGGGCGAAACGACAAGAGAAATTTCATTTGTATACTGTGAGATAAGGTCAGAAATTTGTGAAAGCATTTCTCTTAGATTACCAAAAGTTTCTAAATTAGGGATTTCAATATTAGAAGGTCTAATACGTTTCCTCTCTTTTAGAGCCTCCTCAACATAGAATCTAAAAGCCTTACTTGTGGGAATTCTTCCAGAAGAAACATGCTGTTGGGTAAGGTATCCCATATCTAATAACTCAGCCATGTAATTCCTCACTGTTGCAGAAGAAATAGGAAAACTTACCCCTTTTGCAACTTTTTCAGAGGAAACAGGCTCCCCTGTCTCAATGTATTCTTTAACAACTTCTTTTAAAACTTCTGATCTCTTTTTATCAAGCTTCATACCATAAAATTATACCATATTTTGTTTACTTTTGTGTTTTGAGTATAATTTCAAATATATAAAGGATAGGAAGGCAGGTTAAAGATGATTAGAAAATTAATTGAAGAGCCACATTCAGAAGAAAGAATGTCTAATTTTAATATCACCATCAAAGATTTAAAAGAGTTTGTTTCTGTTCCCTTTTTTATTTCTTGGTATAACAGTAAAGAATCAAATAAAGTTTTTCCTTTAATCCTTCAAGAACTTCAAGACCTAAATCCAGATAGGATTAAATTAAAGAAAGTTCTTCCAGGGTATAATCCTTTCTTCATGCATTTAAACTACTTACAATACTATGTATATGAAAAGGATGGTCACCCTTTAGGTAGAATTGCTGCATTAATAGATAGAAACTACATAGAAAAGAAATTTAAAGGAAAAGTTGGTATTATAGGCCTTTTTGAAGCAGAAACAAAAGATATTGGATATGAACTCCTTGAGTCGGCAATAAATGATTTGAAAAATGAAGGTTGTTCTAAAATTATTGGGCCTATGAGATTTAACGCTTCAGGAGAAGCAGGATTACTTATCGACGGTTTTGATAAAAAACCAATGCCAATGGAACCTTACAACCCACCCTACTATAAAGAAATATTTGATGCTTTCGGCGAAAAAGAAAATGATTGGTTTTCTTTCTTAATCCCCCAAGAAAAAGCTTATAAGTATATGGAAAGGATAACAAACGTTTTTGAAAACGGCTCAAAAATAGAAATAAAATTGAAACAAAATGGAATTGTAATAAGAAATGCAAGTCTTAAGGATTATAAAAATGAAATTGATAAAATAAGGGCAATCTACAATATTGCTTGGGATTCGATAGAACACCCACAGTTTGAAAAATTTACAGAAGAAGAATTTAACTACATTGCTTCATCTTTAAAGCAAGTTGCAATTGAAGATTTAATCTATATTGTAGAAGAAGATTCAAAGCCAATTGGCATGTCTGTTACGATTCCAAACATAAATGAAGTTATATTTGAATTGGATAGGAGTATTTTTAAAAACTATAAGCCATCAAAGAACGCTTTTTCTATAAAAGACACGTATAGAGATTTAATCATATTTAGAGAAATAAAGAGGAGAGTGAATAAAAAGCAATTCGAAAGCGCAAGAATATTTATCCTTGGCGTTCTGAAAAAAAGGTCGGGGTTAGATGCACTGTTATATAAACGCACTTTTGATAATGGCATAAGATTAGGCATGACATACGCAAGTGCCTCTCAAATTGCAGACTCAAACCTCAATATGTCAAATCCCCTTATGAGAATGGGTGAAATAGGCTTTACTTGGCGAGTTTATAATATTAAATTTTAATTTCTTTTAAATAGAAAACTCAGTAAAAATATAATAGATATAATACTAACAATAGCAGGACCTGTTGGTAAATTAAACATATAGGATATAAATATACCAAGCGCAGTTCCAAAAATCCCAAAAAGTATTGACAACCAAAATGTTTCCTTAAGACTTTTAGAAACGTTCATTGCAGTTGCAGCAGGAATTACAACAAGAGCAGATACAAGAATGATACCCACAACTTTTGTTGCAAGTAATACTACAAGAGAAACTACAAACATAAAAAGATAGTCAAGCATTTCGACTTTGTATCCCTTAATCTTTGCAAAATCCCTATCAAGAGCAATGAGTATAAACGTCTTTAAAAATAGAGCAATAAGTGAAATTACAAAAATAGAAATTACAATTAATAGAAGTAAGTCTCTTTTTCCTGTGGAGAGAATGTCTCCAAAAAGATAACTCATCACATCTGGTTTGTATCCTCTTACAAATGAAAGTAAGATAAGGCCAATGCTCATGGTAAAAGGAAGAAGGATACCTATAACGGTATCAACAAAGAGTTTTGATTTTTCAATTAAATAACTTACACTTACGCCAGCGATGATTCCAAAACCAATTGAGGATAAAAAGGGAGATGTTCCTAAAAGATAACCAATCGCAACTCCAGTAAGGGCAGAATGAGAAACCGCATGGACAAAAAAAGCCATCTTTCTTGCAACAATAAAAACCCCTACAACTGCGCAGAGAAAACTTACACTTATACCTGCAATGAAAGTCCTAACTAATATCGGATTCATCATCTTCGTAGAATTTACACGGGCCTCCTTCCTTACAAATCCTGTGTTTATGGGAAACAACAGACTTACCAAAAATCTCTTCAAAATGTTCTTCCAAAAGAATTTCTTCGGGTGCTCCAAAACACACAAGTCTTTTATTTATACATATTACTTTATCTACAATCTTCGTTACGTTATAGACATCGTGTGAAACCATGATTGCTGTGACATTATAGTTCTTTTTAAGAGAGAGAATAAAATCCGAAAATGCTTTTTCGCCCACCTTATCAACGCCTGAAAAAGGCTCATCAAAAAGAAGGAGTTTTGGCTTACTCAACAGGGCTCGAACAATTAATACCCTCTGCATTTCACCGCCCGAAAGATCAGATATCCTTTTATTAAGAAATTTTTCTACATCACCGATCTTTGCAAATTCAAAAATTCTCTTACTTACATCGGTATTATTTTGTAAGGATAGAGTTAAAAATTCATTTACGGTAATAGGTATTGAATAAGCTCTTTCAAAAAACTGTGGAACATAGGCAATTTTATCCCTCTCATTTTTAGTAAGTCTGTTTAAATCTTTTCCGAATATTGTTATTTCACCTTTATAAGGTATAAGTCCAAGTATTGCTTTAAGAAGTGTTGTTTTACCTGCACCATTTGGTCCAATGATAACGGAGAGTTCCCCGCTATTAATAAAAAAATTTATATCGTGGAGAATTCGGCTGTTCCCTAAGAACACATTTAAGTTTTTTACTGTTAAAATTTCGTTATTATCCATTTAATGCTTCATAAATTGTATTCACGTTGTATTTCATCAAATCTATGTAAGTTTTTGTTTCGTCACTTCCGCCCAAAGGATTAAGGGTAAGCACTTTAACACCTGTATCTTCAACAATTGCATTGTAAATTTCAGAAGATTGTTGTGGCTCCTTAAACACTGCTTTAATGTTGTATTGCTTAATTAGGCTTTCAACTTCAGCAATATCTTTAGGCCCTGGTAGATTGTTTGGATCTCTCTTTATTGATTTAAGAACATTTAACCCAAAGTATTCTGAAAAATATGGAAAAGCAGCATGAAAGGTGATAATATTTCTATTCTTAAGTGTAGATAATTTTTCTTTTAAGGCTCTTGCATTCTCCAAAATGGAGTTTGTATAAGTTTCAAAATTCTTTTCGTATATTTCTTTATGGGAAGGGTCCAAATCGATAAGGGTGTTTTTAATAACTTCACACTGCTTCACAAAGTAATCAGGATTAAGCCAAATATGTGGATTACCGCCGTAATTTGCTATGATCTCTTTTAAACCATCTGAGAGGCTCACAACTTTTGTATTGAGTGAATTTGTAAGCGATGAAATAAAACTTTCAAGGCCAAAGCCATTTACAAAAATAACTTTTGCTTTCGATAGACTCTCCACAAGTTGTGGAGTTAAAGTAAAAGTATGAGGAGAACTTCCAACAGGAACAATCAAAATAGCATCAACATAATCTCCACCAATTGACTTTACTGCATCATAAAAAGGATAAATAGAAACACTAACTGTTAATTTTTCACTTACCTCAGAACATCCATAAAATAAAGGGACAAGCAAAGCAAACAAAATAATAAAGGCTACTAGCTTTTTCATGGATACCACCCAAGAGTATTATATCAAAATAGTGGCGATAAAACAAATATATTGCCTTATTTAATATATTTTATAGTTATTGTTTTTGTATTAGCATCCCACTGCACATCACAGCCAAGTGATTCTGCAACAAATCTTAGAGGAAGCATAGTTCTTCCGTTAATGATTTCAGGAACAACCAACGAGATATCTTTGTCAATGGGTGTATTTATACCATTTACTTTTGCAGTAGATTTGCCAATCCAAAGTTCAATAGTTGTTGAATCAAGCGAAATTACAACTTTCCTTTCTTTTGCAACCCAACCAACTGACCCGCCAAGGGATTCAATAATAGCTCTAATAGGCACAAGAGTTCTACTATTTTTTATTATAGGTGGCGAATCTAAGGTATTTTTAACGCCATTTACAGTAAAATTTGGATCACCAATTTTAAGGACAATAATAATACTCCCGCAAACTATTTTAGAATTAAGATTTGTTGAAGAAGTAGTAATGTTCATGTTTGAAACCTTTACACCCTGAGAGATTGGATTTATATTAACATTTGAAGTAAAGGGTGAAACTGATTCTGTATCTAATTTGGATTTTACATCCTTAAGGTAGCTACTTTTACTGCATGAAATATTCCCATTTTGATCGAGTTTTAAAAGAAGTATGTCCCAACCACCTGAACCAAACGAGGAGGTTTGCCCACAAACTATATAACCGG
>DYKR01000016.1:12453-15624 GCA_020722505.1 Caldisericum exile | reverse complement strand
GGAGTCTTGAGTGAGATTAGTTGCCCCCTCAATTTAAGGAAGAATCTCATTTTCTATCCAAAAGGGTTAATACCTCCTTGATATCTCCCAAAAAACAAAACTTAAGAAAGCTTAAGCGGTAATATTCATGATAAACAAGAGCGTTCAATATAAAAAGATACTTATCTAAGAATAATGTGATAATTCTCTCATAGTAAAACAGTGCAATTTGAAAAAGATAAGCACTTTTGTATAATCAATTCATGAAAATAAAGGCATATGGAAAACTTAACTTAACGCTTGAAATTACAGGTGAAGAAAACGAATTTCACACAATTGAATCTATAGCACAAAAAATAAGTCTATACGATGAAATTGAAATAAAGCTCACAAAAGGGAATGTTGATGTTGTATTTTTCTCAAAATCAATTAGGAATAGAGTCTCAACAATTGATAAGGCTATAGAACTATTTAGGGATAAAACAGGGATTAAAGACCATTTTATTGTTAATGTTCACAAAAATATTCCTATGGGGAGTGGCTTGGGAGGAGGAAGTGCAGATGCTGCATATACACTTATCGCCTTAAATCAAATGTTCAATAATCCGTTAACATTCGATGAACTTCTTGGTATTGCTAAAGATGTTGGAAAAGACGTCCCTCTATTCTTATATGGAAGCACCGTGAGGATGTCTCACTATGGTGAGGTTGTTGAGGAAATTACCAGTTTAAATGAAATGTATTTTATATTGGTGCATCCCCTTTTTCATCACAAAACAAAAGTTATGTACGATATGTTTAGAAAATTTGGGAAATTTTCCGATGGAAACAAAACCAAAGCATTGAAAGAAGTTATTGAAAAGAAAAGCTACACAGCTTTAGAAATCCAAAACTATTTTTATAATGATTTTGAAATTATGTTGATGGAGGCTTCCCCAAAATTTGCAAATTATAAGAAAACGCTTTCGTCTTTAAGCGATTTAAAATTCTATTTAACTGGTTCTGGTTCAACTCTATTTACGCCCTTTGACTCCGAAAAAGATATTCTAAAAACAAAAACTCTTTTGGAAAAACTAAAGATCAATTTTAGTATTGTAAAGACTGTATAGTTTAAAGTTTTTTGATTCTTTCTATGTATTTCTCAATATCAAACTTTTTTCTTATGGTTGTAGCACTCATATATCTTACTTTACCAAAAATTGGACGTTCTTTGAAAGGTCTATCGTGTTTGCCAAAACACCAAGCGATACCAGCATATGTGTTTGGGTCTCTTCCATCAAGTGCATATTTATTATTTAAAGTTTCAAGATATTTAAAAGCAAAATCATTTGATTCACTCCACTCAATGACCTTCTTTCCCCAATACATTCTTAGATAGGAGTTTATTTTGCCTGTCTTTACAAGTTCCATTTGCGCCGTATTCCATAGGTCGTCGTGTGTTTTAGCATTTTCAAAATCAAAAAGAGAATACCTGTAAGGCTTTTCATCGTATTGATGGTCTTTTAACGTTTTGTAAGCCCAAGGTTGCAAGCCTTCAAGCCTATTATACTTAGGATTGTAGTATACAAAATTAACTGCAAGCTCTCTTCTTATAATTAACTCTTCAAGAAAAGCTTTTTTATTATCTTCGGTTGCGTTACTTGATAGAACTTCAAGTGCAATTTCGACAGGTGATATTTGGCCAAAATGTAAATACGGACTTAGGTTTGAAGTGTATTCGTCGGTAAAATCGTTTCTTTTCTCTTTATAGAAAGGTAATTTATTGTTAATAAATTCTTTTAATAGTTCTTTTGCTTTGTGGTATCCACCGACAAATTTGGAAGAAGGTGTAACTATTTCTTTAAAATGTAATATTCTTAATGCTTTTTCTGTGTCTCTTACATCAAATGAGAATCTTATTGCGTTGTATCTTGGCACACGTATTTCTTCCATGTGGGCTTCTTTTAAAAACTCAGGAAGGTGCTTTTCAATTTTTCTTCTTATGGTAAAGGCACCATATTCCTCTTTATTTGAAGTAATTTCTACAGGCACAACAACATTGTCTTCTACAGCCACCACAGGAGCTTTGACACTGTTTATGATGTTTTTTCTTAAATCAAGTAAAAATTTGATGTATCCAACGTCAATAAAAAGTATTGAAGCATCTTTTGAATATTGTAGAACTGTTTGTGCAACATCTCCTCTAATAACTATGAATCTAATATTTAACTTACATAGTTCCTCATGGACATCTTTTAAACCCTCAAGTAAAAATTTGAAATTTCTTTTATTTGCGTATGGGTAATCCTCATAAAGCACAAAAATTACAAGAAGTGGCTTTTTAATTTCATTTGATTTTTTAATAGCTTCATATAGAGCAAGGTTATAGGAAACCCTTTGCGAAGTTTGCATCCAATATAAAACATACTTACCCTTTGTATTAAGGGTTTTATCGTTAAGGATTTTTATTCTTCCCATTTTTAATTTGAGGGGCTATGCCCCTCAAAAACTATTTTTCTGTTTTTTTCTTTGAAGAAGTTTTTTTGGTCTTTTTTGCAGGTTCTTTTGCCTTTGTTTTTGCAGCTTTTGTCTCCTTCACCTCGGTTTTTTTAGGTTCTTCTTTAACGACTTTTTTAGAAGTCGTGTTCTTTTCCTCTACTGTGCTTTCTTTCTTCTTTTTGCAAGCCATTTTTACCTCCTTTACTTTATTATCAAGATATTTTTAAAAAAAGCAATATTTTTTAGAATACTTTTAATCAAATTTTTTATAATTTATTAAAATTTATTTAAGCGTTTTATTTTCTTCAAGGCTACCCCAACTTCTTTATCATCCTGGGCATGTTTTTGTCTGTCATAGTAAGAAGCCTTTTTCCTTGTCATCCTAGGAGCATATTCACTTCACTCAGTGTAAACTCTAGCGAAGGATTTCATATTTGAGGGGGTAGAAAGAACATCCTCCCCAAGGCTCCCCTTGAATAACAAAAACACAAAAGGAGGAGATTCTTCCTCGGCAAAAGTCGCCTCGTCAGAATGACAGCCATGGTCATCCTGAGCACGTTCGCTTCGCTCAGTGTAAACTCTGCGACGAAGTAGGGTGTCATCCTGAGGAACGATAGTGACGAAGGATCTCGAAGTTTAGGGGGTAAACACCACCTCCCCAAGGCTCCCCCGAAAGCATAAACGGCAAGATTCCTCGCTACCGCTCGGAATGAC
>DYKR01000016.1:0-12353 GCA_020722505.1 Caldisericum exile | reverse complement strand
TTTGCACTTACTTACGAAAGGAAAAAAGTGTAGAATAACGTAGGGAGATCCGCCTCAGAATAATTAGAAGCGGGTTCTATCTTGCCAAGGTAAGCCTTTTAGATAAATACATTTTAGAGTATAATGTCTTAACTTTAAGCACCAACCCAATTATGGGATAATATAAAACTAAAATGGAAAACGTTATAAGACCTAAAATAGTGATAAGTAAGTGCATAAATCTTGCTAAAACAAGATACGATGGCGGTATCATAAAAGATGAATTTGCAGAAAAATTAGGCAAATTTGTTGATTACATTCCTGTATGCCCCGAGGTTGAAATTGGCTTAGGTATACCAAGAGACCCCATAATAATCCTAAAGAGTGAAAAAGATAGACTCCTTCAACAAAATACCAAAAGAGATTTAACAAACGATATGGAAAATTTTTCTGTCCGTTTCTTAACAAATCTCACAGACTCAGTTGATGGTTTTCTTTTAAAGGCAAAATCTCCAAGTTGCGGTGTTAACGACGTTAATTATTACAGTAGTTTAGAGACCTTAAATATCATTGGAAAAACTTCGGGAATGTTTGCAAGAAATGTCAAACTGCTTTTTCCAAACTTTCCCATTGAAAGCGAAAAAAGACTTATAGATAAAGGCATAAAAGATCTTTTTCTTACAAAAATTTTTGCCTTTGCACATTTAAGGCAACTAAAAGAAGATCTTTCAAAAGAAAAACTCCTTGAATTTCACTCTGAGTACAAACTCATGCTTATCACATACAACCAATCAAATTTAAGATTATTGGGAAAACTTTTATCAAACCTAAATACCTTGCCACTTGAGCAAGTTTACATTATTTATGCAGATCTCTTTAGAAAATCTTTTAGTAAAAATGCTTCTAAAGGCAATAATGTAAATACACTTCTCCATGCTTTTGGTTATTTTAAAGATAGAATTTCTCCCAGTGAAAAAGCACACTTTCTTGATTTAGTCCAAGATTACTTAGAAGGAAGAGTTGATAGATTCAGTCTCATTGAAATTTTAAGGAATTTTTCAATTAGGTTTAACGAACAGTATCTATTAAAACAGAGGTATCTAAATCCTTACCCAAAAGAGCTTCGTTTTGTGTAGTATCCATGCCTTACGATTTCGTTTTCAACAGGTTTTGGCACAAGGTATGAAATTGGCAAACCCGTCTTTAACCTTTCCCTTATGAGAGTTGATGAAACAGAGAAAAGTGGATGATCAAGAGTAAATATCTTTTTATTAAAGCCATTTAAATTTTCATTTGTAAATTCTTTTATTGTTGCAAAATTATCACTCAGTCTTTTTGCAACAATAAAGTTAGAATTACTTAATATCTCTTTAAAGTCTTTCCAGAGAGTGATCTTTAAAAAGGCATCCTCTCCTATAATGGTATAAATCTCAACCCCGTCTTTAATAAAATTCCTTAAGGTATCAATATAGTATGATGGACCTTCTTTGTTAATTTCAAAATAAGAAATTTCGAAATTAGTTTCATCTTCTATGGCAATTTCTACAAGATGGGCTCGTATATACTTGTCGAGTAAGTCTTTTTTTCTAAAAACAGGGTTCCCAGTTGGGACAAATATTACTTTATCGAGGTTAAATAATCTTATAGATTCCTTTCCCACAAACAAATGACCTATATGAATGGGATTGAATGCACCACCATATATGCCAATCCTAACCTTCTTTGAAGATGAAAGATTTGCTTCCAATGATAACTTTGTCTCCTTCCTTTATACCGTGCATCTTTAATCTCTTCTCAAGGCCTATCTTATCAAAAAATCGCAAAAGTTCGTTAACGCTTCCTGCTTTGTTTAAATCAGTAAGTTCAACTCTTCTTTCAAGCTCTTTATTACTCACTTTATACGTGTAATCGCTAACTTTTTCAATTATAAGTTCTTTATCTTTCTCTAATTTGATTTCTTTTATTTCCTCAGCTTTCACTTCCTCAATGTGAGTTTCTTGGACAAGTTTATACAGAAGCTCAAGAACCTCATTTACATTGGTAGAATTTAGTGCAGATATAAAGTATACTTCTTCGTGAACCCTATCAAAAAAGTCTTTAATCTCTTTTGTTCTCTTTCTTTTCCAGGTATCTATTTTATTTATGACAACAATTCTTTTTTTTGTAATAAGTGATGGGCTGTAGTTCTCAAGTTCTTTTAAAAGAGTTTTATATGTATTTTTAATTAGTTTTCTTTCGCTACCGTCAATTAAAATCATGATGACCTTTGTTTTTTCGATATGTGAGAGAAACTGATTACCCATCCCCTTTCCTTTTGCTGCACCTTTTATAAGTCCTGGAAGATCTGCAATAACAAAGCTTCTCAGATCATCAAGCTTAACAACACCAATCTTTGGAGAAATGGTTGTAAAAGGATACGGTGCAATTTCAGGGCGAGCATTACTTACCTTTGAAATAAATGTTGATTTTCCGGCATTGGGTAAGCCCACTATACCCACATCTGACAAGATCTTTAAAACAAGTTCAAGGTCTTTTTCTTCGGCCGGCTCTCCCAACTCGTTATAGCGAGGCGCACGCTCTGTCGATGTTGTGAACGCCTTGTTTCCCCTACCGCCGCGCCCACCTTTTGCAACAACAAGAAAATCACCGTCTTTGTTCAATTCTCCAATGACTTTATCGTTTGCTCTATCTATAATGACAGTCCCAACTGGCACTTCTATAACAAGATCACGTCCATTTTTCCCATGTTTTAATCTTGGTCCGCCGTTTTCTCCGTTTTCAGCAAAAAAGTGTTTTTTGAACAAAAAATTTTGGAGGGTCGTAAGGAATTTGTTAGCCTTTATAATAACATCTCCGCCTTTTCCTCCGTTCCCTCCATCTGGGCCACCTTTGGGAATAAACTTTTCTCTTCTAAAACTTATTGCTCCATCGCCACCTTTTCCAGATCTTACCCGGATATAAGCATGATCAATGAAGGATGTTTTAGGTTTCTTCACGGTTTTCTATGATGCTTACCGATGTAAACTTCCTTGTTTTTGTAAATTTTACAAACCCATCTTTAAGAGCAAAAAGAGTAAAATCGGAGCCTTTACCTACATTTTTACCTGCTTTAATTTTCTCTCCTCTTTGCCGAACAATGATATTGCCAGCCTTTGCAAACTGCCCATCAAAAAGTTTAACACCAAGATACTTTGGATTACTATCCCTACCATTAACTTTGCTTCTCTTCTTACCCATTGTTGCCTCCTACAATTTTATCAATAGTAACAAGGGTATATGGCTGTCTGTGTCCTTGTTTCTTTTTATTCCTTGTTTTGTGCCTGTAGAAGAAGACAATGATCTTTTTTTCTCTTCCCTGTTCTTTGATCATCCCTTCTACAAAAGCATTTTCAACTTTTGGAGCACCTACAATAACCTTGTCTCCATCTTTTAAAAGGAGCACTTCATCAAACTTAATTTTACTACCAACTTCACCTTCAATTTTCTGAACTTTTATTGTGTCACCTTCTTTAACTTTGTATTGGTGACCACCAGTTTTAATAATCGCTTCCATTTTAACCTCCTTCCACTATAGAAGGTACTGGGGAACCTTCCATAAGTAGTTTAATACAATCAGATAATTATAATGAAATTTGTATTTTTTGCAATAAACTATTTTGTTGCCTCAACACAACCCTAAGACATCTGCCTGAGTTTGTTTTTTAAAATCTTAAGTTCTGTTTCTTTCTTTTTGTTTGGTGTTGTGCTAAGCAATTTTTCAAGGTAAAGGATTCTTGCCTTAATTTTGTTTATTTCTTTTAATTTCTCTTTGTCTAAAGTTCTACTTTGGTTTTTGGGTTTTTCTTCTGAAGGGTCAATCAATACACCGTTTTTAAGTTTATAGACCTTTTTTGCGATACTATTTATAAGAAACCTATCGTGTGAAACAAGAAGAATTGTCCCCGTATAATTCTTTAATGTATCTATTAAGGCTTCTGTTGTTTCAATATCAAGGTGATTTGTAGGCTCATCAAGAATAAGAAAATTCCCTTTTGTAAGACCCATCTTTGCAATAATAAGCCGCCTTTTCTCTCCGCCACTTAAACTTTCAACAGTTTTGAACACCTCGTCCTGCACAAAACCAAACTCAGCAAGATATGAGCGTGCTTCACTAACTTGTAATCCTTGAGATACGATTTCATCTAAAAGAGTATTCTCACTTTTCAGTAAAAACCCGTCCTGTGGAAAGTAGTTTACTTGAATACTCGGACCTAAATACACAAATCCAGATGTAGGTTGAGTAAAACCTGTTATTATTTGAAGAAGTGTTGTTTTTCCAGAGCCATTTTTTCCAATAAGAGCAATACGGTCACCCCTTGTTATTTTTAAATTAATATCCCTTAGAATAATTTTCCCGTTGAATTCTTTTGAAACATTTCTTAATTCACAAACTTTTTCACTTCCTACATCACCACTTTCAATGTTAATCGAGATAGTTTTTTTATGCACAGTTTCGGGGAGTTTTAATTTTTCAATTTGTTTTTCTCTTGCTATTGCTTGACTTGATCGAGTGCCGTATCTAAATTTCTCGATGAATTTCCTCTCTTTTTCAATGTAGAGTTTAAGTTTCTCTAACTCTTTTCTTTTTGTCTCATCTTCAACTGTTTTTATTTTCATAAAGTTATCGTAATTACCTGGGTATTCTTTGAGTTTACCGTTTTCAAGATAGAGAATTGAGTTTGCTAACTTATTTATTAAAACTTTGTCGTGAGAGACAATAAGCACTCCCCCTTTAAAATTTTTCAGGAACGTTTCAAGTTTTTCGATACTTTCTATGCTAAGATTGTTTGTTGGTTCATCAAGGATTAATATGTCAGGTTTTGATAAAATTGCACTTATCAGAAGACACTTTGTTCTTTCACCACCACTCATATTTGAAATGCTCTTTTTGACAGTTTCTTCGTCCAAGTCAAATGCACTTAAAAGTTTTGTTATTTCGCTTTTGTAAGAGTATCCTCCAAGTTTTTCAAACTCTTCAACGATATTCGAAATTTCATCTGGTGCTGTAATATTGTGGGCAACTTCTATTTTTCTTTCAATATCTTTAATTTGCTTTATTCCATCTTCAATGATCTCTAAACCAGTTCTATTGGTTGCTTTAATCCCCTGAGGCACATAGGCAATTTTACCCTTCACAAAAACTGAGCCTTTGTCTTGCTCTTTGTTACCAACTATTATCTCAAGAAGAGTAGTTTTACCAGAGCCGTTTTCCCCGACTATCACCTTTTTTTCTCTATCTAAAGTAAAACCCACTCCGTTAAGGATGGTTTTCCCTTGAATAGAATAATAAATACCATCTACAATAAGCATGTCTCTTTAAAACAAAATTGGATTAAAAACTTACAATAAAAGTAATTACTAAACTAATTCCTGGGGTGTATGTTCTTCGATTTCTATTTCATCTTGCATTGTCAAAAATCCTATAAGAAAGAAGATTTCACCAACATACATGAGTAAGAAACCAATAACTACGATAAGTAAGATAGCACCAATAAAGTAAAGATCACTTCCAGTTTTAAAATAACTGTTATTTAAAACTTCGCCTAAGTCTTTAAAAGTCTTTTTCACAAAGTAAGCACTATAAACTACTATTGCATAAATTAATAAAAGATAAAGAATTACGGATGTTGATAAGAAACCCGCAAGACCTCTTAAAGAAAAGGCAAGGAAAGATATTCCACCTACAATTGCAATAATAATTGCAACTAATCCACCTATGACCGACACAAGGCAAGCTGTTAAAAAGTTTGAGAATATCTCTTTTTTATCTAATTTGGAAGAAATATCATTCAGCGCTAAAAGAACAAGAACATAATAAGCTAATGAGACAATAAAAGCAGACATGTATCTTTTAAAGAAAAATGGTAATAGTAAAAGAATAATAAACCCAATGATACCAAGCGTTTTTGCACTACTCAAATTAATCTTCTTCATAGTTCCTCCTTTATTTTTTATTTATATTATCTAACTTTACTACCTCTATCGGATAGGTAACAAAAACTCCAAATTCCCTTAATTTTTCAACTATCGCTATATTTACCTTTTCTAACAGCTCCATGTATCTATTATAGTCAATTTCATTTATATAGTAGGCTAAAGTATAATCGAAACTGTAATCGGAAATATTCGAAAATCTTGCATA
The DNA here is from genome assembly GCA_020722505.1 of Caldisericum exile. Lineage (GTDB taxonomy): Bacteria > Caldisericota > Caldisericia > Caldisericales > Caldisericaceae > Caldisericum > Caldisericum exile_C. The sequence continues at coordinate 6,193 of DYKR01000016.1, read as the reverse complement.
GGCAAAAACTGTTTGCTCAACACTTTCAACGGCAGATTTTAATATAGAAGGTATTCCTTTAAGTTTATCCTTGTCAGTATCAAAAGGGACGTGTATCAGTATTTGAAGTCTCCTTGTTTTTAATCTCGAGTAATTCTTAATAATGGCGCTTGTAATAACTGAATTTGGCACACTCATTTCTTCCCCAGATAGGCTCTCAATTCGTGTGCTTCTTATTCCAATTTTTTTCACTGTGCCTTGGTATTGATCGAACAAAATATACTCGCCTTCAACGTATGGTTTGTCAAGCACAAGTGCAATATAGTTGAAAATGTCTTGCAATATTTTCTGTAATGCTAAGCCAATGATAATACCTGACACCCCAACACTTGTTAGTAATGAGTTTATTTCAAAAGTTGGGATAAAATTTTTTATAACAAAAATTGACCCCAAAAGGATAATTGCAATTTTTATTGAAATAAAAATGATATTCAATGTTTTTTTCTCGTCTTCTACAAGCCTTGATCTTATAACAATCTCCATGTGTATAACATCAATAAGGAGAATAAAGATATAAATAATCGATATTGAAAGTATTCCCTTTTCTATTGAATGCAGTATAGTTTTATAATCATTCAGTTTCAGAGTTTCAAAACTCAGTAAAAACGCAAAAATGTAGAAAATGGGGGTTAGCCTTCTTATTATAAAAAGAATAGTTTCTATGCCAAGTTTTTCTTTGTTTTGCACCTTTGAAAGAGTCTTTAAAAGAACTTTAGAAATTATAAAAATTATTAAACTGAAACATAAAAAAAGCAATATAAACTCAATATAATCTTTTATCGTGTTATTAAAAATTGTGTAGTTTAAAATACTTTCAATATCCATATGTGGGTATCCCTTTCATCAAACATATTATACATAATTTATATGAAGAAAGAATAAACAATTTATTTTCTATTATTCAGGGGTTTTCGAGGAGACTTGTTCCCTTAAGTTTAGTAAATAGCCTTCCCAAGCGATTTATTAATTTTTACAACAAAAAGGAATGGAAAATTTTTAGTAAATAATCAAAACCACCTATAGAATTACAAAAAACTTTATAGTATAATTAATGGAAATGGAAAAGATAAAAGATTTTGACTACGTGATTCCAATCATCGCAAAATACACCGAAGACTTTTTTGAACCCGTCGTTACAAGGATTAAAAAAGAAAAAGTAGATCCTTTCGAAATCCTTGTGGGAACTATTTTGAGTTTAAGAACAAAAGATAACGTTACTGAAAGTGCTTCCCTTAGACTGTTTAAAGTGGTAAAAACTCCATATGACCTTAAAAAATTAAGTGTAGAAGAAATTGAGAAACTCATTTATCCAGTTGGTTTTTACAGAAGAAAAGCAGTGCAGTTAAAAGAAATTGCAGACGTTCTCATAGAAAAGTATGGAGGAAAAGTGCCTAACACACTTGATGAACTTCTAAAAATTAAAGGTGTTGGTAGAAAAACCGCAAATCTTGTAATTACAGAGGCTTTTGATGACTATGGAATTTGCGTTGACACCCATGTGCATCGAATAAGTAATAGACTTGGTTGGGTTAAAACAAAAACTCCTGAGCAAACAGAAGAAGAGTTAAGGAAAATTTTACCTAAAAAATACTGGAAAAAGATAAACCAGTATCTTGTTACCTTCGGGCAAAATGTTTGTAAACCTGTAAGTCCGTTGTGCTCAAAATGTCCACTTACATCTATCTGCCCTAAAATCGGCGTAAAAACTTTCAGATAGGAACATTTGGTAAAAGTGTTGCCATATTGTAAAATTAAGTTGCTATGAAAAAGAACGTATTTTTACTTTTAACGATACTCTTAATAGTTGGTGTATTTTGCCTTTCCTCCTGTGGAAAGACCTTTGAGGTTAAGTTTATTGATTCCATAACAAAAGAAACTCTTACAAACGTTACAGTTGACGGTAAACTCTATGAAAATGGCGTTGCCAATCTTCCACAAGGAACCCACAAAGTATCAAGTGATTACTACTTACAAAAAGAAATTGATGTAAATAAAAATACCGAAGTTGATCTTACACCTAAAGCATACCTTTTAATTGTACCAAATTGTGAGATTGACGAAGTCTTTCTGAATGGAAATAAAGTAAATGCAAAACATATTGTTGAAAGTGGTATTTCCCTTTATGCTGTCTCTCCAATAAAGGAAGGCACCTATGAGCTAAAACTTACAAGTAAACTTTTTAAACCATATGTAAAAACTGCTGAGATTACTTCAGGCAAAAATCTTGTAGAGGCAAACCTTGATGTAGATCCTGAAAAATTTGCTCTTTTTGTAGATTCACTTCAAAATATACTTGAGGTAGATCCTGTTAACATAAAAATAAAAGTTTTAGGGTCAGCTAATGGTAACAGTGTTTCTAAAGAACTAACAATAAAAAAAGAAGCATCAACTCTTACCATCCAAGATTCAAATATCACATATTCTTTTGAAAATGGGACTTTGTTAGATAAAGAAGTTTCCCAAGAAGAAAAGGCGATTCTTTTATACGCAAAACACACGGTAGAATATTTTTTGAACATTAAAACTTTCCTTCCCAACATGAAACTTGAAAAGATCGATAACGGAACGTATTTTTTAGTTAACAATGGAACTTTTGAAGGAAACGAAATCGAAGAACGTGTTGTCGTAACAGTTAAAGAAAACAAAATCACAAACTTTAGCATATCAATCATTCAGGAAAAATCGAACACTAATTTGGTAATCAGTGTGGAGGTAGTTTAACATGGGGTTTACTCATCTTCATCTACATACAGAATACAGTCTACTTGACGGGCTTAATAAAATTTCTGAACTTTCAAAAAGGATAAAAGAACTCGGCATGGATGCGGTTGCAGTTACCGACCATGGAAACATGTACGGGATAATCGAGTTCTACGAGGAGATGAAAAAGGCTGGTATAAAGCCCATAATTGGAGTAGAAGTTTACGTTGCCCCAAACGGTATGGAAAAAAAAGAGAAAGATGAAGAAAGATACCATCTTGTGCTCCTTGCAAAGAACCTTACAGGTTATAGGAACCTTACAAAAATAGTTACAGAGAGTTATACAAGAGGTTTTTATTACAAGCCGAGAGTAGACTTAGAAACTTTACAAAAATACAGAGACGGTATTATTGCACTATCTGCCTGTTTACAAGGAGAAATCTCCAAAAAGGCATTAAAAGGAGACATAAAAGAAGTTAAAAACGCCCTTTACAAGTATCTTGATATATTCTCAAAAGAAAACTTCTTTGTTGAAGTGCAAAACCATGGCCTTGAAGAGGAAAAAGCAGTTATTGAAGTTGCAAAGCATTTGAGAGATACCGAGGGGATAAAACTCGTTGCAACAAACGATGCGCACTATCTAACAAAAGAAGATGCATACGCCCATGATATACTCCTCTGTGTGCAAACCCTTCAGCCAGTTGATAGTGAAGATAGAATGCGTTTTCCAAACAGTGAATTCTATGTGAAAAGCGAACAAGAAATGAGAGAAGCTTTTCCCAACTTAGAAGATGCAGTTGAAAATACAGGACTTATCAAAGAAATGTGTTCTGTTGAATTTGATTTTTCCAAATACCATCTTCCCGTGTATAAGAAAGATGAGTCGTGGGATCCCTCAAAGAATAAAGATTATCTAAAGGAACTAACGATAAAGGGGATAAAAGAAAAATACAAAGAAAACTATGATGTTGCCGAAGAACGAGCAAACTACGAACTCAGTGTCATAGAAAATATGGGATTTACCGATTACTTCCTCATAGTGCAAGATTTCATAAATTACGCAAAGACGAACAAAATACCAGTTGGCCCAGGTAGAGGATCGGCTGCAGGTTCTATAGTGGCTTTTGCCCTTGGGATCACTGAGATAGACCCCATAAGATACAATTTATTTTTTGAAAGGTTCTTAAATCCAGAAAGGATAAGTTTACCAGATATTGACGTAGACTTTGCAGATACAGGAAGAGATGCCGTTATTGATTACGTAAGGAAAAAATACGGGGAAACCCATGTTGCACAAATCGCCACTTTTGGCAAAATGGAAGCACGACAGGCAATAAGAGATGTGGGAAGAGCTCTAAAATTCTCTTTTCAGGAAACAGATAAAGTGTCAAAACTCATCCCACAAGGGTTTAAATTAAAAGAAGCACTTGATTCTGTTCCAGAACTTAAAAAACTCTACGAAGATAAGCGTTTTAAAGAATTGTTTGATATTGCTATGAAACTTGAAGGGGTTGTAAGGAATTTTTCAACGCACGCAGCAGGAGTAGTAATTGGAGATGCACCACTTACCGACTATCTTCCCCTTCAAATAGATAAGGACAATGCCATTATAACGCAGTTTGATAAGGATGTCGTTGAGCATATTGGCTTACTAAAAATGGATTTTCTTGGTATTAAAAACTTAACCATTATTTCTGATACCATAGAGCTACTTTCCGAAAAAGGAATTCATATAGAAATCGATAAGATGCCCGAAGATGACAAAGAGACTTTTGATATGCTAAAGAAAGGTGATTCTATTGCCGTATTTCAACTTGAAAGTGCTGGTATGAGAAGGGTGCTTAAAGGTGTGCAACCTGATAGCATTGAAGATCTAACCGCAGTTGTTGCTCTCTACAGGCCTGGAACGATAAAAGCAGGGGGAATTGAAGAATACATAAATAGAAAATCAGGAAAAAGCAAGGTAACTTATCCACACCCAAAACTTGAAGCAATCCTTAAAAACACCTATGGAATCATCGTTTATCAAGAACAGGTAATGCAAATTGCAAACGCACTTGCAGGATATTCAATGGCTGAAGCAGATACACTGAGAAAGGCAATCGGCAAGAAGATCCCCGAGATAATGAAAGAGCAAAGAAACGTTTTTGTTGAGAGAGCCGTCAAAAATGGAGTTGAGAAAAGTGTTGCAGAAAAGGTATTTGACCTCATTGAATTCTTTGCAGGATACGGTTTCAATAAGTCTCATGCTGTAAGTTATGCAACGCTTGCCTATAGAACTGCATATCTTAAGGCTCATTATCCAAAAGAGTATTTTACAGCAATTTTAAATTCATACATTGAAAACGAAGATAAAGTCCACGAAACACTATTAGAAGCAAAAGCAAAAGGTATTAAAATACTTCCTCCTGATATAAACAAATCTGATGCAAAATTTAAAGTAGAAGGCGACGGCATAAGGTTTGGTTTTCTTACTATTAAGCATGTAGGAGCTACCTCGATTAACGAAATCATTAAAGAAAGAACTGCAAATGGTATGTATTCTTCTTATAGAGACTTTGAGAGAAGAACTACTCCATTAAAGATAAATAAAAAAGTCATTGAATATTTAATAAAAGCTGGTTGTTTTGATTCTTTAGAGGAAGATAGAACAGCTCTTCTTACAAAAGATAATGTAGAAGCAGTTATCTCAAATACACTTTTTGCAGGTGTGCAAACTCAACCCAAAAAGGTTAAAACAACAAGTGCAGATTTACTTAACTATGAAAAAGAAGCCTTTGGTTTTTATCTTACAAATAACCCTATTGAAGCCTATCTTGGACTTATCGAAGAACTTGAAGTTGACACTGTAAGTGAGCTTTTATCTTCTATAACGAGTGCACAAGAGGAAAATGAGTTTGAAGATAGCGAAACTTTAGATGTAGAAAAGGTGAAAGTTGCAGGAATTATTTCAAATGCAAAAAAGACAAAGACAAAAAACGGAAACTTTATACTGAGATTTGACCTTGAAGATGGAGTTCACAAAATACACTGTCTTGTTATGCCACAGAATTTAGAAAAATTTTCAGAATACATCGATGCAAACGGTGTTATAGTAATTTCAGGAGAACTAAGAAGAGAAGAAGATAGTATAACACTTTTTGCAAATGATGTTATCAAATTCTTTACCGAAAAAGATATTAAAAATTCTGAGAATGGTGTTGCAATACATCTAAAACTAGACCTTGAAAAAGAGAACTTTTCAGAATTAGAAGAAAAACTAAAGTCTCTTAAAGACCTTACAGGAAAATACAGAGGAGATACCCCGATAATTTTCCATATTAAAGTGGATGGTGTTTTACTTAGAATACACCCTTCACCGAAATATTCAATCCTTAAAACAAAATCATTCTTGTCAAAATTAGAAGAACTTTTCGGAAAAGATGCCTTTGAAGTAAAAGATATCTTTGGGTAG
>DYKR01000015.1 GCA_020722505.1 Caldisericum exile | reverse complement strand
AGTGGGAAGAACTCTCAAGACCTGTATTTGAAAAAGACTTTCCTGAAGTTGCAAAAAGGATTAAAGAATATAAAGCCAAAAAAGAAAGGCTACTTAAGGAGAATGAAAACAAAATAGAAGCCTTTTACCACTCAGGAGAAACATACTAAAAGCGAAATAAACCTATTAAAAAACAATAATTAATATTTAACAAAAATATACAGACTTAATTTTTGCAGTTGTCCACCAATTCTTTTAAAAATAAATCAAATTGCCTATTTTGGGTGTTGTGCAATAGTTTTTCATAAATTTTTGATATGTTTTGTAGTGTAGAAAGATTCATATCGCTTAAGTGCGTTGTTGGAATATTTTTTGTAAGAATAGGTTTATACAAATTAATCGATAGACTAAAGACAAAAACCAAAAGTATAATATTTACTTCGCTATGGGTAAGTTTGTAACAAAGGATCCAGAATACAATACTATAAGGGCTCTTTAAATTAGGCTCCTTTTGGAGGTGTGCTAATTTATAAATATATGGTAAAATTAAAGAATGAAAGTATACGTTGGTATTAGTGGTGGTATAGACAGTAGTGTTGCTGCGTATCTTCTTAAAAAAGAAGGTTTTGATGTTGTGGGAGTTTTCTTTAAATTAGAAAAAGAAAGCAACCTATCCCGCTGTTGTGATATTACGAGTGCTCACTTTGTTGCCCATAAATTACAAATCCCTTTTGTTGAGATAGATGTTTCAAATGAGTTTGAAAGTTTCGTAAAAGATTACTTTTGGGAGAGCCTAAAATTGGGTTTTACCCCAAATCCGTGTGTTATTTGCAATGAAAAAATAAAGTTCGGTATAGGTTTTGAGTATGCAAAAAAACACTTTGGAGACGGCTTATTTGCAACAGGACACTATGCAATTATAGAGGATAAGCATCTTAAGAAAGGCATTGACCCAGTTAAAGACCAATCGTATATGCTGTGGCGGCTAAAAAAAGACGACCTAAAAAGATACATTTTTCCCCTCGGGCGTTTTTTAAAAACACAAGTTAAGGAAATTGCCTTTAGTTTAGGCTTAAAAAGTCCAAAAGAAAGCGAAGACCTTTGCTTTATAAAAGGAGATATAAGAGAATTCATAAAGGAGCATTTGAAAGAAAAAACTGGTAAAATTATAGACAAGTTCGGCACAATACTTGGATATCACAAGGGTTATTACTTTTACACTGTTGGACAAAGAAGTGGCCTTGGTATTGCATACAAAGAGCCTTTATATGTTGTGAACACTGATCCTATAAACAACCTTGTAATTGTTTCAACGAAAAAAGACTGCTATTTTAGTAAAGCAAAACTAACAGATGTAAATATTCTTGAGGAAGTTTCTTTAGATGAAATTTACGAAGCAAAAGTTCGGTATCAAACAAAACCTGCAAAATGTAGAATTACAAAAGCAAATGATGAATATACGATAGAGTTTCTTGAAAAACAATTTGCAATTACAAAAGGACAGAGTTGTGTTATCTACAGAGGTGATACAGTAGTTATGGGTGGTATTATTAAAGAGGCTATTTGGTAAAATATAATTAGGAGGTGAAAATGAAAATAGCACCAAGGGAACTAATTTGGAAAGATTTTAGGAAAATACAAAAGGAACACGATTTACTAACTTCTCCTGAAGTTGAAGACTTACTATTTATGCAGACCATTGAGGGGCATGCACACAACGGACATGGAGAATTCGATGGCAAAAAATTTGTTGATACAACAATTGATGATATCGTTATTGCTCTTGGGAGAGACTCTTTTATTGTGAGATCTTCAAGACAACTTCTCATAGATGAAATTTGCGAATTTGCAAGAAGTGTGATGAAAGGAGAAAAAAGGAGATTCCTTGTAAATAGGATTGGTGAGCCACTTATGAGAGTGCCACTCTTTCTTGAATTAGAAATTGATCCTGATGATGTTTTACGAGGACTTTATCTTGGCGGATTCATGGATGACTTTGAAACAAGAAAACTCACAAATCAAAAGTTTAACATTAACATGGGTGGAGGAAAGCCTTATCTTATTGATATGAATGTAATGGAAAAAATGAACCTTGATGGCGAATTACTTGCTCACGGGGACCATGAAGATAAATTAGAGGAATACAGGGAAAAAGGTCTCATCGTTGATCCAACGAACGTTGATTTTCTAAAACATACCTATATTAGGTTCCAATACATTAGACACGAAAAAGGACTTGGTGTTTCAGATGACCTTGCCATGCTTGTTGCAGGAAAATTGTATAGCAAAAGCACTGCTTTAGGAGCCTATCTTGCAGATGCAATCGATACCCTCGATAAATTCTCACTCCGTTTCTTTGAGCAAGATGAGAACCTTGCAGAAGAAATCGAGAAGAACTTTAAAAATCTTAAACTAACAAGAGATGATGTTTTAAATTTCATTAGGCTCATTGCAATTCCAGAAGGAAAAGAGGAAGAAATACCAGACTCATCACAGAGATACTTCCTTGAAATAAACAGAGAATACGGAATTTCAACTCTTGAATCCCATTTAAGATACCTTGATAACGCTCCATACCCTGAGTTTAAAATAGCCTTTGAAAGGATTAGCAATGTAACGCTTTATAATTATGTTGATAAATTATTGGGGTAAAACTTGGGACTTAGTAAGGTTTTAGGACAAGAAAAAGTAATAACGTATTTAAGAAAGCTGCTTGAGACAAACAATATACCCTCAACGCTTCTTTTTGTGGGTAATAGGGGGGTTGGTAAGTTTTTTGCTGCTTTACAATTTGCAAAAGCACTCAACTGTAAGGTTGAACCTTTAGATGGTTGCGATAGTTGTCAATCGTGTATTGCAATCGAGAATAACGTAAATCCAAATGTAAAAATTGTGAAGGACTCACCGTTAGGTATTGAAAGCATAAGGGATGTAATTAACTCTTCTTATGTGCCAATAAATGGATACAGGGTGAATATTTTTGTTGATGTTAATAGCGCAACAAAAGAAGCCTTTAATAGTATGTTGAAATACCTTGAAGAACCACCTCCAAAGACGCTCAACATCCTCATAGCAGAGAAAGAAGAAGCAATCCCTGAAACTATAATCTCAAGATCTTCTATTGTAAGATTTTCTAAGTTAAAGCGTGAAGTTATAGAAAAAATACTATCTCAAAGCTTTGACGAAACATTAGCAAAAAACTTGTCTTATATCCTTAACGGTTCCCTTGAAAATTTGGAGAAACTTAAAAATATTGAAAATTATAAAAAAAGAAAATACCTAATGATGTCTTTTTTAAATCTTGTGAAGAAAAACGAAACTGTCCCAACATTTTTACTGAGGTTTAAAGACTACTACGGAGATATTAGCAGAACTACTGTAGAGGATTTTCTAAACGAGGCAATCGACCTTGTGGAAGATATTTTATACATTGTCCTAAATAAAGAAACTGATTTTGTGAAAAATATTGATTTACTTGGGTTTATTGCAAACGAATTCTTAAACTTCGATATGAAGATTGTTTATGAAACATACAAAATCATTGAGAATTCAAAAACGGCAATTTTGACAAATGCAAATCCGACGTATATAATATTAAGGTTGCTCTTTGATATAGAGTACCTATGAAAGGAAGTATTTGAATATGGAAGCAATAAAAGATGAGGTAATACTTACTGGCGTAATGCTAAGAAAAGAAATGAATACTTACTTTGTCCCTAAAGAAGGGCTGAGTTTGTCGATTGGGGATTTTGTAATCATAGAAAGAAATAATATGACCACTCTTGGAAAAGTTGTAAGACCATTGGTTAAAATGGAAGCAAAAAGATTTGACAAGTTAAAAGAACGTTTTGGAACAATGCGCCTTTTAAGAAAAGCCGATGAAAACGACTTTAAATACTTTAAGGATTTAGCTAAAAAAGAGGATAATGCTTTCAAAATCTGCAAGGAAAAAATAAAAAAACATAATTTACCCATGCATCTTGTTGAGACAATATGGGATGAAAAAGAAAAAGAATTTGTCTTTTACTTTACGGCTTCTTCAAGGGTAGATTTTAGAGAACTTATAAAGGACCTCGTGCAAACTCTTAATTCTAAGATAAAACTCTGGCAGGTGGGTTCAAGAGATGCAATGAAATTTTTCGGCGGCATTGGTCCTTGTGGTTATCCTGTTTGCTGCACTAATTTCTTAAGAGATGTTGAAAGTATTGAGCTTGCCTATGCAAAAATGCAAAACCTCTCGATGAACACATCAAAAATTACAGGATTATGTGGGAAACTGATGTGCTGCCTTAAATACGAACTAAACAAAAACGAAACAATAACTCCCGATAAAATCGAAATAATGGATGTGAAAGATGAAAAAGAATAAAATAAAAGTAGGGCTAATTGGGACTTCTGAAAGACCAAACGAACCCGTATCATCATCGGTTAAAGAAATCGCATACAAGTTTGGATTTCTTACTGCAAAAGAAGACTTTATACTTTTTACAGGTGGCCGTGATGGAGTAATGGAAGCAGCTTGCAAAGGTAATTTTGATGGAAATGGCATTAATATAGGTATTTTACCAGGATTTGACTCAACTCAGGCAAATGAGTTTGTGACTATTCCAATCTTAACAGGGCTTCCTATGGATATGCGTTCACTTGTTATGATTCATGCAGTTGATGTTGTTGTTATGATAGGTGGTAAAATTGGCACACTACTAGAACTTGTTTCAACATACCAAAACGGAAAACCTGCAATTGTTATTAAAGGTAGTGGAGATTTTTCTGACTCAGTTGATAGAATTCTCATTGATGGCATGCACTTTGATTCAAGGAAAAACGCCCCCGTATATTTTGTTAAAACTCCCGAAGAAGCCATTGAGAAGATCAAAGAAATTTTCAAAATATGATCCCAGAAGTCCTTAAAATTAAAGGGTTTTTAAGTTATAAAGAAGAACAAACTCTTGATTTTAGAAAATTCAATTTAGCGGTAATTTCTGGTGATAACGGGTATGGAAAATCATCCATACTTGATGCGATTGTCTTTGCCCTTTTCGGAGTTGCAAGAGGCTTAAAAAGTGATTTAAAAAGTGTTGTCAATAGAAACGCAGACGAACTTATAATTGAACTGATTTTTAAAGAGAAGGGAGAAACTTTCCGCATAAAAAGAAGAATTAACAAGGACGGTAAATCCCAAGTTATTCTTGAACAATTTGACCCAGTTATCGAAAGTTTCAAAAATATTAGTGAGAATACTATAAGAGAAACAGACAAACAAATTGAAAGTATTATAAATTTTACCTATGATGCGTTTATTACATCTTCCTTTATCCTCCAAGGGCAGGCTGATTATTTCACAGCAAAAACTCCATCTGAAAAGGTAGAAGTGCTAAGAGAATTAATTAACCTTGGCATTTTTGAAAAGGCAAAGAATGTAGCAAAAGAAAGAAGAAAAAATCTTGAAGGAAGAGTAGAAGAGATAAAAAACAAAATTAAAGACCTTGAAGAGCGTATAAAAAAAGAGGGGGAATTTGTAAGTGAACTTAGCAAATGCAAAAAGGAATTGGAAGAAAATTTGTTGAAAGAGAAAGTTGTAAAAGAACAAGTCGGCAACTTACAAAAACGTTTACAGGAAAAAGAAAAGTTAAAGACTTACATCGAGGGATTAAATAGAAACCTAAACGAAACATTAACACAACACAGAAAAAAAGAAGAAGAACTCAATGATATCAATAAAAACATAGAGGAATATAATAAAATTCTTCAAGAAAAAGAGACCATAGTAGAAAATTTTGAAAAATTAAAAAAAATTAGAGAAGAGAAAAACCTTCTTTCAATAAAAGAAAAAGAGTTTATAAAACTTACTTCAAATCAAAAGAATATTGAAAGGATTATTGAAGATAAAAATCAACATCTAATAGATAAGATTGAATCGCTTAGTAAAAAGATAAAAGATACCAGTGAGAAAAAAGATACAAATGCAAGTGAAAAAGAAGATATTAAAAAGCATTTAAGCGAACTTGAAAGTATCAAAGTGAAATTTGAAGACACCTTGAAGGTATCAAGCGACTTACTCAACAAAAAGGAAAGTGAGATTTCATTACTTAATGAGAAAATTTCTTCTTTTAGAGTTTTAAAGGTTTGGTTTGAGCAGTATCTAAACGAAGAAGAAAACCGCAAGAATAAGGAGCATGAGGTTAAAAGTATCGATAAAGATATCCAGGATACTACAAAAAAAGTTGAAAAATTAAACAAAAGTATTGTAGATTTAGAGGACATTCTTTTAAATGAGGAACCTTTGTTAAAGGCGTTAAAGGATAGTGAACAAGAAATTGCAAAAGTTAAAGAAAACATAAGAATTGAACAAGATAAAATTGATATCATTAGAAGGTCATCTCAGCCTATCTGTCCTGTTTGTGGGCGGGAACTTAACGAAGTACACAGGCACAAAATAGAAGAAGACACTCTTAAAACAATTACACATCTTAAAGAAAGGCTTTCAGAGGTCGAAGAAACACTTAAAGATAGCAAAAAGAAGTTTGAAGATATTGAAAAAAGTAAAATTGAACTCAACAAGAAGAGAATCGAAAAAGAAAAATTACTCGAACGAATTGAAATTTTAAAAAATAAAAGAAGAGAAAAAGAGTTTGAACTAACACAAACTAATTTAAATATAGAGGGCATTAAAAAGAAAATAGGTAGTATTGAGGAATTTGAAAAAGTAAAGTTAGAAAACCTTGAAAAAGAGTTAAGTAATTTGCAAAAAGAAAAAATCGAAATCAACAACACTATTCAATCAACAAAAGAAAAACTTAACGAAATAGAAAAAAGCATTTTAGTTAATAAAACAAACTTGAAGAATATTGAAGAAAAGATTCTAACACTTCAAAAGACTTTGGAAGAAGATCAAAAAGAATACGAAAATTTAGAAGAAACCCTTAAAAATAGAACACATATCTTAAGTGAGTTAGAACAACTAAAAAAAATAAAAGATGGGATAGGGGCCTTGGGTTTTGATGAAAAATATTTTATTGAGTTAACCAAAAAAGAAAACGAACTAAAAATTTTTGAAGATAAATTTAGTAAACTCATCACAGCCGAAGCTACACTGAAAGAATTAAAAAACACAAGAGAAAAACTCCTAACCGAATTAGAAGATATAAAAGGAAAAGCTGAATCAATTAAAAATGAAATAGTTAAGAATAATGAGACATTAAAAAGTTTTGAAACAGTTGAAAATGAACTTATCGAAGCTCAAAAAAAAGAAACGGTAATTCAAAAAGAAATTTTGGAACTTTCTAATAAAAAGGCAGTTTATGAAAGGGAAATAAGCGAGATTAAGCAATCAAAAGAGGCTTTACAAACTTTGGAGCAACAACTTTCTTTAGAAAGCGAGAGGATAACAATCTTAAGTAAGATTGAGGAAATTTTTGGCAGAAACGGAATACAGATAACCATCTTAAGACATTTTTTGACGGTTCTTGAAAGTGAAGTAAATAGGTTTCTTCTAAAATTAACCGATGGACGTATGCATATACAATTTAAAACAATTACAGTTGATACAACACATTCAGAAAAGCCAACCCTTGAGATTTACGTTTATGAAGGTGGATCAGAGAGAAGGTATGAACTTTTATCTGGTGGTGAACAATTCAGAATAAACTTTGCCTTACGTCTTGGAATAGCAAGGTTCATTTCAAAACTGAGATCCGCACCAATCGAAATGCTTGTAATAGATGAAGGTTTTGGTAGCCAAGATGAAAGAGGGAGAAATAACATCATCCAGGAGATTAACTCAATAAAAGATGACTTTAAGAAAATTCTTATAGTAAGCCACCTTCCAGAAATAAAAGATAATTTTGCTTACGAGATTAAAGTGACAAAAGACGGCAATGGTTCAAGAATTATCCAAGATTAACAAATCTAACCTTTTACTGCTCCAAGAGTTAAACCAGAGACTATGTATTTTTGCAATAAGAACCATACAACCATTACAGGAACAGAAATGATAAGGGAAAAGGCAGCGAATTGTGACCAAGGGGTGTTCCACTGACCCTGCATGTTATACAAAGTCATTGCAAGTGTGAAATTTTGCGGCTTTGTTAAAAATGTCCAAGCTAACATCCACTCCATCCAACCATTCATAAACCCAAAAAGAAAAGTTACTGCAAGTGCTGGCACGGAAAGTGGTAGTATAACTTTCAAAAAAGCTTGGTTTCTATCACAACCATCAACGAGTGCCGCTTCTTCTAATTCCTTTGGAACTGTGTCAAAGTATCCCTTTAAATTCCATATTGCAAAAGGAACAGAGCCCGAAGCATATGCAATAATCAACCCCCAAAGGCTATTTCTTATATGTAAAAGAGTAAGTATTACAAACAGTGGTGCAAGTGTTGCAGTTGCAGGTAGCATCTGCGTTACAAGAAATAAAATTAACCCAATATTTCTACCTGGGAAACTGAATCTTGAGAAGGCATAAGCTGCTGTTGCAGCAAGAGCCACCGATAAAAATGCAGTTCCTCCTGCAACAAAAAGGCTATTAAAAAGCAGTTGCACAAATGGCACAGGATATGCTTCGTATGGTCGTTGTAGCACCTTTACATAGGCAGATAGAGACGCATTTTTAGGGATAAGCGTAAGTGTTGTGGGCTTCAAAACATTGATTGGGTTGAGAGACATGGAAACAATCCATAACACTGGGAATAGTGCAATGATAATCCAGAAAATGATGTATGTATGTAAGTATAAATGTTTTAACTTTTCTTTTATTTCTTTTTTCATATTTGTGACTCCGTTGCTCTTGTAATTCTATTTGTAATAAGGGTTATAGCGAGTAAAATGAAGAATACAATTAATCCAAAGGCACTTGCAACACCGTATAATCCACCGGGGTTTACAATTTTATAAGCTTGTGTTACAAGAATTTCTGTTGTTCCAAGAGGACCACCACCTGAGACCAGGTAAATAACATTGAATTGGTTAAAAGTCCAAACAATACCAAGCATAATAGCAGGAAGCATAGCTGAACGTATCAGCGGTAAGGTAATCTTGAAAAACTTACCCCTTTCATTAACACCATCGATTTCTGCTGCTTCAAAAATTTCATTTGGAATACTTTGTAATGCTCCTGTTGCAACAACCATCATAAAAGGAAAGCCAAGCCAAACGTTAGTAATTAGATCCGCGTAGAATGCATAAGATAAAAACGAGAGGATTTTTATGGGAGCATTTGGATTTGTAAGCCATGGTATTTTTACAGTCATATTGAGGATGTTTGAGAGAATCTGGTTTACAGCACCAAAATCTGCATCGAACATATTTCTCCAAATTAGAGCACTGATATAAGATGGAACTGCCCACGGAATTACAAGAAGTGTCCTGTAAATTTTTTTAAAAGCCAATCTTGGAGTATTAAGGGCAACTGCAAGACTAATACCTATTGTCACATGCAAAAATACGTTAGCAAAAGTCCAAAAAATATCAAAAGCAAACGTTCTCCAAAAATTGAAATTCTCAAGAGGCACTTTATTTGTAAAAATCTTTATAAAATTTCCTAAACCGACGAAATCTGGATGTGGATTTCTCAAATTTGTAATGTTAAAATTGGTAAAAGCCATCCAAATCTGGTAGAAGATTGGAAAAGCAGTTATTAAGGCCATTACAATAGCAGAAGGAAGAATGTAGTAATAAGCAAGCCTGTGCCTTCTTAATTTTTCCCACATGCTAATGTCAGATTTATCAACCATTTTCGTCTCCATTAACAAAAAGGGGGCATATGCCCCCTTTTTTATTCTTTAAAACTTACTGACCTCTTGAAGCGTTAATCTTATCTTGAATTGTTGTTTGTGCAGTATTAATAGCATCCTGTGGCATTGCTTTTGAAGCTAATACTGAATCAATTGCTGTTTGCATTGGATCCCATACAGCACCCATTTCAGGAATAATTGGCATAGGAACTCCAGTTTTCATTTGTTCAAGGAAGCCACCAACAATAAGATCTGATGAGGTATCTACTTTAACATTTGATGGAATATGTTTTGCTTTTTCGAAGAATTTTTGTTCAACATCTTTGCTAACCATGAATTTAATGAAATCAACTGCAGCTTTTTTCTGTGTATCGTTAATATTGGCATTCACAAAGAAATCTTTTGTATTTACAAATGGTGCAAATGGATTACCAGTTTCTGCAAATACTGGCATTGGAGCAACGCCAACTTTATCACCGAGTGCATTTGTATAATCACCAACTGCCCAAGGTCCGTTAATGATCATTGCTGCTTTTCCTTCTTTAAACATTGAATCGGCTTTGCCGTAATCATTTGCAACGATGAATTTTGGATCAGAAGCTAAATTCTTAAGGAAGGTAAGAGCCTTTACTCCCCCGTCTCCTTGGCTAACAATAGCATCGCTGTTTGCATCAAAAAGTTTCATGCCAGCTGCAAAGAAATATCCTGCTGTGAAATAGAACCCTGAGTTATAAACAAAACCATAGGTATCTCCTTGAGTAATGGAATCAACAAGGGTAACAAGTTCATTTGTATCTTTTGGAAGATTTTGGACAAGAGACTTATTGTAAATAAGAGCAACACATTCAGTTGATTGTGGGAATGCCATCATTGAACCATTGAATTTTACTTGTTCAATTGCACCTGGCACATAGTCTGCAAGGAAAGCTGCATCAAAGTAAGAATCAAGCGGTGCAATGAGGTTTGCTTTTGCAAAGTTTCCAATCCAGTCTGCAGGTCCTACAAGGATATCTGGCCCACCACCTGCTGCTGCTTCAGTTTGGTATTTGTTTTGTAACTGATCAAATGGGACTTGAAGTTGATTAATTGTAATTTCTGGATGTTGTTTTTGATACTCAGCAATTGCCTCATTTAATACATCGAGTTCTGCACCACTCCAAGAGTGCCAAATCGTTAAACTAACTGGTTGTGGTTTTGGTTTACAGCCAACGAAGAAAGAAGAGAGCATTGCAACTACTAACAACACTAATAGTACTTTCTTCATAATTGCCTCCTTATTAAATTTTTTAACTTAAATAAAAAACTCTTAATATATTATATCCAAGTAAAAAAACAAAACAAGATTTTTAGTGGATAACTATAAGAAATTTTTAAAAATCGTTTTGAATTGAAAAATTTGCGCTTTATCTTTTTAAGAATCTATTAAAATAAGTTAATTGGCACATCAAATACGACTATTGAATGCTTGTTTTATTAAGTAGAAACCTAGATACAAACTGTTAAAAAAATTTAATAAAATTTTAAATAATACATAATTAAACAGTTATATTTGGCAAAAAAGTGGTAATTTTTTAAGCAAAATTCTTCACAATTCTTTCACAATTTTGCTATAATATATAGTCGATAGATCAAATAATTCTATCAAATCAAATTGGTCAGCAAAGGCCTGCGTTTCACTCCTCCTTTTCGCAGGCCTTTGCTTTTTTTATTTTAAAGTAGATGTTTTTTAAGCGCATCCTCCACATTACTCACATCGTATGAGAATTCTCTATCTTTTTGAGCAAACGAAACAAACGCTCTTAATTTTGAAAACATCTCTTCTGTGCCCTTTCCCATGTGTTCTTTGTTTTCCTCGATAACCATTTCAAGCGCCTGGGCTCCCACGATAAGTTCAACAGCAACAACTTTTCTAAAATTTTCTAAAACATTTTTAGCTTTTATAACTGCATTCATCCCCATGCTTACAAAATCTTCTTGATCGGCTGAGACTGGTATTGAATCAACACTTGCAGGATGAGACAATACCTTACTCATAGAGACAAGTGATGCTGCAAGGTATTGCAGGATCATCATTCCCGACTCAGTCCCCGGGTTATTTGCTAAAAATGGTTTTAGATGTGATAAGTTTGGGTTTAAGAGCCTGTTTATCCTTCTTTCTATCATAGAAGATAAACTTGTAAGAATTATCGCATATAGGTCCATAAGAAAGGCGAGGGGTTGGGCATGAAAATTTCCACCAGAAACAATAGTGCCATCTTCAAAAATCAAAGGATTATCAGTGGAAGCGTTAATTTCCCTTTCAATAAAATTTGAAATGTAATCAAGATTCTCAAGAACTGCTCCATAAACCTGTGGCATGCATCTAAGAGTATAGGCATCTTGCACATTCTTCCCTTTATTTACTAATGTGCTTTCCGAAAGTATATTCATAACTTCTTTACTTACTTTTTCTTGGTAAATCGAATTTCTTACTTTATGGATTCTTAAATCAAATGGGTCAAGTCTTCCTAAAAGTGCTTCAAAAGCCATTGAAAAAGACTTAAGGGCAACGTTAAATAAGTATTTTGCTTCGTAAATTAAAAGTGCGGATATACCAGCCTCAAAAGAGGTGCCATTGATGAGAGCAAGTCCTTCTTTTGGGTAAAACTCATAAATGGGCTCAAAGGAGTAATTACTCAGTTGTGAAGAAAAATCCACAATTTGTTTGTCTTTTACAATTTTTCCTCTTCCTAAAAGAAGAAGTGCAATATGCGACAGGGGAGCAAGATCACCTGATGCACCCAAAGAACCAAAAATAGGCACGTAAGGATAAATGCCTTTATTTAGTATTTCAAGAAATTTTTCTACTACTTCTTTTCTTACACCAGAATAACCTTTTGCAAGGCTATTTGCACGCACGATGATAGCAGCTCTTACTTCTTCTTCTTTTGCAACTTCACCTGCACCTGAAGAATGACTTAGAATAAGATTCTCTTGCAATTTTTTAAGATCAGCGCTCTTTATGGTCACATCGGCAAGCTTACCAAAACCGGTATTGATACCGTAAACTGGTTTTCCAAGATTTACAACTTCTTTAACTAAGGCCGAGGACTTTTCAATTGCCTTTATGCTTTTCCTACTTAATTTAACAGGAGTTTTATTATGGGAGATTGTGTAAACATCATCTATCTTAAGAGTGTTTCCATCAATCTCAAGAAAATTTTTCATTTAACACCTCATCAAGCTCACTAAAGCTTCTTATAAACGGCTCAACTGGGATAACATCCATTCCGTTTGCATAAAGAATGGCATTAAAACCGTAGTTTTTTGCACCTAAAAAATCAAGATTCAAAGAATCACCAATATGAACGATTTCATTTTTAGGTAAGTTTAAAAGGTTTTGGGCTATTTCAAAAACTACTGGATCAGGTTTTCTTGCACCAATTTCATCAGAAAACACAAAGTATTTAAAGCAATCTTTTACTCCATACGTTTCCATGATTTTTAAAAGGACTCTCCCTGGGCTTCTGCCTGTGTTAGAAATAAGGACAAGCGTGTAAACATTACTTAGTTTCTGTAAAACTTCTTTTACTATTTCTTCTGTAAGCTTTGGAGGAACTTCAAGGATAACGTTCTCATAGTAATCCAAAATATCTTTGAATTCTTTTTCATTTACTGATATATGAAGATATTCTTTAAAAAGTTTCTTTAACTGGTTTTCAGGAAGAATTGACCAGTAGTTTTCTTTAGAGGGGTGTTTAAAGGCTTCGTTTAAATCTTTAAAAAAATTCATTATTTGTTCAGTTGCATTACTTTTTAGTCCTAATTTTTCAATAATGTAATGGGCTCTTTTAACGTCTCTATCTTTTTCAGTTGCATCTACGTCTTTAATAATAGTTTCCCAAAGATCAATTGTTAGTGCTTTTATCATTATCCAAATGTTTCCTTAAAATTTGTTATATCTTCTGTTGTTCCAACCAAAAATACGACATCATTTTCAAGAAATCTTTCATCTGCGCTGGGTGAAACGATAACTTTATCACCTCTTCTTATAGCAATAACGGTTATCCCAAACCTGTTTCTTAAGGCTAACTCTTGAAGAGATTTCCCAATGAGGTCCTTTGACAAAACTTTGTATTCAACAAGATCAACTTCGGGTGTGATCTCAATATAGTCAAGAATGTTTGCAAAAACAACTTTGTTTGCTATTCTAAAGCCCATATCCTCTTCCGGGAATACTATCTCTTTTACACCAATTTTTTTCAATACTCTTCCATGGATTTTAGAATTTGCCTTAGCGATGATATGGTGAATACCAATTTCCTCAAGGATAAGGGCAATAAGAACACTTGACTCAACATCTCCTACTGCAATAATAACAGTATCGCAATTCTTTATTCCCGTTTCTTCGAGTGCTTCTGGATTGGTTGCATCAACAATTTCTGCAAAAGAAACCTTATCTTTAATGGAGTTTACTGCCTCTGGGTCGCTATCGATTGCAAGCACAGGATAACCTAATTTTTCAAGGTTAATTGCAACTGCTGATCCAAATTTTCCCAAACCAATCACACCAAATTGTTTTCTCATTGATCCCTCCCTATCCTACTGCGATATCCTCTTCTGGATATTGTGGAAGAGCCTTTTGTCTTGCAGTGCTGATACTTAATATAACTGCAAGAGGACCAACTCTTCCTATAAGCATTGTAGCAATAATAATCAATCTTGAAAAGTTTGACAGTTTTGGAGTTATACCTGTTGACAAACCCACGGTTCCAAAGGCTGATACAACTTCAAATAATACCTGTAAAAAAGCGAAATCCTTGTCTTGATTTATTAAAATAAGAAAAGTAAAAGAAAGGATAAGAAATAAACTAAACCCAAAAATAAAAGTTGCTTTTTTGATAGTTTTTTGTGGGATAGTTCTACCAAAAATGACAATTGAAGCATTTTCCTTATAAGAAGAGAGAAGTAAAAATAGTATAACAGTAAAAGTGGATGTTTTTATACCACCACCAGTGCCACCAGGAGAAGCACCTATAAACATAAGAAGCATAATAATTAACTGAATATGTTGATTGAGTTTTCCTATATTTACAGTTGCAAAGCCTGCCGTTCTTGGAGTAATAGACTGAAACATGCTTGCAAGAAATTTTCCTCTTAGTGTAAGAGAACCGAGTGTATTTGGATTTGAGTGCTCAAGCAAAAATATAAGAATAAAACCACTTATAATTAAAATAGATGTTGCACTTAAAACGATTTTTGCATGTAGCGATAGTTTTTTCAAATTATCTCCTTCAAGACGGGCTTTTAAAAAATCGAGCAGTTCTCTAATAACAATGAAACCGATACCACCAGTTACAATGAGAGACATGATGACAAGGTTAATGGTTAAATCATTTACAAACATTCTAAGACTTTGAAAGTTACCCATTAGGTCAAATCCTGCATTACAAAAAGCCGAAACAGCGTGGAAGATAGAAAACCATACCGCCTTTAAAAAAGGAAACATCTTTATAAATCTAAAGAATAGTATGACTGCTCCGGTTCCTTCTACTATAGCCGTTGTAAGCAAAACTATTTTTGCAAAAATGACTATTCTCTTAAGATTTGGAACGTTTAAGCCTTCCTTTAAAATAAATCTTTCTTTTAATGCGATACGTCTTCTAAAGCCAAGCAGGAAAAGGGTTGCTATGGTCATGTATCCAAGTCCGCCTATTTGTATGAGAATAAGCATTATAAGTTGTCCAAAATTAGACCAATAAGTGTAAGTATCCACAACTACAAGGCCTGTAACACAAGTTGCAGAAGTTGCAGTAAAAAGTGCGGTAATAAAATCGGTAAATTGTCCACTTCTACTTGATATGGGAAGTGTAAGAAGAACTGCCCCAGTTAGAATTACCAGAACAAAACTAATAAATATAAACTGAACTGGCGTTATACGTTTTTTCATAGGTTTACAACGTATATTATACCTAAACTAAGACAAAAGCAAATATTTTTAATAGTTTTGATGTTTTTTTAGATAAAACAACTTCAAAAGCATAACTTGAAACGTAATGCTTCTATTAGCATGTTTAATATCGAAGGGGTTAAAAGACCCCCTTCGAACTTTCCCCATCTCATTACGCAATATTCTCCTTGCATAAGCAAGTGCGAAGCCGAAGAATCTCATCCCTAAATTCGAGGGGGTGAAAGTCCCCCCTCGATGCTCCCCCAAAACTTCGAGATCCTTCGTC
>DYKR01000014.1 GCA_020722505.1 Caldisericum exile | reverse complement strand
GACTTCGTCAAGGAAAAGAGTGCAGAATGACTACATAAAAGCAAAAAGGCGCCTCCCCTTGACTTCGTCAAGGAGAAGAGTGCGGAATGACACCCATCATGTCACCCTGAGAATTTTTTCGTTTTGCTTATCGTAAACTTAATGTATACTTGTTAATAAAACCTTATGGAAGGAATTAACGTTGAGAGTATTTTTCGTTCAAGGCGCAAAACTGTTTCCCTTGAGATAACAGATAGAGGTACTCTTATCGTAAAGGCTCCATTTTCTATGTCAAATAAAGAGATTTATAAAATAATAGAAAAGCATAAAAACTGGATAAGTAAAAAGATTGCTATTGCATTAGCAAAAGAAAAACCACTAAAAAGAGCGTTTACTGAAGGAGAAAATTTTCTCTACCTTGGCAAACCTTACAGATTGTTTTTTAGCGATACCCAAAGCGAGGATTTAAAATTTGAAAACGCATTCTACCTAAAAAAAGATAAGATAGATTCTGCAAAAGAAGTATTTATAAATTGGTATAAAAAAGAGGCAAAGCGTTTTATTTTAGAGCGTTTAGATTACTATGTAAGACTTACCGGCATTAATTACAACAAGGTAAAGATAACTTCTGCAATGAAAAGATGGGGGTCTTGTTCAAGAAATAGAAACCTAAGTTTTTCCTATAGATTAATTATGGCACCGACTTTTGTTATTGACTATGTTATTGTCCATGAACTTTGCCATGTAGTTGTATTTAACCATTCAAAAGAATTTTGGGAGCATGTAAGAGTAATCTTGCCAAATTTTGAGGATGCAAAAAATTGGCTAAAGGAAAAAGGTCAAACCCTTAATATTTAGCTAATCATAGCCTCTAATTAAACACTTATAGCAATATTGACTTTATTTAAAGTTTTGCTATATTTAAATAGTTAAGAAGGTTTTACCTTAGAAATTTATAATATTAGGAGGTTTTATATGAGAACTACTTTTAATCCACATAACAAACACATTAAAAGAAAACAAGGCTTTAGGGCTAAAATGAAGACAAGTGGCGGAAGAAACGTGCTTTCAAGAAGAAGAGCGTATGGTAGACGTAAACTCATTACAGTATAGTGAAACTTTGGAAGAGACTCTGTGAAAAAGAGTTTAGTATTGTATTTAAAAATGCACGGAAATTCTTCGGAAGATACATCGTTGTATATGTCTCGGGTGAAGTCGAAAAAAAGGTGGGTTTTGTTGCCTCAAAAAAAGTTGGCAAGGCTCATGAAAGAAACCGTGCAAAGAGGCTTATGAGAGAAGCATTTTTAAAAGTTGAAGGGACAATACCGCAAGATTTTAGTTATGTGCTCATCGCAAAAAACTCCATAAACGGCTTAAAAATGCAAGACGTATTATTAGATTTAGAAAGCATTATTAAAAGATTTAAGAAAGAATTGATGAACGGAAGTGAAAACCAATGAAGAAGTTCCTTATTGCTATTTTGAAGTTTTATAGAAAATACATTTCGCCGTTAAAACCACCCACCTGTCGCTTTACTCCAACATGCTCTGAGTACACAATCATTGCGATCGAAAAATATGGTGCAAAAAAAGGTGGATGGCTTGCGCTTAAAAGAGTTTTAAGATGTAATCCCTTTTTCCCGGGTGGAGATGACCCAGTTCCTTAGGAGGACAAAATGAAAAAATTGTTGTTTATTGCAGTTGCGTTAGCATTTTTAGGGATATTTTTAACGGGTTGCGCAACGAATCCTTTTCCAAAAACAACTGAATCTGGAGTAATTGTCCAAGTTGTTGCAACCGGAAAACCCCTTGAAAATATTCCAGTGGGTGTAAGGGTTGTAAATAACACAAGCAACCCAATACTCGATGTTTCTGTAAAACTTGTTTCCATTGATAACAACACCGACCTTAAACCCTTTGAAATGTGGGATTCCCCCAGAGAAATTAGTATAAAAGATGTCTCAAAAACGAGTGTTATCGATGCTGGTAAAGATGCTACTTTTACCTTTTCTGTCACAAGTTATACCGAAATTGAAGCAAAACCATACCCAATAAAATTTGAGGTAACCTATAAAGATGTAAATGGTAAAGTAAACACAATCGAAAAAGAGGCGGTAGTTAACGTCGTTCCTGTTTCATTTTTATACAAAATCACACGTCAACTCATTGATTTGATTAATCAATTAACAAGAAACTACGGACTTGCAATCATTCTACTTACAATTGTTATCAAACTCATTACCCATCCCCTTACAAGATACCAGTTTAAGTCAACTGCAAAACTCCAAGAGGTCCAACCAGAGTTAAAGAAGATACAAGAAAAATACAAAGATAATCCTCAAAAGCAACAGCAGGAAATTGTAAAGCTCTACAAAGAAAAAGGCGTGAATATGTACGGAGGTTGTTTGCCTGTGTTAGTTCAATGGCCACTCCTCATTATCCTATACGGAGCTTTGATGAACTACTCGCCATTCAATAACGCAAGGTTTTTATGGCTTTCTAACCTCAATACACCTGATAAATACTATATACTTCCAATTCTTGTATTTTTATCGATGTTTTTACAGTCTAAGACCTCGCAACTACCTGGAAGTGAATTAGATCCAAATTCAAGAATGTTTATGTACTTCCTTCCCGTAATCTTTGCAGTATGGGCTATCAGTTGGCCACCGTCTGTGCTTCTCTATTGGATAACCTTCTCTCTTGTTGCAACAGTTGAGCAGTTCATCATTTTAAGGTCAATTAAAAAATTTGAAAAAATGGCACTTGAACAACCCAAAAAAGTAATTAAAAAAGATGACGAAGGGAAATAGTTATGGAGAAGGAAATAGTTGATTTTATAAAAGATATCTTTAAGACTATTGGAGAAAACCCTACTGTTGAAATTAAGAGAAAATTTGGTGGCCTGTACGTTAATCTTAGTAATTTAAGTAACAAAGCACTTTACATTGGAAAAGAAGGCTCGGTCCTAAGATCGCTTCAATACGTGGTAAATGTTTATGCACATAAAGTTGATAAAGATTTGGGAGCGATAATACTTGATATAGATGGTTATAAGGACAAACAGTTTGAGCACTTGAAGACTATGGCAATTGATGCAGCACTTAAGGCAAAGATGTTAAAAGGCCCAGTGGAATTAAAACCTATGTCTGCACAGGCAAGGAGAATCATCCATATTACTCTTAAAAACTACCCCGACATTTGGACACATAGTGTAGGCAAAGAGCCAAGAAGAAGAGTTATAGTTGATATTAGAAAGTGAAAGACACAATTGTTGCAATAGCAACACCCAGAGGGTTTGGCGGTATTGGAGCAATAAGACTCTCTGGTAGTGAAGCACTGAATTTGGTTAGAGAAATTTTTTCAAAAAACATAACAAAGCCCCGTTATGCATACTACGGGGCTATTTTTGATCCAAAAAGCAAAACTCCAATTGATACAGGTATTGTTGTTTACTACAGAGCACCACATTCTTACACAGGAGAAGACGTTGTGGAGATATTTCTCCACGGTGGAATTAAAAATCTTGAAATGGTTTTAAATATACTTATTTTTTTAGGTGCAAAACTTGCAGAGCGCGGAGAATTCACAAAAAGGGCAGTAGAAAATAAGAAAATGGATATCTTTGAAGCAAACGCAGTTTTAGAACTCATTGAAGCAAAAACAGAGAAAGCAGTTTTGCTTGCCTCAAAAAGACTCTTCGGTGCAGTGGGAAGTAAAATCCAAGAAATTAAAGACAAAATCTTTAGTATTATTTCAGTGATTGAGGCTTCAATAGACTTTCCTTTCGATGTAGAAGAGGTGGACCCTCAATACATAAAGAACGAATTAGAAAAAATTGAAAATGATATTAAGCACCTTTTAGCTTCTTATAAAGATGCAAGAGTTGTCTTAAACGGAATAAGAGTTGTAATTGTTGGTAAGCCCAATGTTGGTAAGTCTACACTTCTAAATGATCTTTTAAAATACGAGAGAGCGATTGTTTCTGAAATTCCAGGCACAACAAGGGATACAATCAAAGAAGTAATAGATTTTTATGGTGTGCCACTTGAAATCATAGATACAGCAGGTATAAGAGAAACAGATGACAAACTCGAAAAAATTGGAGTTGAAAGAAGCAAACAAGCAATAGATGCGGGAGATATTGTGATTTTTGTTTTCGATGGCTCTACCCAAATCGATGAGGACGATCTAAAACTCATTGATATGACCTCACAGAAGAGGCGCATTATTGTGCTAAATAAAACAGACCTTCCCAAATTGACAGATAGAGAAACGCTATCAAGACTCTTCCCCAACGATAGAATTATTGAAATTTCCGCACTTTTAAAAGAAGGAATTAACGATGTTGAAGAGGTTCTTAAAGAGATGGTGTTTAGTTTTGATTTTGATTCAATGCTCATAACAAACCAAATTGAGTATGATTTGTTAAATAAAGTCCTTAAGCACATTGAATTGGCTAAGTCAGTTCTTGAAAATAATACCCTTGATATTGTTTCAGAAGAGCTTAAAGATGCAATCGAAGAAATTTCATCCGTATCTTTAGAAAACCTATCAAAAGATGTTCTTGATGGTATATTTTCTAAATTCTGCATAGGAAAATGAACAATATAGGAATTATTGGACTTGGAAAAGTAGGAACAAACCTTGCCTTTAATTTCTTAAAAAGAGGGATTACCGTTTATGCACATTCAAATAAAGAAATCCCTCAAGCTACCCTTGAAAAGATAAAGTCCATTAAACTGACAACTGCTTGCGATGTTGTAAAAAACGCCCATTTTATATTTCTTTCTGTAAAAGACTCTGAGATACGAACGACTTTTTACGAAATACTCCCCTGTTTAGATAGCACTAAGGCGGTTATCATCCTTTCAGGTGCATTCGATTTAAAAGAAGTTAAAAGCGAAAAGAATATTAACATAGTAAGGATGCATCCTGTAAGAGCTTTTGTTGATAACGATTTTAGCGATATCGAGGGCACTCTTTTTGTTGTTGAAGGTGATTCAAAAGAAGTATTAGATATTATTTCTTTTTTAGGTTGTAAAGTATCCTACATGAAGGAGTTTACTCCACTTTACCATGCTTCACTTACTTTTGCTTCAAACTTTCTTGTAACGTTATTTAATATCTCAAAAGAACTCCTTGAACAAGCGCAAATCGAGGAAAGTTTTGATGTTGTCTATAATCTTATGGAAATAACACTTAAAAATATTAAAGAAAATTCAGAAGTTTTTGCATTAACAGGCCCTATCGAGAGAAACGACATTGAAACAGTCAAAAAGCATATAGAGAGCATCCAAGATGAATTGACAAGAGAAATTTACATTTTACTTTCGCTCAAAACTGTTGAAGTTGCAAAAAAGAAGAATCCGTGCAATAATTATAGTGAATTAACAGATTTTCTTAAGGAGATGCTATGGAAGAAAAAATGACGGTGCCAAAAATAGTTTCTTTAAAAGGAAAAAGAAAAATAGTTTCCGTTACTGCATATGATTATCTATTTGCGCGTATTGTAGATGAAGCAGGCTTTGACTTTATACTCGTCGGAGATTCTGTTGGCACAACTTACCAAGGGCTTAACTCAACAATTCCAGTTACCATGGAAGAGATGTTATACCATACACGTATCGTAAGAAGAGGTGTAAAATACTCACTTGTTGTAGGAGATATGCCGTTCTTATCGTATCAAACCTCCATTGAAGATGCCATAAGAAATGCAGGCTTATTCTTAAAAAATGGAGCTGATGCTGTGAAATTAGAAGGCGGCATTCAGGTTAGAGATATTATTAAAAAAATGGTTTCTTTTGGTATCCCGGTAATGGGGCATGTGGGCCTTACCCCTCAATCGCTAAACCTTATGGGAGGATACAAGATTCAAGGAAAGAGCGAAGCCTCAATAAAAAGATTGAAAGATGATGTAGAAGCACTTGTTGAAGCGGGAGTTTTTGCAATAGTCCTTGAGGGTATATACGAAGATGTTGCAAAAGAAATAACAGAAAGTGTTCCTATTCCTACAATTGGCATTGGTGCAGGAGTTCACTGTGATGGACAGATCCTTGTGATAACTGACTTACTTGGTTTAGATCCAACTTTTACACCTAAATTTGTTAAAAAGTATAGAGATCTTCATAAAGAAGTGTTAAGTGCGCTTACCGAATTTAAAGAAGATATCCTTAACGAAAAATTTCCAGAAGAGGGACACTCTTTTAAACGGAAGGAGTAAGCTATGAAAGTTGTAAGAAGTATTAAGGAAATGCAAGAAATTTCAAATGACCTTAAAAAAGTTGGTAAGTCCATAGGTTTTGTTCCTACGATGGGATTTCTCCACGAAGGGCATCTTTCCTTAGTAAGAAGGGCAAAAGAAGAAAATGATATTGTTGTTGTAAGCATTTTTGTTAATCCACTCCAGTTTGGACCAAAAGAAGATTTCAATAGTTATCCAAGAGACGAGGAAAGAGATTTAAACCTACTTAGGGATTTAGCGGATTTTGTTTTCATTCCCGAAGCAAAAGAGATGTATCCTGAAGGTTATTCTACTTATGTAGAGGTTGAAAATCTTACAACAAACCTCTGTGGTCGCTTTAGGCCAGGGCACTTCAAAGGTGTTACAACAGTTGTTCTCAAACTCTTTAACATAGTGAAGCCTACGAGAGCATACTTTGGAAAGAAAGACTACCAGCAGTTTAGAGTAATTGAAAGGATGGCATTGGACTTGAATCTCGAAATTGAGGTTGTTCCGTGTGAAATTGTTAGAGAAAAGAATGGACTTGCAATGAGCTCAAGAAACGTATACCTTACAAAAGATGAGTTTGAGGAAACCTCTATCATATACAAGGCACTCTCTTATGGGAAAGAACTTATCGAAGAAGAAAACATTAGGGATCCTAAAGTAGTGATTGATAAAATAAAAGAAATTATCCAAAGTGCAAAATCACTAAAAAAGATTGATTATATCCAAATTGTTGAGCCAATTACCCTTCAAGATGTTGACAAAATTGAAAGTCCTGTTGTAATATTATTTGCAGGTTATTTTGGCAATGCAAGATTAATCGATAATGTAGAGGTAAACTTATGATGATTAATCTATTAAAGTCAAAAATACACAGAGCAACTATAACAAACAAAAACATCAACTATGAGGGAAGTATTACTATCGATAGAGCAATATGTGAAAAGGCTAACATCTTAGAATTTGAAAAAGTAGACGTATACAACATCAGTAACGGGAAGCGCTTTTCAACTTATGTAATTTTTGGTAAAGATGGTGCTATCGAGTTAAACGGTGCAGCAGCACGACTTGGAGAAATTGGTGATAAAATTATCATAGTTAGTTATGCCATGTTTGATACGAATGAGGCTAAGTTCCACAAGCCGAAAATTGTTATCCTGGGAGAAATGAATAAGATAAAGGAGGAAATAAATGGATGAGGTAATTGAAAGAGCCTTAATTACAGCAAAGAAGCTTGGTGCAACTTATGCAGATGTAAGACTTATCAAAAAGTCGGTAGAAGACTTAACTTTAACAAACAGAGAAGTAAAGGTAGCAACAACACGTCGTTCAAGAGGTTTTGGTGTAAGAGTTATTGTAGATGGTGCATGGGGGTTCTTTTCCTCGGTCAATACAACAGGAGAAGAAGGCGAAAGGGTAGCTAAAATTGCAGTTGAAATTGCCAAGGCGTCTTCCAAAACTAAAATCGAAGATGCAAAACTTAAAGATATTGAAATTTATCAAGATAGAGTCTCCCAGCCAGTGAAGATTGACCCATTTTCAATTCCTATGAATAAAAAAATTGCCTTTATGCTTGATCTTGATAAGTTAATGGAGAAAGAAGGTATCATTGTAAGAAACTCTTCGATGCATTTTTCAAAAGAATGGAAAACTTTTGCATCCCTTGAGGGTGCCTATATTGAAATGGAACGTATCGTAAGTGGGGCAGGTATACAGGTAATTGCAACGGATGGAAGAGAAATACAAGTTAGAAGCTATCCTAATTCTTTTGGTGGAGATTATGCAAGGAAAGGGTATGAATTTATTGAAGAAATGAAACTTGCAGAAAATGCAGAAAGGATAAGAGATGAAGCCTTACAACTTCTAAAAACAAGACCTTGCCCAACAGGGAAGATGGATCTAATTATTGGGCCATACCAAATGGCACTACAACTCCACGAATCAGTTGGGCATCCAACAGAGCTTGACAGAGTGTTAGGAGAAGAGGCTTCTTTTGCAGGCACATCATTTTTAACACCTGAGAAACTCAATAATTTTCAGTTTGGTTCTAAATACGTAAATATCGTTGCAGATGCAACAGATCCTTACGCACTTGGTGGTTTTCCATACGACGATGAAGGGGTAAAAGCAAAAAAGATTTATTTAGTGAAAGAAGGCATTTTTGTAGGTTATCTTAACTCAAGAGAAACTTCCTATAAACTTGGGCTTGAACCAATGGGTGCAATGAGAGCAGACTCTTTTAATAGAATCCCAATCATAAGGATGACGAGCATCAATCTTGAGCCTGGCAATTCTACTCTTGAAGAGCTTATTAGCGGTGTTGATAACGG
Source organism: Caldisericum exile (assembly GCA_020722505.1). GTDB lineage: Bacteria > Caldisericota > Caldisericia > Caldisericales > Caldisericaceae > Caldisericum > Caldisericum exile_C. The sequence goes on along the minus strand of DYKR01000014.1, from coordinate 8,737 downwards.
ACTTCTTATCGATGTAAACAAATCTTGGAGTATAGACCAAAAGAGGTTAAACTTCCAATTTGGGACGGAAATAGGATACGAAATTAAAAATGGTAAGATTCAAGACATGGTAAAAAATCCTACATATTCTGGAATAACTTATGAATTTTGGAGAAGTTTAGATGGAGTCGGTAATGAAAGTTATTATCATATACTTGGAATACCCAACTGTGGTAAAGGGGAACCAATGCAGGTAATGGAAGTAAGCCACGGTTCAAGTTATGCAAGATTCAGAAATGTAAATGTGGGGGTAAAACATGAATAAAGAAAATATGTTAGAAGTAGTTAATAAAGCAGTGTCGCTTTCAAAAGCAGACCAAGTTGAGGCTTTGTTGGTAGGTGGAGAGTCTTATCTTACAGGTTTTGCGAATAACTATATTCACAGAAATGTTGGAGAGGAAACCTATGACTTGAGTATTAGAGTAGTTATCGGAAAGAAGGTTGCTTCGGCTTCAACAACAGATCTTTCTTATGAATCAATAAAATCGTGTGTGGATACGGCAGAAACATTGTGCAAATTTCAAAAGGATAACGAAGAGTTTGTTAGCCTTCCAAAAGAAGATGGCGGGGAAAAATACTTTGAAGAGGTTTATGAGTTACCCGACGCAGAAACCCGAGCAGAAATCGTTAAAAAGATAGTCAATGCATCAAAAAAGCATGGTTTAATTTCTTCTGGTAAGTTTGAAGTTGAAAGATCCCAAATTGCAATTAAAAACTCCCTTGGTATTGAGAGATACGAAGAAAGAACAGTAGCAACATTGAAAAATATAGCCATGGGAGATACCTCCTCTGGATTCTCACAAGAAAGTGCGATGTCTTTTAAGGATATCAATGTAGATAAGGTAATAGAAGAAAGTCTTGATACGGCCCTAAAAGGTAGATCACCAAGCTCAATAGAACCCAGTAAATACGAGGTAATTCTTTCACCGTATGCGGTTACCGAGTTTCTATCTTCAATGAAATACCTTTCTTTAACTGAGAAGAACATCGAAGAAGGGACAAGCTTTATGAAAGGGCATTTTGGAGAAAAAATGTTTAACGATATGATTACCTTTTATGATGATGGCCTTGACAATAATACAATAAAGATGGCTTTTGACTTTGAAGGTATGAAGAAGAAGAGGGTTTACTTTGTTAAAAACGGAGTTATAGAAAATGTTGTAAACGATTCTTTCTATGCCTATAAATTGGGAAAAGAACCAACTGGACACTCTCTTCCACAACCAAGTGAGTTGGGTGCATATCCCATGAATTTTATTTTTGAAAAAGGCAAATCAAAACTTGAGGATATGATATCTAATGTGGAAAAAGGTTTATTCGTGCAGCGCTTCTGGTATACAAACCCCATGGATCCTGTAAATTTAGTCATCACGGGGATGACAAGAGATGGTCTTTTTCTCATCGAAAACGGTAAAATCACAAGACCAATTAAACACTTGAGATTTACAGAAAGTATCATAACCGCACTTAAAAACTGTTTGGAAATTTCGGATAATTTTAAGATAATATACGAAGGTGGAGCAGTTACAACTGTGCCTTATATGAGAATTAAAGATTTTAACTTTTCAAGCGCAACTGAATTTTAGGAGGTATGTATGAAAAGAATAGGTTTATTGTGTGATGGTGGAGATGCTCCTGGTATAAACACCGCTATTAGAGCAGTTGCAAGGGCAAGTTTTGAAAGAGAATACGAAGTGCTTGGATTTATTGATGGTTTTAAAGGTCTTATCGAGAACGATGTAAAAATCATTACAAAAATGTCGGTTTCAGGCATTTTAACTGTTGGAGGAAGTATACTTGGTATATCAAGATTCAATCCCTACAAAGATCCAAAATATGTAGAAGCAATAAAAGAGAACTTCAAGAAAAATTCTCTTACCCTTCTTGTAATAATAGGAGATAGGGACACAATAACAATTGCAAAGAAACTTTCTGAAGAAGGAGTCCCCTCTATTGTAATTCCTAAAACAATCGATAACGATATCTATGGGACGGACTATTCTATTGGTTTCGATACGGCAGTTTCAGTAATATCGAGTGCATTGGATAATCTCCATGCAACCGCATCAGCTCATCATAGACTTATGGTTGTTGAAACAATGGGAAGAGAGACTGGCTGGCTTGCTTTGTTTGGTGGTGTTACTGGTGGAGCAGATTACATTGTTATACCTGAGGTGCCTTTTACGATTGAAGAAATTGCAGCGCACATCGAGAAGAGAAAGAAAGAAGGCAAAAACTTCAGTATTGTTGTTGTTGCAGAAGGTGTAGTGCTTCCCGATGAGGATAGAAGCACTTTTGAATACGATGAATTTGGGCATAAGGTAAACGCAAAGAGAATGGTTGGCTATAGACTTGCAACTAAACTTGAGAATATTACACATCTTAAATCGAGGGTAATGGTGCTTGGTTATCTACAGCGTGGTGGTGTGCCAACAAGTGCAGATAGACTACTTGCAACACAACTCGGGGTATTTACAGTTGATTTGGTTGCCAAAGGAATTGCAAATGTTGTAGTTGGTGTTAACAAGAGTGAGCTTACAACGACTCCTTATGAAGAAGCCTTTGATAAAATCCACATGGCAGATACCACATACTACGAACTTGCAAGAATATTCTTCTAACGATGCTTGAGGGTTCTTTAAGAGACTTTTCACTTGATGACCTACTACAGATGATTTCACTTGGTGGCAAGACCGGTGAACTTCATTTGGAGGGTTTAACTCCTTTTGGGAAAAGAAAAGGCATTATCTACTTTGAGAATGGAGAAGTAAAAGATGCCGAAACAGAGGAAACAAGAGGAGAAATTGCAATTTTAGATCTTCTAAACATAAAAGAAGGGACTTTTAGATTTGTTCCAAATGATACTTTGCATATTAAAAAGGCAATATCAAAATCCATTCCCGACCTTGTTCTTCTTGCTACCTCAAAGTTAGATGAGTGGAACAGGGTTAAATCAAGGGTTGAATCGGTTGATTCTGTTTTTAAAATGATGACAGATGATATTCCAAGCGAAATTCATCTATCCCAAACAGATTGGAAGGTTTTGATGTTGCTACAGAAGGGAATGACAATAAGAGAGGCAGCGTTGAAATTGAACATGACGGTTTTTGATGTTGCAAGAATTGCATATGGATTAGCCGCTCTCAAAATTATAAGGGAAGTGGGACAAAAGAATCCCGATACAAATGAAGTAAAAGTAAAAGCACCTCCAAAGAACTTCATATTGAGGTTAATCGATAGGATAAGGAGACTTTGATGAAGCACTATAAAATTGTGGTAACGGGGCCTTTTGCTGCAGGTAAAACAACTTTCATAAAGACAATAACTGAAATTGCACCTGTTATTACAGAGGCTCCTACAACAAGAGAAGAAGAATCTTCAGTTAAAAATTCAACTACTGTTGCAATGGACTTTGGAAGAATTACCGTAGATGATGAGTCTGTATTACATATCTTTGGAACACCTGGGCAATTCAGATTCAATTATATGTGGAGTATACTATCAAAAGATGCACTTGGAGTAGTGTTACTTATAGATTCAGGCGATAAGTCTATTTTTGAAGAAGCAAAGGATATGCTAAATTTCTTTAGAGTAAAAACTGATGCACCGATTGTTATTGCATTGAACCATTTTAACGAAAAGGAGCATACAACAAAAGAAGAATTGTGCAAAATCATGATGGTTCCCGATAGTATCCCCATAATTGATTGTGATGCAACGAATAAAGAAAGTGTAAAAAATGTGCTCCTAAAGTTGTTAGAATTAATTTTGGAAAACGAAGCATAGTTTTTAAATTTTTTAATATAATATATTTACCCTATTAAGGGAAGGAGGTAAAAAAAGTATGAAAAAGCTTTTAGTAGCAGTGTTAGTGGTTGGTTTTATTGTCTCTCTTTTTGCAGGCTGTAAACCAGCAGCTCAGCAACCAGCAAAGATCAAAATTGGTCTTGTTACAGACGTAGGTGGTAGAGGAGATAGATCATTCAACGATTCAGCTCTCCGTGGTCTTGAAACTTGGGCTGCAAAAGTGGAGTATGTGCAAGGTGGTGGATACAAAGCACTTTCTGATGAAGCTTTCAATGCAAGCATTCCAGATGACCTTAAAGACAAGGGGATTACACCTCTTAACGTTGAGCCAATAGTCCTTGAATCAAAGGCAAAAGAGGATTACATCCCTAACATCCAGGCACTTGTTGAGCAAGAACATTGCGATTTAGTTATTGGTGTTGGCTTTATGTTGGCAGGTGCTATTGGTGAATCTGCAAAGAAATATCCAGATACCAAATTTATGCTTATAGATTCAACACCTGTAGATGAAAATGGTAACACAGTTGATCTTCCAAACGTTGTATCTTATCTTTTTGCAGAGCAAGAATGCGGCTTCTTGGTTGGAGCAATTGCAGGTTATGCAACCAAAACTAATAAAGTTGGTTATATTGGCGGCATGGCAATTCCTCCTGTATTAAGGTATGAAGCAGGTTATAGAGCTGGTGTAAAAACAACGAATCCAAATGCAACCGTCATTGGTCAGTATACAAACTCCTTTGTAGATGCATCTTTAGGAAAGAGTACTGCAGTTTCTCAAATGGCACTTGGTGCAGATGTGCTCTTCCATGCAGCTGGTGCAACAGGGAATGGCATGTTCCAGGCAATTTGTGAAAAGGGTGCACCTTACTGGGGTATTGGCGTTGATGTAGATATGGGTCTTGATCCAAACCTTTGCCCAGATAGAACCCTTACTTCTGCATTAAAACATGTTGACTATGCAACATACGAAGCAATCAAATCAGTTGTTGATGGAACATTTAAGGGTGGAGTTATTACTTTAACACTTAAAGATGGTGGTGTAGGTTATGCTCCTGACCACGTAAAAGATGTTTTAACAGCTGACCAGATTTCAAAGATTGAAAGCCTTAAGACAATGATTATTAACGGCACATTTACTGTTCCAACAGATCCTAATGAAGTAGAAACCTGGACTCCACCAACAAACTTCTAATTTAATTGATTAAAAGGGCGGGGTTGCCCGCCCACATTTTTTATATGTGGAGGAAGAAGTGGAAGCACTATCAGCTAAAAACATAGTAAAAAGATTTCCAAACGTCCTTGCAAATGACAACGTTAGTTTATCAATAGAAAAAGGAGAAATTTTTGCAATTGTCGGTGAAAACGGTGCAGGTAAATCAACTTTGATGAAAATTATCTATGGCCTTTATCTACCTGATAGTGGTGAAATATACGTTAACGGAGAAAAAGCTAACATAAAGCATTCAAGAGATGCCATAAACCTTAAAATTGGAATGGTGCATCAAGAGTTTATGCTCATTCCAAGATTTACAGTTACTGAGAATATCGTCCTTGGTGATGAACCAAGAAAGTTTGGTTTTGTTTTTGACTATAAACAAGCAGTTAAAGAGGTGGAAGAACTTTCTAATCGATTTGCACTTGTTGTTGATCCGACTGAAAAGGTGGAAAATTTACCAGTTGGAATTCAGCAAAGAGTTGAAATCCTCAAAATTTTGAGAAGAGGTGCTGAAATCCTCATATTTGATGAGCCAACAGCAGTGCTTACACCAGAGGAAACAGAAGAACTTTTTAAGACCTTAAGAAAACTAAAAGAAGCTAATAAAACGATTATTTTTATTTCGCACAAGTTGAGTGAAGTTATGGAGATTGCAGATAGAATTGCAGTTATGAGAAGGGGCAGGGTTCAGGGGATAGTTAAAAAGACAGAAACCAATGAAAAAGAACTTGCCAAGATGATGGTAGGACGTGATGTCGTCCTTGAAATCCAAAAAGTGAAAACTGAATTGGGTGAAGTTGTTTTCAAAGTAGAAGATCTTACAGTAAAAAATCAAAGAGGCGTTGTTGCTCTAAAAGATTGTATCTTTGATGTAAGGGCAGGAGAAATCGTTGCAATTGCAGGTGTTGAAGGGAACGGGCAAGCAGAACTTGTAAATGCGATCCTTGGTTTCTTAAGGCCAGTAAAGGGAACAATTACTATTAATGGAAACGAAATGAAGTTTATAACTCCATATGATATAAGGAGAAAAGGCCTTGCCTACATTACAGAAGATAGAAAGAGAAGAGGGCTAATTTTGCAATACAGAGCAAGAGAGAATATAATTTTAGGAAATCATACTCTATATCCTTTTTCAAATAAAGGCATTCTCAATGATAACGCAATTGATGAATACACGACAAGAAAGTTAGAGGAGTTTGACATTAGACCAAGAGAAGCCTATATGAAAGCTCAGAACTTTTCTGGAGGTAACCAACAAAAAATTATCCTTGCAAGAGAACTTTCATCAGAGCATAAATTCCTCCTTGCATCTCAACCTACAAGAGGGCTTGATGTTGGTGCAACAGAATTTGTCTATAAGTGGCTAATTGAAGAAAAGAAAAAAGGTATTGGAATACTCTTAATATCTCTTGAACTCTCCGAAGTTATGGGGCTTGCCGATAGAATCCTTGTCCTTTATAAAGGAGAAATAGTTGGTGTTACTACTCCCGAAGAAACAAACGAAGAAGAACTTGGTCTTATGATGCTTGGCCTTAAGAGGAAGGTGGCACAATGAAGGAGGTTCTTTATAGAATTTTTGTAAAAAGACAGGAAAAATACTGGTGGATGAATATTCTTGTTCCTGTTGTATCGATTTTTATTGCTCTTATTGTTGGAGCAGTATTTATTGCTTCAACCGGAAGAAATCCATTTTTAGCTTACAAATACCTTTTTGGTTCGTCTGGTCTTATACCAGGTCCTTATTTTAAAAGTCATTTTTCTGAAATGCTTATTGCTTCTTCCATGTTTATTGCAACTGGCCTTGCCTTTGCAATACCTGCAAGGGCTGGACTATTTTCCATTGGTGCTGAAGGACAGTTTATCGTAGGTACAATTACAGCAGCATTTTTTGGCTACTATAAGCCATTAGCAAATTTGCCAACAATCATTCACCTTCCAATTGTTCTTCTCATGGTTATTATCGCAGGTGGTTTATGGGGGCTTATCGCAGGATATTTAAAAGCCAAAAAAGGAATTAACGAAACAATTGTAACAATTATGCTTAACTGGATTGCTTTCCATCTTATCGAAGGGTGGCTTGTAACTGGTCCAATGAAGGCGGATGTTGCAACAGGAGTATCTGGAACACCCTACGTAAGTCCAACGGCAAAACTCCCAATAATATTAAGTGGCACAAGGTTGAATATTAGCATATTAATCATGTTGTTTTTGGTTTATGCTGTTTGGTTTTTGCTCTACAGAACAGTTTTTGGCTACGAATTGAGAGCAATGGGTTACACTGCAATAACTAATATGGAAGCACCCAAAATCGGTGGAGTAAATACCGAAAAAAGGATTATGCAAATTATGTTTATTTCTGGAGCGATTGCTGCTTTAGGAGGGTCTTTCATTACGCTTGGTGTCTTATTCCAATACCCCCCTGTGTTTGAAGGAGGATACGGATTTGATGGCATTGCCGTTGCACTCATTGGAGGTAATGAACCATTTGGAATACTGTTATCGGGTATCCTTATTGGTGCTTTGAGGACTGGTGCAACGTCAGTGCAACTTGTGAAAATTCCTAAAACTTTTCCTGCAATCATAGAAGGTCTTATTGTAGTATTCATTGCCCTTCACGAACTAATAAGGTATCTTTTGGTTAAAGCAATAACCAAGAAGAAAGAAGGTGTTTCGGCATGAATTGGACTTATCTAATAAACGAGTCTTTAAAGCAGATGCTTGATTTTGCTGCTCCCATACTCTTTGCTGCTCTTGGAGGTGTTATATCTGAAAATTCTGGAGTTGTAAATATTGCTCTTGAAGGAATTATGCGTTTTGCAGCATTTTTTGGTGTTTGGGGTGCCTTCAATTCAGGTAATCCATGGGTAGGTTTACTGTGGGGAGTTCTTATAGGTGCACTACTTGGGGCATTCCATGCGTATATAACTGTGAAGTGGGCAGGAGATCAAATTGTTTCTGGTGTTGCAATAAACGTCATTGCAACAGCCATGATCACTTACTTTCTTGAGTGGATCTTTAAAACAACTGGTTATTCACCTACTGTTGCATATTTCGGCAGTTCTAAATATCTTGTTAATATTAACTTTATTGAGAATATCCCTGTGTTGGGGGCATTTGCACATTTGCACATTCTTATTTGGATTTCTTTGATTCTTGTATTTGTATTGCACTTCATCCTGTATCATACAGTATTAGGTTTAAGAATTAGGTCTGTTGGAGAATATCCTCTTGCTGCCGAAACACTTGGGGTTGATGTATTAAAAGTAAAATGGATTGCCGTTATACTCGGAAGTATTATTGCAGCTCTTGGAGGTATTTCTCTTTCTCTTGGCACAATGTCTTCATTTACGAATTCGATGCCATCAGGTAAAGGTTTTATTGGCCTTGCTGCCATGATATTCGGTAAATGGACACCCATTGGAGCAATGTTAGCATCATTCTTATTTGCTTCTGCACAGGTGTTGCAATTTTTACTCCAGGCAATTGCAAAAGGAATTGCTGCAAAAATCCCAGTAGGTTTTTATCTTGCCTTACCTTATATTCTTACAATTGGTGCTTTGGTGGGTGTTGTTGGAAAGGCAGTTGCCCCTGCAGCTGATGGAGTTCCTTATAAGAAGGAAGAAAGTTAGTGTAATTTTACTTTTCTTTTGTTTGAGGGGGTAAACAGAACCCCCT